>NZ_JAKJHX010000017.1:20282-60198 GCF_021648855.1 Tychonema litorale BBK16 | reverse complement strand
ACAAGAGTCTTCTCAAAGTCCCCCTTCTTAAGGGGGATTTAGGGGGATCTAGACTATGGTAAAAACGAGATTTATCAAGGCTTTCAAGCTTAAGTTGACACTAATGGGCAGTGCCGTGTCCCTACCCAACATAATTATGATTAGAAATTAGGAGACGGCAGTGCCGTGTCCCTACAATATTATGTTGTAGGGACACGCATTGCTATTGACTAATGTGCCCAGAGAATCACGCCAGCTTCATAGGGGCTGCTGAGATTTTTGTGCTTGGGCAAAACCCGGAGCGACAAACCTTGCAAGCCACTCGAAGTATAAGTAATATCAGCCTTATAAAGACTTACCTTGTGAGCATCTTCACCCAAATACTCCATCACCATCGGGACACCACCGACAATATCTCCGTTAGCATCAACCGAACCTTGATACAATTCCACTTGCACATCAGCCGCAGTTAATCCCATCAGATTAATCCGAGCCTTGACATCGATCGACTGATTGACCTTAACTTCCTTATCCTGGGAAATATCAACAGCCTCAATCTTGATGTCATGCCACTTTTGAAGCAAATTCTTCTTCCAGTGAGACAAATCCTTAGCAGGAGCACACTGATTTTCAGTCATAGTGTGGAATCGATCGCTCACAGGGAAATAAGCCCGCTGCGCGTACTCCTGCACCATCCGAGTTGTATTGAACAAAGGACAATTCAAGCGAATAGAATCCTTCATTTTCTCCGTCCAACCACGGGGAATTCCATCAGAATCCCGGTTGTAAAACAGCGGTACAACTTCCTTCTCCATCAACTCGTACAAAGCATTAGCTTCGACATCATCCTGATACTTAATATCTTCGTAAAACTCCCCATGTCCGATCGGCCAACCGGTGCGAACATAATCCGCCTCATCCCACCAGCCATCAAGAATACTTAGATTGGGCAAACCATTCATCGAAGCCTTCATCCCCGAAGTACCCGAAGCTTCACGGGGGCGACGTGGAGTATTCAACCACACATCACAGCCAGACACCATCATCCGAGCCACATTAATATCGTAATTCGGCAGGAACACCATCGAACTCATCGTCTCGTGTTCGCGGATGAAGTGAACAATATCCCGAATCAATTCCTTACCCGGAATATCCATCGGGTGAGCCTTCCCAGCAATCACAAATTGTACTGGGCGGTTTTGATCGCGCATAATTCGCATAATGCGATCGACGTCACGCAAGAATAGCGTAGCTCGTTTGTAAGTAGCAAAACGACGAGCAAATCCGATCGTCAACACCTTCGGATTCAGAGCCTCCCGCGCCTGTTCAATCTCACCTTGAGCAGCACCTCGCTCGCGCAAAGTCTTTTGCAGCCACTCCCGCGCAAACACCACCAACTCCGATCGACAGCGTTCGTGATTCCGCCACAATTCCTCATCAGGAATCGATGCCATCTTATCCCACAGGCGATCGTCCGTAGGAGTCATTTCCCAATCCGGGCCAAGGTAGCGATCGTACAACTCCTGAGTAGACTTAGCCACACAACTACGAGCGTGAACCCCATTCGTAATCGAAGTAATCGGCACTTCTTCCTGGGGTAAACCCGGCCAAAGTCCTCCAAACATCGGGCGTGAAACCACACCGTGCAAAGCAGCCACCCCGTTGACAAAACTCGACATTTTAATCGCCAGAATTGCCATATTCAGAGGAGCGGACAAATCGCCAGTATTCTCCCGGCCCAATCCCAGAAACTGATCTTTCGACAAGCCAAAAATCTGAGGATATTGACCCAGATAGTGCATCACCATATCCGGCTCGAACAAGTCAAACCCAGCAGGAACAGGCGTGTGAGTCGTAAACATACTGCTGGAAACCACCACCTGTTCTGCTTCCACAAAAGTCAGATGATATTCCTCCATGAGTATCCGTATCCGTTCCAAAGCCATGAAAGCCGCGTGGCCTTCATTCATGTGATACGCCGTGACTTTCAGCCCCAGAGCCTGCATCATTTTTACACCGCCGATGCCCAGCATGATTTCTTGGTGCATCCGCAGAACTTTATCACCGCCGTAAAGTTGGTCGGTAATATCTTGGTCGTAGCGGCTATTCGGTTCAATATTCGTATCCATCAAGTACAGCGGCACTGTACCCACTTGCACTCGCCAAATCCGCGCGTAAACCTTGCGGCCCGGATAGTCTACCTCAATCCGCAATTCCGAACCGTCGGGATTGCGTTCTGGGTGGAGTGGCATATTATAGAAATCGTTGAGCGGATAGCGTTCTTGTTGCCAGCCGTCAGCATTCAGATACTGCGAAAAATAGCCTTCTTGGTAAAGTAAACCCACCCCAACTAGGGGCAAACCCAAATCGCTAGCAGACTTGAGGTGGTCGCCCGCGAGCACGCCCAAACCGCCGGAATAGATGGGTAGGGCTTTGACTAAGCCAAATTCCATCGAAAAGTAAGCGTAGCATTCTTGCTGCTCTGTGCCGCGCTGTTTGCGGTACCAGGCGCGATTTTTGAGATAATCCTCTAACTGCTGGGCTGCTCGATTCATTTGAGCAATGAAGCCTTTGTCTTCGGCCATTTCTTGCAGTCGTTCTTGAGAAATGGTTCCCAGCATCAGTACCGGGTTTTGGTTGCTGGAGTCCCAGAGGTCTCTATCTAGGCGGCGGAATAAGTCTTTGGTTTCGACGTTCCAGTCCCAGTGCAAGTTGTAAGCAAGCTTGCGTAAGGGTTCGAGAATCGTAGGTAGGGATGGCGAAACGTTAAATGTGCGAATCGGCTGCATAGACAATTTGTTTAATTGTAGGGTAGGGATATTTTCGTCTGTCTTTGGCCACAAGTCGGTCATTCTGCACACTATTTTAAGTTTTAACTCGCAGGGCGCGATCGGCTGTTACCTTAACTTGGGTAACTGCTGCTGAGTTCGATCGCCCTTAAAACGGCTTGCCGCACTTGTGGATCTGGTTTCTCGGTTCAGTCCAGACCGATCGATCAGTAATGCGCGATACAAATTAATATTAATTCTCAATAGCGTATTTACAATGCTATAATAATTGTCAATAAAGCGGGAAATTTTACTTGACATTGGCAGCCTAGTTATTATATAGTAAGTATACTACTAGAAATAATTAGCGATAAGCTACTGGTTGTTGACCGCGACTATTACGAATTGTATAGCAGTCCCAAAATATTACCGGTGTGTGGTGTGAAGATGAAACTGTATTTATCATTGGCGTGCGTTGCACTGCTGAGTATTGGTATCGCACCGTCTATGGCGGCTGAGGCTGCGATCGAGGACTTAACTGAATCTGAGCGATCGAGATTCATCGTGAATCAGAGGAATTGCCTCAACAAGATCCCGCGATCGCAACTGGGTTACAGCCAGAACTTCCCATTCACGTGAAGTCGTTGATGAAAAGCGAGAAGCTGGAAACACAGGGAACTGCCACAGAGGGTTTGGAAATCATTTTAGAAATCGGAGGGCAACAATTACAAACTACTACTAGGATTCAAGGCAATACGGCGATCGTCAACATTCCCAATACAGTATTGCAGCTACCAGATGGTAACTAATTTCGCGTTCAAAATCCAGCACAAGGTATTACTTCAATTACCGTTTCAGCGGGAGTAAAAGCTGCTTTTTAGGCAAGCATATGTCGGGAATTTTTCAAGTTTTGGCGCTATAATCGCAGTGGCAAATAAGTTAGAATCTAGTTAAGGATTAACCAAAAAAAATGATGGATAAAACCAAAGTCAATCTCGGCACAGTCCAAGAAACTCTACTCATCACTTTATGGGCGAGAGCAGTGGAAGCGAGTCAAGACGATCCGATCGTCAAAGATACAAAATCAGCAGAGATTGTAAATCAAATTGACTGCGACTTCTCTAAGCTAGCAAAGGCAAAAGCAAGTCAGGTTGGTATTTGTTTGCGGGGATTAGCTTTGGATCTATGGGTAACATCTTTTCTGGAGGAATATCCTACAGGAATAGTTGTGGAAATTGGCGCTGGACTTAATACTCGCTTTGAACGAGTTGATAATGGAAAAGTGCGCTGGTTCGACCTTGATTTGCCTGACTCGATGGAAGTACGGAGGCGTTTTTTTGACGAGACCGATCGGCGCAAGTTTATTGCAGCATCCGTACTAGATTCTAGTTGGGTGAATCTCGTTAAACCGACGGTTGAAACGCCCGTGTTGTTTGTAGCTGAAGGCGTGCTGATGTATCTTACCGAAGCGCAGGTGAAACAAGTATTTGCTTTGCTGATAGAGCATTTTCCCGGTTCGCTGTTTGCCTTTGATTCGATGTCTCCGTTTATGGTGAAGAATCAGAAGCAACATGATGTAATGAAATACTACTCTGCTAAGTTTAAATGGGGAATTCAAGACATCCAAACAATCGAACAATGGAATCCTGAGTACAAAGTTCTAGAAATTAAGAGATTTCAGGATCTGCCATCAAAATACGTCCGCCGCATGGGAGCAATTAACAATTTTATTTTTCGCATTCCACCGTTCAAGAATATGTATCGTTTGAGTCTGGCTAAGTTAGGATAACTGCAAGCTTTTTTAACGGAGGTAATTATTAAATTGAAAAAACTAGGCTTAAATAATCGGATTGTTCAAGCAGCGTTAATTCTATGTTTTGGTTTAGGAATTGCGATCGCCATTTCTCTCTCTTTGGGTGCAGTTCCTTTAAGTTTTCAGGAAATCTGGCTGGCACTTTTGCGTCAAGGGAATCCAATTAACCAAACTATTTTGTGGGATTTGCGCCTGCCTCGCACTCTCGCTGCTATGAATGAAGGATAAGTGCGATATAGCGGTTAGCTGCATCCCCCGATCGCCCTCACCGATCCGTCTCAAGCAATTTTGGCCCTCTTCAACAAAGAATTGATCAAAATTTTAGTCGCATCATTAGCTGATAGTGCAGGGCTAAAATAGTAACCTTGAATTTCTTGACAATGGAGCGATCGCAAACACTCCAACTGCTCCTTAGTCTCCACCCCTTCTGCCACCACACTCAAATTCAAATCTCGCCCCAGTGTCGCTACAGCATTCGCGATCGCCCTTTCGCACGGATCATTCGTCAGCCCACTGACAAAAGACTTATCTATTTTCAAAATATTGAGGGGGAAATTTTTGAGATAACTCAAAGAACAATAACCCGTTCCGAAATCATCCAACGCAATCTGTACTCCCATATTCTGCAACTGGGTCAGCACATTTTTCGTATACTCCATATCTTGCATTGCTGTGCTTTCTGTAATCTCCAACTCTAAATACTTCGGATCTAAACCAGTTTTTTCCAAACAGTTTGACACCATCTGTAATAAATTACATTGCTGGAACTGCCTCGCCGAAAAATTAACAGCTATCCGCAAATCTGGCTGCAAAGCATCCTGCCAAGCCTTATTTTGTTTGCAAGCAGTTTCCAGAACCCATTCCCCAATCGATACAATTAATCCATTCTCTTCAGCGATCGGAATAAATGTATTAGGATAAATCAAACCCAATTCTGGGTGATACCAACGCAGCAGCGCCTCCATACCCTGGATCTTCCAAGTAGTAATATTAACTCTTGGCTGATAGTAAACCTCAAACTCTCCCTGTCCCGGAGCATCATGCAGCTTACTTTCTAAAATCAGCAACTCGCTGCCCTTCGGGTTAATAGTTGAATTATAAAACTGATAATTATTTCTTCCCTTTTCTTTCGCACGGTACAAAGCAGCATCTGCATTTTTGACTAAAGTTTCTGCATCCTCCCCATCATCAGGATAGAGAGCAATCCCAATACTACAAGTTACGTGCAGTGACTGTTCTTCCAGTTTAAATACAGGCTTTAAATTCTCTTGGATTCTTTGAGCCGCTCTGACTACATCTTCTGGGGAATTGATATTGGGTAGTAGCACAGTAAATTCGTCGCCACCCCAACGGGACACAGTATCAGTCGATCGCAAAGTGTCACTGATCCGTGCAGCAAACGCCTCCAACAGGCGATCGCCCGCTGCGTGACCTAGAGTATCATTAATCTTCTTGAACCTGTCTAAGTCTAAAAACATCACAGCCAACATTTTTTGACTGCCTTTAATCTGTCTTAAAGATGCCGACAGTCGCTCATTAAAAAGTAGGCGATTTGGCAAACCCGTTAATTGATCGTAAACAGCTTGATAGCGAATAATTTCTTCAGCTTGCTTACGCTGAGTAATATCCATCATCGTACCGATTGCCCGCACCGCTTTGCCACTTTCATTGCGGATGATATAGCCGCGATCTAGTACAAAAATATATCTGCCATCTGCACAGCGAAAACTATACTCTTCTAACCAATATTCCGCATTGCTAGCAATCGTAGTATTGAATTTTGCTATCACTCTTTCCCGCTCTTCTGGATGGATTTGCTTGTGCCAAAATTCCAATTCTATTATTTGATTTTTAGCAACTTTATAACCAAATAATTTATTAAATTCTGCGCTCCACCATAATTCTTCTTTCAACAAATCTAAGTCCCAAACTGCATCATTTGTAGCTCGCGTCAGCAGGTTGAAGCGTTCTTCACTTTTACGCAATGCTTCTTCTCCTTGCAGCCGTTCCGTTACATCCCGAAAACTGAATACCCTGCCAGTAATTTTTCCTCCCGTGCGCTGCGGCAGAGAGTAACGCTCGAAGATTCTACCATCTTTAAATTCAATGATATCGTAACTGTCTGACTCCGCTAAATCAGACAATTCTTTCGAGCGTTTAATAAATTTTTCTGGATGTTTTAACTGATTGATTCCGAACCCTAAAATTTGATTGTTATATGTCGAATAGAGCATGAAATCGGGAACTTGCCACATTTGGGTAAACTTGCTGTTAAAAGTAACAATTTTTCCTTGGCTGTCAACAGCAAGAATGCCATCGGCAGTTGATTCAATTGTTGCTTGAAGCAAGGAAAGAGACGTTTCTAATTCTAACTCTGATAGTTTGCGATCGCTAACATCAAAGGCTGTGACTAATATAGAAGCTTTTTTTTCAAATTTAATCACATCTATTGTTGCTTGAATCCAACGGTGAACTCCGGTTTTTGAAACAAGTAAAATTTCATGTTTTGAACTGGATTTTTTGGGGTTTTCGGTGACTTGACCCCAGCTTTTAACTATCGACCTAAAATCAGGATGAATTAAGTCATATAAATTCATTGACAACAATTCTTCGCGGGTATATCCGGTGATAGTTTCCGTTTGAGAATTGACATAACGCAGTTGTCTGCCTTGATAGATAAATGCAGCAGCATTAACCGTTTCTGCTAATTGTCTAAACTTTTTTTCACTGCGACGCAAATCTCTTTCTACCCGCTTATGATCTGTAATATCTTGCGCTACATATAACTTGCCAATCACCTCCCCTTTACCATCGCGCATGGTTGAAATAGAAAGCAGTACAATTATTTTTTTACCCTGCTTGGACAAGTAAATTTTTTCGACATTGCGGACAGAATTATCTGCTGTTAAATCTTGAGCTTCTAACCCAGATAGCGGTAATTCAGTGTTCTTAAAAATTCCCGCTATGGGCTTCCCGATCAACTCTTTTTTAGAGTATCCTAAAAGTTGGCAAGTAGCATGGTTGAATGACAGGATCTGACCCTGGGGTGTTGTGGTAATTATCGATATACTTATTTCCTCAAAAAGATCGAGAGGATATTCGGTGGTTGGTTGCAAATCTTGAGTGATTTGTGCAATACCATGCCCGATATTCTGTTCATTTTTGGGGATTGACAAGTTTACATTTTTGGCGATTGTGTCATTGTTTGGTTCCGGGTGTAATCTCAGCTTATCCATCGCCTTAAATAACAAATTTGGTGTATTAGTCCTCATCAATAAAGAAACAAACGCCGAAATAAAAGCCAAATAATAAGCAATATTAGTCAAAGTGTAGCTATCATCTTTTCTGGTGTTTTCCACCGTTGTTATAAAATTATTTGTAGGAGAGATGCTAGGCTTGATCTGATTAGTACAGCCTATTGTACAGAACATAGTACCAGTTAAATATCCTAACAGTAATTGACGAGTGATTTTCATTGGCTTCAATTCCTGAGTTTAAATAAACTATTTACAATACTTAGTATAAATATCTGGAAAAATCGAGTAAAAATTTAGACCTGTCAATAAAAAATACGAGAGCTTAATTTAACTTTATGTTGTAATGGTGACTTTGATCAACTAAAAAAGTTTTCCCAACTTATTACAATTTTAATCTTAATTTTCAATATGTCATTGGCCATTATGCCAAAATTTGTGCGATATTATGCTTAGGCAGTACGTGCGATCGCCCTTAAATAAAATCTTTTTACCACAAAAATATGCTAGATGTGTCATAAAAATCAACAATTAGCTTAAAATCTATGCAAAAGCCCACTAATTGAACCCATGAGTCAGACTCTCCCAGAACTCCAAACAGAATTCCGCACCCTGCAAGCAGAAATTGCCACCCTGCAAGAGTCGCGGGAAAAACTTTACAAACAGCGCTCATCATGCAGAGTCGCAGTCAGTTTTCCAAAGAACAATACCCCGGAAGCTATTGCCGAGTTCCACCAGCAAACTGCTGCTTTTGGGGAGCAGTGGTTGCAGCAACTCGAAGAGATCGATCGGGAAACCAGAACTATTGAAAAGCAATTGCCACAAAAACAGTCCATACTCAAGTACAAACAAGCTGAACTCGAAAAAATACTGGCAGGACAGCATTGGCAAGAAATAGAAAACAAAATTCAGACTGGAGAAAAGCATTTACAGGTACAAATCCATCGGATTAATCAAATAGCAATGCAGCTAGAGGCTGAAATACGGAGTTTAAAAGCGCTATCTGATGAGTTCAGTCCCAGTTATAGTGAGTGGTTTCAACAACCAACTCAAGTTGTTGAATTTTCCGCAAAAACTATCCCTCAAGCTGTAGCTAAAAATAATGGCTTTATACTAGAAAGTAAGGATATAGATTTCGGGTAAAAATAAATATTTTTAATGTAGTAGTAGGGACGACATTGTGGTGTCCCTACGGGTATTTATCTGCGGTATGCTTGAAATATTGATGAAACAATTAATTTGGATAGTTCTATTTATATTTGCGATCGGGGCCGCCGGTTGGGGTTCCTATTCGTGGCAACATTTGTCACCAGTCGAAGTTCGGAGTGAGATTGGCATTTCTCAAAACTCCTCTCCTTCGGCATTTCCTGAAAAACTACCAGTTAATTTTCCCCAAATTGACGAGTCTCGTTTGTGGAAACACGTTACAAGTTTAGCAGGAGAAAGGGATACAGAGGGAGATAGAACTTTCAGCAGAAACTACATTTCCCAACAACTGCAAATATCGGGATTTTCCCCGGAATTGCAGCCGTTTGATGGAGGTACTAACATCTTTGCCGAAAGAAAAGGTACGGATTCAAAGGCTGGTGCAATTTTAGTCGCCGCCCACTACGATACTGTACCCAATTCACCCGGTGCTGATGACAATGCTACGGGAGTTGCAGTAGTTTTAGAAGTAGCACGGCTGCTGGCTTCTCGTCCTACAGATCGCACACTGCAAGTGGCATTTTTTGATAGAGAAGAAATCGGACTTTTAGGTAGTTTAGCATTCACTGGCAACCCAGCAAAGTTAAAAAATTTGCAAGGAGTGGTGGTGTTAGATATGGTAGGTTATGCTTGTCATACTGCCGGTTGTCAGCGATATCCCGAAGGGTTGAAAATAGAGTCTGTTTTAGATGCTGCGGGGGTGACTTCTCCTGACAAGGGCGAGTTTATTGCGGTGGTTGGTGATGCGGAACATCCGCTGTTGTTGGGAGCTTTTGCGAAGTCTGGAACAACTGGTTTACCGCCGATTGTGACGTTGCCAGTTCCTCTGAAAGGGGTGCTGACTCCCGATGTTTTGCGGAGTGATCATGCGCCTTTCTGGTATAAGGGAGTTGGTGCAGTGTTGGTGACTGATACGGCAAATTTGCGATCGCCTCATTATCACAAATCTACTGATACTTTAGCAACGATCGATCGCGTTTTCTTTGCGGGTTCTGCTCAAATTGTGGTTAATGCGACTGCTAAGTTATTGGAAATTCGGTAATTGTCAACTAAGGGGGTAGAGGGGTAGGCACGGGGCACTACCCCTACAAATACAAAGTCATGGTTTTCTTTATCCTTTGTAGGGGCTGTGCCCCCGTGCCCGCCCGCTAGGGGCGATCGAGATGATTTTGGTATTCATCAACCCGCCCCGACTTTATTTAGATGGTTTAGAAGGTTCGGGACTTACAATTAACAATTGATCGCCGGATTGACTTTGTTGAACTGCAACCACTCGCGGTCGAGCGTTAGGATTTTTTTGCTCTTCTTTTGTTAAAGCGGGAAACAGATAAATCCAGTTTCCTCTCTCCAAAAGCAACCGCCAAATTCTAGGTTTGGGGTTAACTCCTCCGTCTGCATCATTTCGCAAATCATCAAATAAACCTTTATCGCCAATAAATTTATAGTCTTTTAGATTATCGTCTTTTACAGAAGGTTCATCAAAAGCATCATTGAGTTTTCTGCCTAAACCAATATTTTTTTCTTGGGCGATTAAAACAACAGCAGGTAGAGTTGAATTTTCGCCCGCATCACGTCGGGCATCGGCAATACCTTGGTGGTAAGCTGACCAATACAACATTAGCAATACCAAACTAACGATAATAATTTGGTTGACTAGCGATCGCAGTAATTTTATTGAACTCATTTTCTTGTTCTTAAATTGGTCCCAAGACCTCAGAAAATGATCAACCCACGGGGTTCTTGTTACGGGAGGCGAGGGAGACAACCTTGCACTTATCCAATTATTGACTGTAGCATAAACTTTATTAGTTACAATATCAAAAAACCACAAAATATGATAAATTGCTGGGGCTGTGACCAGAAGAGCGATCGCACTTTTGAGTGTCGTCCCGCCGTCAGCGAAAAAAACCTGAAGCGGTACTATCAAAAACGATTCTACTGATAAATCCAGGGTACTTATACTTAGGTTAAAGTCAGAAAAATAAGACCACCGATAAATCCAGCCGGTGAAAAACAAAGTAGAAACCCGGCGGTTGAAACCGCGTCTATACGAACAAAGTCCGCCTGCGCGGACTGAAGAAGAAACCGGGATATTCAAGAGTCATCGCTGCTATAATCATACCTAAGATACTGTAAAAAAACGATGGCTGCCAAAGACCGATTCCATGAAGCTGTTAAACAAGCTCTTTTGAAGGAGCAATGGGTAATTACGGCAGATCCGCTGATCCTCAAGATAGATAAGGTGAAGTTTGAGATAGATTTAGCAGCAGAGAAAGTCTTTGCCGCTGAAAAAGCTGGACAAAAGATTGCTGTTGAAATTAAAAGCTTTTTGAACACCTCAGTGGTTACAGACTTTCATGCTGCGTTGGGACAGTTTTTGAACTATCGCTTAGGATTGCAAATGAATGAACCAGATAGAACTCTGTATCTGGCAATTCCTCTCGATATATTTGAATCCTTTTTTCAAGAAAGATTCACTCAGGAAGCTGTCAGACAGTATCAAGTGAAGTTAATCGTCTACGAACCGATTCAGGAGGTAATCATCGAATGGAAAGAATAGAAGAGTACCGGCAATTTATCCGCCAGTTGCTAACCACTCATGCCGCACCAGATCCAAATTCAGATTCAGATGTTGAATGTCAGTTGGTGTTCGATACAGAACAAGACCATTACCAAATTTTAGATGTGGGCTGGGAGGGATACAAACGGATTTATAACTGTTTCATTCATTTGGATATCAAGGATGGTAAAATCTGGATTCAACGCAATATGACAGAAGCCGATTTAGGACAAGAATTAGTCGAGATGGGAGTACCCAAAGAGGATATTATTTTAGGGTTGCATCCACCTTATAAGCGTCCCTATACTGGTTATGGAGTTGCTTAGTTACCCGGCGGTTGAAACCTGGCGGTTGGAAACCGCATCTATGCAAACGAAGTCCGCCTACGCGGACTGAAGATTCAAATTGTTGTCCACTTTTTGATATGCTGAAAAAGTGAGTGCAAAAAACGCGATCGAACTATGACAAATAATATAGGACAACCGACAGCTTTAAGCGATCGCCCTTATTTAGTATTAAATAGTCAAGGCCAAGTTTTACAGTTAGAGTTGAGACAGCAGCAGCACGTATTGGGGCGCGATCGCACTCGTGCTGATTTAATTGTACCTGAACCCTGGCGCGCTGTCTCCGGTATCCACGCTGTTTTTCGCCAAAAAGGTGATAATTACTGGATTTACGACGGTGACGGGCAAAAACCGAGCACTAATGGCCTATTTGTCGATCGCACACGCATCACTCCCAACGACGGTTATTGTCTGCAAAATGGTACAGAAATTAAAATCGGTCTTGACCCCAAGAATCAAGTTTTACTGACCTATTTTAACCCGAAAGCAAATCAAATTGTTTCGTCAAATAAGCAGTCAATTTCTCTTAAGAATCGGTCTGTATTATTGGGTCGAGATCCAAACGCTTCCCTGCAATTAGATTCCCCACTGGTTTCTCGTCGCCACGCCACAATTGACCAAGATAGTCGCGGCAATTATCTTTTGCGAGACTACAGTGTTAACGGAGTGTTTGTCAACGGTCAGCGTGTCACAAATTCTGTACAACTCTCCGAGGGAGATGCGATTCGGATCGGCCCCTTTACCCTAACTTACCGCAGTGGTGAGTTGGAGATGCAGGACGGGGGTCATCAAATTCGCTTGGATGCTGACTGTCTGGTGATTCCAAAGCGTTTGGATCGGATCACTTTGGCGATCGAACCAGGGCAATTTGTGGCCTTAGTCGGAGGTAGTGGCGCGGGCAAATCTACATTAATGCGGACGCTTTTAGGCATTGAAAAAACTACTAGCGGTGTCGTTTATCTCAACGGCGACAACCTACGAAAAAACTTCAATATTTACCGGAATCAAATTGGTTACGTGCCTCAAGATGATATAATTCACGCAGATTTGCGAGTAGAAGAAGTATTGAATTATGCTGCTAAACTGCGCTTACCTCCCGATACAAATGTTCAGCAAGTAGTCACAAAAACCTTAGAAGATATTGAAATGACTCACCGCCGCAATGCTTTAGTAAAAGAGCTTAGTGGCGGACAGCGAAAACGGGTTAGTATCGGAGTCGAACTATTAGCAGACCCGAAACTTTTCTTTTTGGACGAACCGACTTCAGGACTCGATCCGGGTTTGGATAAAAAGATGATGCAACTGCTGCGAAAGTTGGCAAATCAAGGTCGGACGGTGATTTTGGTGACTCACGCGACGGCAAATATCACAATGTGCGATCGCATTGTGTTTATGGGTCGCGGCGGTCGCCTTTGTTACTTCGGCCCGCCAACTCAAGCCCTAGACTTTTTTGATGTCAAAACTGGCGATTTTGCCGATATTTACAATGAATTAGAAACAGAAGAAATCAACGTTCAAAGCTGGGTAGATAAGTTTCGCATTTCTCCATATTATCAGCAATACATTGAAAATCATTTCAGCGCCGGCAACCCCGAAGGAAAAACACCAACTGCACCTCCCAAGCCAAAATCTGTATCTTTTATCCAACAACTTGTTCTGCTAGCTCAGCGCTATTTTCAGCTAATTTCGCGGGACGTAGTTAACTTAAGTTTAGCTCTTTTAACTGCGCCGATCGGCATTATTTTACTAAAACTAGCAGTCAGAGATAAAGACCCGTTAATTGGCGCACCGGAAGCAACTTTAGCACCTTTGGCTTTGCGAGTTTTGTTTGTATTTACCTGTGCGGCGATTTGGGTAGGATTGGCAACTTCTCTGCAAGAAATTGTTAAAGAATCAGCTATTTATCTGCGAGAACGTCTGGTAAACTTAGGATTGTTTGCTTATGTAGGTTCAAAAGTTTTAATCCTTTCCGGGTTGGCCCTATTGCAAACTTTCTTAATGGTAGGAGTAATTTTGATTGCTTTTAAACACCCGGAACCGAGTTTAATTTCCTGGACTTTGGGAGTAAGCATTACGACTTTTCTAACTTTGCTGAGTTGTGTAAGTCTCGGATTGGTCGTTTCGGCAATTGTCAAAAATAGCTCTCAGGCTAATAGTGCTTTGCCTCTATTATTGCTACCTCAGATTATCTTTTCTGGAGTTTTGTTTAAGATGGAAGGTGTGGCGAGTAAGTTTTCTTGGCTAATGTTAAGTCGCTGGTCTGTGGGTGCTTATGGCTCTTTGGTTAATGTGAATGCGATGGTTCCTGCACTTACTAAATTGCCAGATGGGAGTACACTTCCTCAGCCCTTTGAGCCTACTCCTGTTTACGATCCAACTTGGGAAAATTTGAGTTTAAATTGGGGGATTTTGTGTGTGCATATTTTGGTTTATTTGATGTTGACGTTGTGGTTGCAAAAGCGGAAAGATATTTTATGAAGACACGGCAGTGCCGTTAGTTAAAACTGACATCTTGCACCAATGTCAGCAACGGGCTAGAAGCCCGTTCCACAAAGAGTAAATTTTCTTGTGGGATGGGCATCCTGCCCGTCCATAAAAGGCCTATTGAGAATGGTGCAAGATCTCAGTTAAAACCAACGCTTTAGCAGAAATTTCTGCGTCACCGGAAGTCGTCTTTGATTTTGTGGCATCACTATCGGAAAATATTGTATGAATTATTGGTTAATGAAGTCGGAACCGGATGTTTATAGTATTGCAGATTTGAAATTAGATAAATTTTCTATCTGGGATGGTGTTCGCAATTATCAAGCTCGTAATTTTATGCGAGAAATGAATGTGCGAGATTTAGTATTTTTCTACCATTCTAATACTAAAATACCAGGAATTGTTGGCTTGATGCGTGTTGTTGAAACTCATATCGCTGACCCAACTCAGTTTGATATGAATAGCGAATATTATGATGCTAAATCAACGTTTGATTCGCCTCGCTGGCAAACTGTGAAAGTGGAGTTTGTTGAGGAATTTGCTAAGTTAATATCTTTGGATGAATTGAAACAAGAGTTTAGCGTTGATGAGATTTTGGTGGTGAGGAAAGGCAATCGGTTATCGGTGATGCCGATATCTGAAAGTGCGGCCGAGAAGATTTTGAAGATGAGATAAGCTACATTTGTGGCACAGGCATCTTGCCTGTAGCTCAAGTTTGGGCGGGCTAGAAGCCTACCCCACAAGCAAGCATATTTGTGGCACAGGCATCTTGCCTGTGACTGAAAGAGAAGCCCACCCAGAACAATTTAATTAAATAGTTTATAAAAATGCTCGATCGAGTATTGGCATCTTGCTTGCTTTAGGCTATTTTATACTAAGTTGTGGTTGTACTGAGTAATATGATTCACAAAAATTTGAGTCAGGGAAGCAATCAAAGGTATCAAATATTTTGTTTAGTTGTAATGCGAGATCATGTGCATATGCTGATGCAGCCTTTGGCAAAGTCGGATAATAAACTATGGTCGCTCAGCAGCATTATGCACAGTATGAAAAGCTACAGTTCTCAGCAAATTCTCCTAAATATCTGCCGCACAAACCGCCGCTCCAATTAACCCTACATTATCATTCAAGACAACATGAACTGGGATCATTTCCAACAGCGAATCCATGCGCCCTTTGTGGGTAAAAGCCCGCATAAAACTGCCTTCTTGAATCAATGGCAAAATCTTAGCAGCAATACCACCAGCTATGTACAAACCGCTGTAAGGTAGAAGTGTGACAGCCATATTTCCGGCCACAGCGCCGTAAGCTTCTACAAACATTTGCATGGTTTGTTCCGAAAGCCGATCGCACTTTTTGAGTGCAGCCATCGCAATCGTCGCCCCCGGATCAACCGTCTTTTCAGTTTTCCCGACTTCTGACTCCCATTGTTTGATAATTTCTCCTACTTCTGCTGATTCAGAAGCAAATTTTGTGTCCCGCAAAAACTGGTAAATTGCCACAACTCCCTGTCCCGAAACCACTCGTTCGATCGATATTCTGGCAATATCATGTTTGGCTAACAGATATTTCTGCAATTGAAACTCTAACTCCGATCGCGGTGCAAAGTCACCATGTCCCCCTTCCGAAGCAAAAACTTTCACTCCATTAGCTTCAGGAATGGCAAAACATTGACCTAAACCAGTACCCGCACCAATCACAGCAATTGGATCGTGTTGTCGCGGTTTTCCAAGTTGCAAAGTATGCAAATCTGTTGCATCCAAACCGCACACGCCGTAGCCAACGGCGACAAAATCATTAATTAAACTAACGTGCGATATTCCTAATTCCTGTTCCAAACGTTTCGCATCCAGCCGCCAAGCCAAATTAGTCAGTTTTGCAGTATTGTTGACTACCGGCCCTGCGATCGCAAAACAAGCTTTTTCAGGCAATGGTGCAAAGTCTAGTTTAGCAGCAGCTTCCGCCAAAAACTGCTGTACCATCGGCACTAAATCGGGGAACTCCCCACTCGGATAGCGAAACTCATAAAGAGTTTTCATTTCACCCTCAATAGTTGTTTCTACTAAACGCAAAATTGTCTTAGTTCCGCCAATGTCACCCGCTAATAATAATGCCATAAATCTCCGATTAAACCAATATTTTTTGAGTTTCATATCAATTCCGGCTGCGCTGGAATGATATAGAGGAGACGGCAATGCCGTTTCCCTACGCCAGATTAATTGTAGGGAAACGGCACTGCCGTGTCCTGATTTCTTCGTTCTACTCAACTTCTGCCATAACAGTCAACAGTGAACTGTTAACAGTGAACAGTCAACTGTCAACCACCCATATTCTGAGTTGCCAACCAAGCCCGCAACACCTCAGCCACCGTCCAAGCTTGTGCAGTGCAGCCCCGTGGCGAGTGAGGTGCATCGCCCTCAAAAATTTCGCTTAAACTGCCAACTCCGCCGGCTAATAAATGATGTGCCATTGGCTCTAGCAATTCCCGCGCTGTTGCTGGATCTTTGTATACATCCAAGTGAGCTAAGACAAAAGGCCCCATCAGCCAGCCCCAGACTGTACCCTGATGATAAGCCCGATCGCGCTGCAATAGATCGCCCGCATATTCACCCCGATACTGCGCGTCTTCCGGCGAGAGGCTGCGGAGGCCGACAGATGTCAGCAACTGCTGAGCACAGGCATCCACCACACCCCGACGCCGATCGGGCGTGAGTAACGGTTTGTACCGATGACTATCATTGACCCTCATCTCCTTTGCTGACAAGTTTAAGGGCAGTGAGACTGCGAATATCTGATTTGGTCGCAGCGAACCGTCGTGTCCGTCTGGGCCGTCCAGAACGTCGTAACAGTAACCTGTTTCACCGTTCCAGAAACGAGTGAATCCGGCAGCCGTGCGATCGGCTAGTTGCTGGTATTCATCGTGAGGTTTGCCCAATTTTTGAGCAAAACTAACCATTGCTTGGATTGCATTGTACCAAAGAGCGCTAATCTCGATCGGCTTACCAATCCGCGGAGTCACCACCCAGTCGCCAACTTTTGCATCCATCCAAGTCAGTTGCACCCCTGTTTCGCCAGCGTGGATCAAACCGTCGTCAGGATCGACGCGAATATTATACCTAGTTCCCTTGATGTGCCAATCGACAATTTCACATAATATCGGCCAGAGTTCGCTCAAAAGTTCATCATCCCCAGTCGCTTCGTAATAAGCACGAATTGCCTCAAAGTACCACAGTGTCGCGTCTACGGTGTTGTATTCTGGTGCACCACCAGCATCAGGGAAGCGATTTGGCAACATCCCGCGATCGACATATCGAGCAAAAGTCCGCAGGATCGATCGGGCAATGTCCGATCGCCCAGTACAGATTGTCAGCCCAGGTAGCGCAATCATCGTATCGCGCCCCCAGTCGCTAAACCACGGATATCCAGCCATAATCGTTTTACCCTCCGGTTCCCCTGCGATCGGACGATTGACAATAAATTGGTCCGCTGCTAGCACTAATTGAGCCACCCAATCAGGAGATTCCCTCACTTTTGACGCTGTTTGCAGCACTTCTTGGTCATAAGTGCGACGAGATTCTAAAGCTACATCACCGTTGAGTTGCGGATTTTTCTCAGTACCAGCAATCAATGTCAGAGACTGCCCCGGTTCGATCGCAAAATGGAAAGTCGCTGCGTGCAGATGATCCTCACAACACTCCAATCCGCGCCGCCCTTCGGCTGCCAGATCAAATCCGTAGTGCCAATTGTATAAGGGCGTAGAGACTCGAAATTTCGACTCTGGTTCGGCATCTGTCAGCACGTAGAGGGGTACAGCTTTGTCAAAAGCAGTGGCGCAAATCCCTTTATTCAAGGTTTCTAGACTGATTTGCCAATCGTCGGCGCTAGTGATGTGGTGGTGGTCGCGATAGTTGATCAGGGCCTTGACAGCCAGGGCGATCGGTTTTGAGCCGCGGTGCAAGCGATATTGAATATACGTTGTGTTAGCAGTTTGTTGCATCCAAATCCGCTTTTCCAGGATAGCGTCCGCGAGAGCAAATCTCCAAACAGGCGTTGTGCCTTCGAGGTGAAAGCTTTCGATGTACTTGTAGCCTTGGGGTTCGATCGTCCCGTCGGCCCAGCGGTTTGTATAAAGCGGATAGGCGCGATCGTCATACACAGCCGTCTCGTCCAACTTTGCCAGCATCAAAGTCCGTCCCAGCGGTGGTTTGAGGGCGGCTACCAGTAGACCGTGATAGCGACGTGTGAGCAGACCCGCGATCGTCCCGTTAGCATAACCACCGATCCCGTTTGTGACCAACCACTCGCGAGACTCCGCCGAGTCTAGATTGCAGCAGATTTCCCGTCCAAAATTCATAACCATAAGAAGACACTCGCGCTAATTTGTAATCTACCTTTAGGTAGATTTTAAACACTATATAAACAATAAATTGTCACTTTTGCAGACAACTAATTTCGCGATCGGGCTAAACAGATTCATGCTTTAATTGAGATGGAGCCAACCGCTAATTTTGACTCTTTGCGACAATTCTAACCGTTGCTATGTCTAAAGTTAGTTGTCCGTTACTTTTTTAACTGATATTACTTTTAAAACAGGCTTTTTGGCGATCGGCACTCAACAGACCCCTTCCCAAAATAGCATTTTCAGTCACACCAAAAACCTATTTTATCAGGAGAAAAACTCAAAGTGAAGATAGGAGCAAACTACCTCGGTAACAACCAATGTGAATTTACCGTTTGGGCACCCACCCTCAAACAAGTAGCAGTTCAAATTACTTCCCCAGACAAACGCCTGCTCCCCATGCAACAATCCGCCGCAGGTTATTGGCAAACCACAGCCACAGATATCCCACCTGGAACCCTTTATACTTACCAACTCGAAGCAAAAAAAAACTGGCCAGATCCCGCCTCAAAATATCAACCCCAAGGCGTACACTGCCCTTCCCAAGTAATAGATGAAAACGCCTTTACCTGGACAGACACAGACTGGCAAGGCGTGCCACTAGCAGAAACAATCATCTATGAATTACACGTCGGAACCTTCACCCAATCAGGAACATTTGAAGCAATAATTCCCCAACTCACCAAACTAAAAGAACTGGGAATCAACGCCATAGAAATCATGCCAGTCGCCCAATTTCCCGGCGAACGAAACTGGGGCTACGACGGCGTATATCCCTACGCCGTCCAGAACTCCTACGGCGGCCCCGAAGGCTTCAAAAAACTCATCAACACCTGCCACAAACAAGGCATCTCAGTAATTCTAGATGTAGTTTTCAACCACCTCGGCCCCGAAGGAAACTATCTCAGTCAATTTGCTCCTTACTTTACATCAAAATACGGCTCAATTTGGGGAGACCCCCTCAACTTCGATGACGCATACAGCGATGGAGTCCGCAACTACTTTATTGAAAACGCCCTATACTGGTTTCGAGAATATCACATCGACGGTCTCAGAATCGACGCAATTCAAGCAATATTTGAAGTAAGTGCCAGACCATTTTTACAAGAACTATCCGATGCAACCTCTGACATTTCTCAACAATTAGGAAGAAAACTTTATTTAATAGCAGAAAGTGACTTAAATGATGTCCGTACTTTACGATCCAAAGAACTAGGAGGCTTCGGACTAGATGCCCAGTGGTGCGACGATTTCCACCACGCACTACACACCTTACTCACCGGAGAAAATGACCGATACTACCAAGACTTCGGCAAATGCGAACACTTAGAAAAAGCCTTCAAAGAAAGCTTTGTTTACTCCGGTCAATACGCCCCCCACCGAAAGCGCAAACATGGCAATTCAGCCAAGGATCAACCAGCCGATCAATTTATCGTATTTTCCCAAACCCACGACCAAATCGGCAACCGCATTTTGGGAGACAGACTGTCTAAAATAGTAGACTTTGAAGGACTCAAACTTGCCGCAGGAGCAGTCTTAATTTCTCCCTATATTCCCTTCCTATTCATGGGAGAAGAATACGGAGAAGAAACACCATTCTTATACTTCGTTTCCCACTCGGACGAGAATTTAATTGAAGCCATCCGTAAAGACAAACAACAAGAATTTAAAAGCTTTGAAGGCAGAGGTAAATTTCAAGATCCTCAAAGTCCAGACAGTTTCCAAAAGTGCAAATTAAACTGGGAAAAACAAACAGCAGGTAAACACAAAATCCTCTGGGAATGGCATCAACATTTAATTCAACTCCGGCGCACCATACCCGCCCTGAAAAAACTGGATAAAACCAGCCTAGAAGTGTCCAGCATCGAAGCAGAAAAAATCTTATTTCTACGTCGGTGGACAGATGACAGTCAAATATTCTGCATTCTAAACTTCAACAAACAACAAGTCGCTTGTACCGCTGCACTTCCCAAAGGCAAATGGCAAAAGATTTTAGACTCTGCCGATCCAAAATGGATGGGTGCAGGTTCAACCTTGCCAGAAACAATAATTTCAGAGCAAGAATTAATCGTCAAACCACAGAGTTTTGCACTCTATGAATTATAGTTAAAATAGAAGGCAGAGCCTCTAGATATACGTTCCCAGGCAGAGCCTAGGAACAAGAAAAAATCCGTTACATCCGCTAAATAATCCGCTGCCGAACTTTCTTCTCCTATAGGACTAAAATTAACATCATGCGAATTCCCACAACAACTTATCGGATTCAATTTCATGCAGGTTTTAACTTTGAATCCGCCAGACAAATCATTAGCTATCTCAAAGACTTAGGCATTACAGACTTGTATGCTTCACCCATATTTAAAGCCAGAAAAGGCAGCAGTCACGGTTACGATGTAGTTGACTCAAATCAGCTCAATCCCGAATTGGGAACTTCAGAAAACTTTGAAGCACTCACAGACGAAATCCAGAAACAAAAAATGGGATGGCTGCAAGATATTGTCCCAAACCACATGGCTTATGACACTCAAAACTTGCTATTATTAGATGTATTAGAACACGGGCCAGATTCCGACTATTTTGACTACTTTGATATTGAATGGAATCACGGCTACGAACATCTCAGAGGTCGAGTGCTGACTCCACTTTTGGGCAACTTTTATGGAGAATGTCTGGAAAATGGTGAAATCAAACTAAACTACAGCGACATTGGATTGAGCATAAATTACTATAGCTTAAGATTGCCAGTCAAAATTGAATCCTATGCAAAGTTTATCAGTCATAATTTGGGATATTTGGGCCGGGAATTAGGACGGAGACATCCTGATTTTGTCAAGTTTTTGGGGATTCTTTATCTAATCAAAAATACTCCTTCAGAAACCAAAGGTCAAGAAAGATACGATCAGATAGCCTTTGTTAAAGCACTGCTATGGGAACTCTACAATCAAAATCCGATTGTTCAAGAATTTATCGATGAAAATATCAACTTTTTTAACGGAGAAAAAGGCAACTCTGAAAGCTTTAACCTACTGGATGATTTGCTTTCCGAGCAGTTTTACCGTCTGGCTTTTTGGAAGGTTGGTGCAGAAGAAATTAACTACCGCAGATTTTTTACTGTCAACGAACTAATTTCGGTAAAAGTCGAAGATATCAAAGTTTTCCATAAAAATCATGCTCTGATATTCGAGTTGATTGACGAGGGAAAATTTACCGGATTGAGGATTGACCATATCGACGGACTTTACGATCCCACAGAATATTTAAAACGACTGAGGGAAAAAATCGGAGATATTTACATCACTGTTGAAAAAATTCTCGAACACGAAGAAGATTTGCCATCATATTGGCCGATTGAGGGAACAAGTGGTTACGACTTTTTGAATTATGTAAACGGCGTTTTTTGTCGGTGCGATCGCGAACAACAGTTTAGCGATATTTATTATAGATTTACTCGGCTAAACGTCCCCTATGAACAGTTGTTTATAGATAAAAAGAGGCTAATTCTTGAGAAGAATTTGGCGGGGGATGTAGACAATTTAGCTCAACTTTTGAAAAATATATCTGGTCAATCTCGCCAGGGAAATGACTTTACTCGTCACGGCTTAGAAAAAGCATTAGCAGCAATTTTGACGATTTTTCCAGTTTACCGAACTTACATTAATCAAGAAGGCTTGAGAGAGTCCGATCGCATTTATGTCAAATATGCGATCGCCAAAGCCAAAGAACAAGTACCATTACTGCTAAAAGAACTTAATTTTATCCAAACAGTGCTGTTGCTGGAAGCAGAAGAAATATTGACAGCCGAACAAAAAGAGCAACGTAGACACTTCGTGATGAAACTCCAGCAGTTGACGGGCCCGTTGATGGCAAAAGGCATTGAAGACACGCTTTTATACGTCTACTACAGACTTTTATCCCTCAATGAAGTGGGTGGAAACCCCAGTCAATTTGGCGTATCGCTGGCTGACTTTCACGAATTTAATCAACATCAGCAAGCAGTTTGGCCTCACAAAATGAATGCGACAGCTACCCACGATACCAAACGTGGTGAAGATGTGCGAGCTCGAATTAACGTACTGTCAGAAATCCCCGATGAATGGGAACAGCAAGTCAAATCTTGGAGAGAGTTAAATTCTGCCAAAAAAGTCAACTTAGTTAATCGTATGGTTCCCGATACCAATGACGAATACTTCTTTTACCAAACCTTAATTGGCAGTTTTCCTTTTGAAGAAATCGAAAATACTGACTTTATTGAGCGGATTAAAAATTATGCGATCAAAGCTGTGCGCGAAGCTAAAGTTCACACCGCTTGGCTGAGACCAGATAATGACTATGAGAACGGTTTTATGACTTTTATAGATTCTGTTCTCGAATCTGGAGAACAGAATCAGTTCCTCAATACTTTCTTACCTTTCTGGCAAAAAGTAGCTGATTATGGGATTTTAAATTCTTTATCTCAAACACTGCTGAAAATCACAGCCCCTGGTGTGCCAGATATTTATCAAGGTACGGAGTTTTGGGATTTAAGCCACGTCGATCCCGATAACCGCCGTCCCGTTGATTTTCAGCGCCGGATTAAGGTATTACGGGAGATTAAAGCCCAAGCTACAACTAATATTTTGGAACTGATTGAGGAGTTGATTTCAACGAAAGAAGATGCTAGAATTAAGTTGTTTTTGACTGCCAGAATTCTAGAAGCAAGAAAACAATACCTGCAAGTTTTTCAATCAGGTAGTTATCAGCCACTGGAAGTAGTTGGTACATTTAAAGAGAATATTATTGCTTTTGCCCGTAGCTACGAAGATACTACGGTTATTGTCATCGCTCCTCGATTTTTGACTGGCATTGTTAAGCCGGAAGAAATGCCGATCGGCAAAAATATCTGGCAAGATACTAAGCTAGAATTGTCCGAGGAAATGCCGTCTGTGTGGAAAGATGCAATTACCAATCAGATGGTGGAAAGTAATGGTCAACTGGCAATTGGTGAAGCTCTGAATTACTTTCCCTGTGCTCTGCTGATTAGTCAGTAGTCAATCGAAAGGAACTGACGCATCAAAACCAAAGAAACCGGGTTTTTTACCAGCTTTAAAGGCTCAAGTGCAGTATTTTTGTAAAAAACCCGGTTTCTGACTACTGGCGCGTCTAGGACTATTTTTGAGTTAAAATAATACTAGCCAAGCTATGTTAGCAGCGGGAGAAGTACCAAAATGCGATCGCTCCTCAAAACCCAAACCATTACCGATATTGATAATTTCTAGTTATATTTTATATCCAAAAATGCGATCGCCCCTAGCCACCAAACCAAATTTATACAATAAAGACGGCAAATACAACACAACGTATACGGTTTGCCACAATACTGCGATCGCGCAAACGCCGTACATTAGGAAGAGTAAAGAAAAGCAGTCAACAACTGTAGCGGTGCAAAAATCATGTAATGCAACCGTCCCCTAACAGGTTCGGTAAACACGCCTTCATCCCAAGGTCTAACCGCCCGCAGTATAGACTTACAACTGTAAAAGTTGTGGTCATTCGATAGACAGGGATTTAAATGCAGCGATAAATTTATCACGGTTGGCTAAATCGTGAAAGCTTACCGAGGGATAGCCGCTCCCATGCTCCCGATGAAGTAAGAAGCAAGTGTCTAGACTTGTCTAGTATTTGTATAGCAGATAATCACCCTATCGAAGACTGTATTAAAGCTGGACTCACTACCCGTACACCCCCCCAGGTGAAATGGCAGTCCTGAATAACCAGGCTATCACACAGATAGAAAAGCAAAATTTTGTAGATATTGGAGCCGGAACACCCCTATGGGAAAAGTAGTTGGAATTGACTTAGGTACGACAAACTCCTGCGTCGCAGTAATGGAAGGCGGCAAACCCACCGTCATAGCCAACGCCGAAGGGGGTCGCACCACACCTTCCGTAGTAGCATTTGCCAAGAATGGCGATCAACTCGTCGGACAAATCGCCAAGCGCCAAGCTGTGATGAACGCCGAAAACACCTTTTACTCAGTAAAACGGTTTATCGGGCGCCGGGTAGACGAAGTAACCCACGAAACCACAGAAGTTTCATACAAAGTCCTGAAAGTCGGAAACAGCCTCAAACTAGACTGTCCCGCCCGCGGCAAGCAATTTGCTCCTGAAGAAATTTCCGCCCAAGTCCTCCGCAAACTCGTAGAAGACGCCAGCAAATACCTCGGCGAAACAGTCACCCAAGCGGTGATCACAGTTCCCGCGTACTTCAACGACTCCCAGCGCCAAGCTACTAAAGACGCTGGAAAAATTGCCGGTATCGAAGTGCTGCGGATTATCAACGAACCTACAGCAGCAGCTTTAGCCTACGGTTTAGATAAAAAGAGCAACGAAACCATCCTCGTATTTGACTTAGGTGGCGGTACTTTCGACGTCTCTATTCTCGAAGTTGGCGACGGCGTCTTTGAAGTATTGTCAACTTCTGGAGACACTCATCTCGGTGGTGACGACTTCGACAAAAAAATTGTTGATTTCATCGCCGGAGACTTCCAAAGAGCCGAAGGAATTGACCTCCGCAAAGACAAACAAGCATTGCAACGCCTCACAGAAGCAGCAGAAAAAGCCAAGATTGAACTGTCAAGTGTTACCCAAGCAGAAATCAACTTGCCATTTATTACTGCGACTCAAGATGGGCCAAAACACTTGGACACCACTTTGACGCGGGCCAAGTTTGAAGAACTTTGTTCAGATTTGATCGATCGCTCTCGCATTCCCGTAGAAAACGCGATTCGCGATGCCAAATTAGACAAATCTGCAATTAATGAAGTCGTCTTAGTTGGTGGTTCTACGCGCATTCCAGCCGTGCAAGAACTGGTCAAAAAAATCCTCGGCAAAGACCCGAACCAAACGGTAAACCCGGATGAAGTGGTAGCAGTCGGTGCAGCAATCCAAGCTGGCGTGCTCTCCGGCGAAGTCAAAGACATCCTGTTGCTGGACGTTACTCCGTTATCTCTCGGTGTCGAAACCTTGGGCGGCGTGATGACCAAAATCATTCCCCGCAACACGACTATTCCTACTAAGAAGTCGGAAACTTTCTCGACTGCTGTAGACGGCCAAACAAACGTGGAAATTCACGTTTTGCAAGGCGAACGAGAAATGGCGAATGACAACAAGGATTTGGGAACATTCCGTCTAGATGGAGTTCCACCAGCCCCTCGTGGCGTGCCTCAAATTGAAGTTACATTTGATATCGATGCTAACGGTATTTTGAATGTAGCTGCTAAGGATAAAGGTACTGGCAAGGAGCAATCTATTAGCATCACTGGTGCTTCTACTTTGCCTAGCAATGAAGTGGATCGGATGGTTCGGGAAGCAGAATCGAACGCTTCTGCTGATAAAGAACGTCGCGAAAAGATCGATCGCAAAAACCAAGGCGATTCTTTAGCTTATCAAATCGAGAAGCAGTTGGCAGAATTGGGTGATAAGGTTCCTGCTGATGACAAGACTAAGGTTGAAGGGTTGATCAAAGACTTGCGCGATGCGATCAATAGTGAAGATGACGATCGCATCAAAACCTTAACAACAGAGTTGCAGCAAGCATTCTACGCTGTCAGCAGCAGCCTGTACCAACAAGCTGGCGGCCCGACTGACGGCCCTGGTGGCCCTGGAGACGGTGGCCCGACTGGTGGCGGCGATGACGTGATTGATGCCGACTTCACTGAAGGCAACAAATAGTAGGCAATAGTAGGGTGCGTCGCCTTCAGAGTCAATCTGCAACTTCCATTGAACATGGAATAGCGACGCACCCTACAAATTACCTAGAAGTAGGAAACCCGGTTTTGAATAAAAGCCGGGTTTCTCTGTATTCGGACTTATATGATGTTAAATTTTGTAGGGGCGGGCGATGCCCTGATGTCAATTCCGGTTGCACTCCTTATGATATAGAGTCCAAGGCAGTGCCGTGTCCCTACCCAAAATAATATTGTAGGGACTAAAGCCAAGCCGTCTCCTAATTTCTAATAATTCTGATGCTACAAAAATCAATATTAATATCACAATCAGGAGTAATCTAAATGTCTCGTTCTCCTATACAAAATTCATCCACAAATACTGCCAACAAATCTCAGGCTGCATCCTTGCGTCGTCTGCGAAAAATCAGTCATTTACTAGATAATGCAATTCCGATTCCCGGCACAAAATACCGAATTGGACTCGATCCAATATTAGGATTGATACCGGGTGGTGGCGATTTGATCGGCTCAGTCTTTGCGGGTTATGTTGTGTTTAAAGCGGCTCAAATGGGAGTTCCGCAAGAGACTTTAGTGCAAATGGCCGCTAATATCGTATTTGATACAGTTGCTGGGACTGTACCGGTGGCTGGAGATTTATTGGATGTGGGTTGGAAGGCTAATGTCAAGAATATAGAATTGTTGGATGCTCATTTGGGTTCGCCTGAACCTGTTGGGAAAAAGGCTGATTGGTTGTTTGTGGTGGCTTTGCTGTTGGGTTTGATGTTGATTGTTGGTGGTGTAATTTTCTTGAGTGTGATGCTTTTTGGGTGGGTGTTTAAAGCTTTGACGGGGGGTTGATGAGGGTTTTTCGACTTCAATTTTTACCTGGTAGTAAGCAGCGGATGTGTCGGCGTTTGTAGGCGCGATCGCATCGGGAGAAATTTCTCTGACAGCGCCTTTGAGAGTGCCGTAATCGGGGTAGGGATAGGCAGAAATTCGCAGTTGCACTTTACCCTGCTGACAATCTTTAACCTTCGCCTCTTGGCAGATTTGCACTTTGCTAATATCTTGCGTGGCAACGCGGGTGACGATCGCGATGGGAGTGAGATCGAAGGGTAGGGACGATGTTTTGCGATCCTTTACTAAGGCTGCAATTCCTTGTTGCAAGAGGTTTTTACCTTGAGCAAGGAGCGGCGCGATCGCGATCGTAAAACCTTCTGAATCCGCGCGATCTTGCTCCGCAACGCTAACGCGATCGCCCATCGTAAAAGCCCGATCTAGTTCTTCCAACCAAGTTAGAGGCTTTCCGTGTCGCTTAGCCAGTGTTGAGACTGGTTCTCCCAGCAGATACTGAAATTCTGCCTCAGTAATTCCCTCTAAAGCCAGTTTGGTATCAAAAAAAGTATCTTTTGTCAAGGGATATTGCGATCGCCACCGCTGTAATCGGCGATCGGCTAATTTCCGATCGAACTCATCTTTGCAGACAGCGCCCAAAGAGGCAATCCGTTCGCTCAGGGCGATCGCCCGATACCAACTCTCGCCTTGAAATACTTGTCTATCCATCGCCTCCACACCCCTGACTCCTTGAAAGCCTGTCCCGCCATTCATGGCAAAGCCTTGATTTCGGGCAAAATTAGCGATCGTGCTTGACTTAGTTACGTGAGTATGATAATCATTATCACTACGGTTGTCAAGGCGATCGGTCAAAAACTGAAGCCTAAAAGCTAACAGATAAGCGGGTAAACATAGTTTAATCTCGTCTCTTTTGACTAGCTTAACAACCCAGTACAAATATTACACAAACCTTAAACTTATCAGGTATGTGAGGAGTCTTCATGTTAAAAATTTTGTGCAATTCTCTAATATTTAGCCCAGTAACAGCCTGTGTTATTCTAGCAGTTTGTGGGAGTGCGATCGCCAGCGAAGCCGCAGATTTAACCCAAACCGCACCAACTCAAAACCAAGAAAAAATAGCCGAAACCACCGCAGTAGCAACCCCCGAAAATCAGCTCGAAATAACAAGTATTACCTCTACAAACTTGTTGTCCAATCCTAGCAGCGAATCCCTGACAGATGTTGGCACAGTAGAAAAAATAGAACCCTTGCCAGCGCAACAAAATAACCTGAGCATTCAGGAAAAAATAGCTGCTACAGAGATCGATCGAACATCGGAAAACTTAACAACAGCAACTGAAGCCTTACCAGCCCAAGCAATAGCAGATTCAACAGCAAATCTAACAGCAGAAAACACCCCTATAATCTCCGATCCACTAGAACAGCCCAGCGCCAGTTCAGAATCAATGGATCAAGTTACATCCGTCTCCCAACTATCCGATGTAAAGCCCACAGATTGGGCATTTCAAGCCTTACAATCATTAGTCGAACGCTACGGCTGCATCGCAGGATATCCCGACGGCACCTATCGTGGAAATCGCGCCATGACTCGTTACGAATTCGCCGCTGGATTAAATGCTTGTCTCGACCAAGTTACCAAATTAATTAGCAGTTCAACAGCTAATTTAGCCACCAAAGAAGACTTAGCAACCATACAAAAGTTGCAAGAAGAATTCGCCGCCGAACTTGCTACCTTGCGCGGCAGAGTCGATGCTTTAGAAGCTCGAACTTCCGAACTCGAAGCCAACCAATTTTCCACAACTACAAAATTGAGCGGCGAAGTAGTTTTTGCCCTGACAGACGTATTAGCTGGCGATAACGTTAGAACCCGCCTTCCCTTATCACCTCTCAATCCAATTACCGGAGCACGGCGAGAACAATCTAGAGAATTTACTACAGACGAGCAAAATACAGTCTTTGCCAACCGCGTCCGCCTGAATTTCCTGACAAGTTTTACCGGGAAAGATATGTTAAAAATCCGCCTGACAGCCGGAAATTCAGCGCACCCAGGGCGGCGAGGCCCTGACAACATTCGAGGCTTTGAATATGGGCCAAACCCAATTACAGCTTATCAATCCGGTGGCAATCAAGCTGATTTAGCTAGAACCAACGAAGGTCAGCAAACCTTTCAAGATATTAGTACATTATCTGCTAATAATACCTTTGGATTAACCGCCTTGAATTACGAGTTTCCCATTAGTTCTCGCTTGCAAGCTGTCATCATGGCAAAAGATGGCGAACACATGGATTATGTGCCTACAACATTCAGTCTTTTTGAAGATGGAAATGGCGGTACTCGTTCTCTATCTATACTCGGTCAACGCAACCCAATTTATAGCATTGGTGGATTAGGTGCTGGTGCAGGATTCAATTACAGATTCAGTGAGAAATTAAATCTCAGTGTTGGATATTTAGCTGGTACGGCGGAAAATCCAAGTCAAGGAAATGGCTTATTTAATGGTAGATATTCGGCTCTTGCTCAGTTAACATTCAATCCCAGCCGCAATTTATCCTTGGGCTTAATTTACAACAACAACTATCAGGTAGGCTCGCCTTTATTTAATAATGATGTGGGGACAACTCTTGCCAATAGTCCAATTTTCTTGACCGATAAATATGCCACCAATTCCTATGGTTTATCAGCCTTGTGGCGAGTTAATCGCGGATTTGGGATCGGCGGTTGGTTTAGCTATACCGATGTCAAAAGTTTTGGCGGAACATTAGCTCCCGGTACGCCCTTTCAGACTCGTTTCAGCAGTAGCAGTGCTGATATTTTTAGCTACGGTGTTACTTTAGCTTTTCCTGACCTTGGAAAGCAAGGAAATTTAGGAGGAATTGTAATTGGCGTACCTCCCCATTTGACGAGTGCCAAAACTCCTTCTCCTTTCGATCGACCTCAAAGTGTACCGGAAAATCGAGCGGGTTATGATACGAAGGATTTAGTCAGACGAATTCCCGATCGCGCTACTCCTTTTCACATTGAAGCTTTCTACGTTCATCGCCTTACCGATAATATCTTACTCACTCCTGGTTTGATTTGGTTAACGGCTCCCAATCAAACAAATAAAAATCCTGATGTTCTGATTGGAACCGTGAGAGCTACATTCCTCTTTTAAATAGGGCCAGAAACCGCGTTTATTTATCTAATAAAAAACGCGACTTCTTCCTATTTAAGGTTATTTTTTAGAGCGATATATCAGTTATTTTACCTGATATTTTACCGCCTTACTTGTCACAAAAATTCTTTAGCAAAGACTTGATAATCGACTGGATTAAATCCGAAAATTTGCGGATGCACGAAAATGTTTTGCTGACTGCAAGTGCTGTTTGTCTGTGTTCGCCGTCGCTATACAACTTTTCCTCAAAGTGAACTGATTTTCGACCCATTTTTCTAATAAATATAGATTTGGGCGACGGAAATGTGATAATAATGATTATCATTATTATTGCAGCCAGTTCCTATGTCATCCGCAAATAACGTCGAGTCCGCCGTTCCCACTTTAAACGATCGCAATCCCTCCCTCACAACCATCCGTCCCCGCCGCCTCCGCCGCACACCCGGTTTGCGACGCATGGTACGAGAAAATCACCTGACTGTTGACGACCTCATCTATCCGATGTTTGTGATGGAAGGAGAAGGACAAAAAGTTGAGATTACTTCCATGCCGGGTTGTTATCGCTATTCCCTGGATTTATTGCTAACAGAAATAGCCGAATGTTGGAATTTGGGGATATGCGCGATCGCACTTTTTCCAGTAATATCAGAAACCAAAAAAGATGACACCGGCACCGAAAGCTACAACCCAGAAGGATTAGTCCAGCAAACAGTCAAAGCTATCAAGCAAAACATTCCCGAAATAGTAGTAATTACCGACGTAGCCCTCGACCCTTTCACATCACACGGACACGATGGTTTAGTTGATGAAAACGGTAAAATTCTCAACGATCCAACTGTTGAAGTGTTAGTAAAAATGGCAGTTTCCCAAGCTGCTGCTGGTGCAGATATGGTCGCACCTTCTGACATGATGGACGGCAGAATTGGCGCAATTCGCAAAGCCTTAGATGCCGCAGGATACATCGATACGGCAATCCTGGCTTATTCAGCAAAATATGCCTCTGCTTATTACGGCCCGTTTCGGGATGCCCTCGATTCTGCCCCAAAATTTGGAGATAAAAAGACTTATCAAATGGATGCAGCTAATGCACGAGAAGCACTGAAAGAAGTTGCTTTGGATATCGCAGAAGGTGCAGATATTGTGATGGTAAAACCTGCTTTGGCTTATCTGGATATTATCTACCAAGTGCGCGAAGCAACTAATTTGCCCGTAGCTGCTTATAATGTCAGCGGCGAATACGCAATGATCAAAGCTGCTGGAAAGTTGGGTTGGATTGATGAAAAGCGGATTATTTTGGAAACTTTGACGAGTATCAAACGGGCGGGTGCTGATTTGATTTTGACTTATTTTGCGAAGGAAGTTGCTTTGATGTTGAAATAAGGGAATTTTTTTAAGCGCGGATACTTCAGTCTTCGACATACTCCGACAGAGAAACCGGGTTTTTTACCGAATCTGCGAGTTATATCAAATCCGGTAGCATCGGAATTATTAGTTAGTTGCCGAAATTAGGAGACGGCAGTGCCCATAGGTGTCAACTTAAGCCTGCAATGCTTGGTATCTCTCGCTTTTAGCTAAGTCTAGATCCCCCTAAATCCCCCTTAAGAAGGGGGACTTTGAAAAGACTCCTGTTCCCCCCTTCTTAAGGGGGGCTAGGGGGGATCTAGATTTAATAGTCAAGCAACAGTCTCTGACTAGGTTTGACCTTAAGTTGACACCAATGGGCAGTGCCGTGTCCCTACAATTAATTGGGTAGGGAAACGGCACTGCCGTCTCCTTTATATCATTCCGGTGCAGCCGGAATTGATATTACAACCAGTATTTTCGTAAAAAACCCGGTTTCTAAGCCCCCCGTATTCTGTGATAATCTTAGCGCCCCAGTTGTTTCAACTGCTGCAAAATCTTACCTCTACGACTCGACATGGACGGCCGAGTCAAAATTCCCTGAGACGGACTAAAGAGTAATGCTACTACAAATAACCCAGTCACAACTAACACAATTGCTGCACCAGAAGGCACATTTAAGTAATAACTAATATACATCCCAGACACACTGCTAATCATACCCACGATTGCTCCCAAGCCCATCATCTGGTGCAATTCTTTAACTAATAAATAGGCAGTGATACTCGGCCCAATCAGCAGCGAAACCACTAACACAACGCCTACTGCTTGCATACTGGCAATAATCGTCAGGGTGATTGCGGAAATTAACCCGACGTGAATTAAATTTACTGGCAATCCTATTGCTTGTGCGCCGAGGGGATTAAAGGTGTAAAATAGCAGTTCTTTATAAAAGATTTTGACAAAAATTAGGACAAATATGGAAATTCCTAAAGTCCGCCACACATCGTCAACTGTAACTCCTAAGATATCTCCGAACAAGAAATGATGTAAATCTAGTTTGCTTTTTAGTAGGGTAATTAGCATGATTCCTAATGCTAAAAAGCCGGAGAAAACTAGCGCCATTGCGACATCGACTTTGACGCGGGACTGTGATTGAATCCAAGCAATAATTAAGGTGCTCAACGTCCCGGAAATAAATGCTCCTATAAAGATATCAATGCCTACATAAAAGGCGATCGCCAATCCAGGCAATACTGCATGAGCAATCACGTCTCCCAATAATCCCATGCGTTGCACGATCAAATAAGAGCCAACTACGGAACAGAGAATACCGAGCATGACAGCGATCGCGATCGCATTCCGCATGAACTCAAATTCTAGGGGTTCTATGAGTAAATTTAACATTAGTCAATCTCCCGTTGTACCAATATTACACTATCGCCATAGGCACGCTGCATATTATCAGCAGTAATCACTTCTGACCGATCGCCATCAGCAATTAGTTGTTTATTAATTAATAAAAATCGATCGTACTTCCTCGAAGCTTCTCCCAATTCGTGACCAATTACTAGCAAGATTTTACCTTCAGCTTTCAGTTCGTCAAAGACTTCAAATAGTACCGCTTCTGTCTTTTTGTCAACTCCCGAAAAAGGCTCATCAAAGAAAAATAACTCGGCTTCTTGCGCTAGTGATTGAGCTAAAAATACTCGCTGTTGTTGTCCCCCTGACAACTCCCCGATTTGGCGGTTTCTTAAGTCCCAAATTCCGACTCTTTCTAAGGCGGCTTTGACAATTTCTCTGGATTGACGTGAAGGATTTCGCCACCAACTCGTATGGCGAGTGCGGGCCATCATTACTACATTTTGAACAGAAATCGGATAGTCCCAGTCTATCTGCGATCGCTGGGGTACATAAGCCACTTCTCCTAGCTGCTTAGAAATTGCCCGATCGCGATACCTCACAACCCCATTTTCTGTCGGAATCAAACCCAGAATCGCCTTCACCATCGTACTTTTACCCGCACCGTTGGGGCCTATTACCCCCACGATTTGCCCCGGTTCCAAGCTGAAGCTGACATCCTCAACAGCGGTAACGCCTCGGTAGTTGACAGCGAGATGCCGAACCTCTAACATAGTAAAATTAAGTGAGAATGATTCTCATGGTAGCACAAAAAGGAAACAATGTTACAAAAATTTAACCTCAAAAGCCTTGCTGTATTTGGCTTGATGATGGCTGCTGGATCGAGTAGCGCGGAGTCAACTTTCTCACAGACGACTAAAAATCAGATTGTCGCCCAAAGTCGTCCACAAGTTGTGGCAACGTCTACAGTTATTTGCGGTTTAGCGAAGGAAATAGCTGGCAATACGATTGACCTCAAATGCTTGATAGATGCAGGTTCAGACCCCCACGTTTACACCCCAAAACCGGACGATCGCAAAGCAATTGAGCAAGCAAAATTAATTTTATACAGCGGCTATGATTTTGAACCGAGTTTAATTCGATTAATTAAAGCAAGTTCCAATAAATCAGTGAAAATTGCTGTCGGTGAAGCAGGAGTACCCAAAGCACTAGAGTTTGAAGAAGACGGCAAAAAAGTTTCAGATCCGCACATTTGGCACGATGCTAAAAATGGCATGGCTATGGCAAAAGTTATTAACACTCAACTCGGTAAGGTTTTGCCAAACCAAGCATCTGCTTATAATGCCAAAACTCAACAAATCACGTCAAATCTGACAAAACTAGATACATGGATTAAATCAGAAGTTGCCACAATTCCGGCGAAACAGCGCAAGCTTGTTACTACTCATGATGCTTTTAATTACTACTCAAAAGCTTACGGAATTCCAGTAGTAGGAGCCTTGGAAGGTATTAGTACCGATGAAGCGCCAACACCAACGCGGGTGGCTCAATTAGTGAGAGAAATTAAGGCTTCTGGAGTGCCGACAATTTTTGCCGAATCTACGATTAATCCTAAATTAATTGAGGCCGTGGCAAAGGAAGCCAAGGTGAAAGTTTCACCGCGAGAATTATTTGCCGATGGTTTGGGAGAACCGGGAAGTGAGGCTGATAGTTATCAGAAAATGCTGGTTGCGAATACGCGGACAATTGTCGAAGGTTTGGGTGGTAAATATACTCCTTTTAAACCTTGATGAAGGAACTGGTAACTGGATAATAACCCGATCGCAACTGCACCTTAGCGCAATTCTCCTTGCCAACCTCCACAACCTCATTTTGCGGACAGATGCAGGACGAAATCCAGATAATGCCTCTATTGCAAGAAGAGGACGGATCACCTAAACTGACGATGTTGTACGGTAAGCTGTTACGCATTTAAAATAGTATTGTAGGGTGCGTCAGCCCTTTCTCGTTTCCCTTGCCTAGTCACTGTTCACGACTGACGCACCCTACAGGCCTCGTTAGTGGTTTAAATGCTCCACAGCTTATGATCTGAAATCTTGCACCAATGTCAGCAACGGGCTAGAAGCCCGTTCCACAAAAAGTGAATTTTCTTGTGGGATGGGCATCCTGCCCGTCCATAAAAGGCTAATTGGGAGTGGTGCAAGATCTCAGTATGATCGAATCAATGACATGACGATCGCCTGATTGTCGGTATGATCGAATCGATGACATGACGATCGCCTGATTGTCGGTATGATCGAATTAATGACGTGGCGATCGACTGACTCACTCTTTTAAGATACAAGGAGCGGGTTCGCCAATAACTTTAAAGGCTGTAAATAGTTTAAACAAACCCGCACTCTAGAATGATATCAGTAATTAACAATTAATAATCAGGGACATGAGAGAAAACATCGATCGGCTGAAGCAAAATCTAGGCAAGACTATTGTTGGTAAGGCGGATGCGATTCGCTTGGTGATTGTAGCCCTACTTTCGGGGGGACACGCCCTGTTGGAGGATGTGCCTGGTGTGGGAAAAACGCTGTTGGCGAAGTCTTTGGCGCGATCGATTGATGGCAAGTTTCAGCGTATTCAGTGTACTCCCGATTTGTTGCCAACAGATATTACCGGTACTAATATTTGGAATCCTAGCAGCGGGAAGTTTGAGTTTTTGCCCGGCCCAGTGTTTGCCAATGTGTTGCTAGCCGATGAAATTAATCGGGCGACACCGCGTACTCAGTCGGCTTTGCTGGAAGTGATGGAAGAAAAGCAAGTGACAGTGGACGGGGTTTCTCGGACTGTACCCACACCATTTTTTGTAATTGCGACTCAAAACCCGATCGAATATCAAGGCACTTTTCCGCTACCAGAAGCACAAATGGATCGCTTCACTCTGTCTTTGACTTTGGGCTATCCTGGGGAGTTAGAAGAGTTACAAATGTTGGAGAGGCTTTCTGATAGTTTTGCAGTGGAGGATTTGCAGCCTTGTATTTCCTTGGAAGAGGTGCAGGAGTTGCGCCGTTTGTGCGCGGCTGTCAAGGTGGAAGGGCATTTGAAGCAGTATATTGTGAATTTGGTGCGATCGACTCGCGAAGATGAGGAAATCACTCTGGGAGTGAGTCCACGAGGTGCCGTATCTTTGCATCGTGCTTCCCAAGCTTTAGCATTTATTTCAGGGCGAGATTATGCGCTTCCTGATGATGTGAAATATTTGGCTCCCCACGTACTTTCTCATCGGTTGATTCCAGCGGGGGGAAGGAGAGCAAAGACAATTGTTGACAGATTATTACGAGAAGTTACTATTCCTTAAAAAGTTACCCACCTTCAGGACACAGCAGTGTTGTGTCCCTACAATTAATCGCGGTAGGGAAACGGCACTCCCGTGTCCTCCTTCCTCATCATTATTTAGAAGTAGGGAAATGGCACTGCCGTGTCCTCCTTCACCAAAGGCTCTCTAAAGTTTGAGCAAAGACGAGTGTTAAAATTTTGTCAAATTATATCACAGTTAGTAAATTTTATAATATTTATCCTTTAAGTAGTTCTGCACCTACCCAAAATGACAACAAATAAGGTAAAGTAAACGGCACAAGAGTTGAGAGTTTCTCAGATTCGACTCAGCAAATCGCCCCTACCTCAGCAAAAATGACGGTATTGGCGACAGTCACAACCAATAACCCCACAACAACCAAGAAAATGTCAACCTACTACTATGTTTTAGCCAGTCAACGCTTTTTACTAGAAGAAGAAGACCTAGATGAAGTATTCAAAGAAAGAACTCGCAACTACCAAGAACAAGAAAAACAAATAGACTTCTGGTTAGTTAAACAGCCAGCTTTCGTAGAAGCACCAGCCATGGCCCAAGTTAAGGCAAAATGTCCTCAGCCCTCAGTCGCGATTATTTCCACCGATCCCAAATTCATCACTTGGTTAAAACTGCGATTAGAATATGTACTGACAGGTGAATTTCAAGCACCTTCAGAAACTATCCCCGATGCCTTAGCATCCTTACAGTTAGCATGAACAAATTAGCAAAAACATCGACAGTAAAGCTAGCAGACATCAAGAGTAAATTATACAATTTTATTGTTGCTTTACCTCTTTTTTCTGCTAGCTCGATCGCAATTTTTGCCTTGATAATTCCATCGAGTCCCGTGAAAGCTCAACCGATTTGCCAACCGCCCCAGTCAGACGAATATCTACTGTTAATTGTTACCAAAACCCCTGAACAGCAAGAAATAGTAAAACGTTCTTTTCCTGGAAATACTAACAATACAGTTTGCCGATATATCGATGATACGGTAACGCGAGTTGGCGGTTTTCGTAGTTCGCAAATCGCTGGGGATTGGGTTAAATATATCCAAGATGTTGTTGGATTGCCGGCTTATGTGGCCCGATCGCCCTCAGCATCAATCACCCAAGATTTGCCAGTCTACAACCCTCAACCAGCTACTAATTCAGGCAATGGTAGTCTCGCCTTTAATCCCCAACCTCTGGGCCCTGGCTATGCTGTGTTAGTCGATTATTTCAACCAACCAGAATTGGCGGCCCAAGTTAGGCAAGTATTAGGGGCACAAGTAGGCTTAGCTTCTTACGGACAACGTCCTTTTTTATTTGTCGTTTATACCACGGATCAAAACGCTGCTACTGCTGCGGTAAAGACATTGAGCGATCGAGGTTTTTGGCCAATGTTGGTAGATAGTCGGCGTGTCACCCTAATTTCTCCTGCTGTTCGGTAAAAGTGAGAATTATTGTTGTTTAAGCTGTGGCTGACTGTCTTCTAGCTGACTTTCAGCCCGCTTTTTTGCTTCCATCGCTGCTCCATAATCCAGTTTATAGCGAAGTGCTTTGTCATAGGATTCGATCGCATCTTGGTATCTTTTTACCGCCACCAGTGCATTGCCGCGACTATACCAGGCTTCGGAGTAGTCTGGTTTGACATAGACAGCTTCGTTGTAAGACGCGATCGCATCTTCATACCGCTTCACATTATACTGTGCATTACCTCTATTGTACCAAGCTTGAAATTCTTTCGGGTTCAAATCTAGGGCTTTGCTGTAACATTCAATCGCTTGTTCATATCTGCGTAACTCGTGGTACGACCAGCCTAAATTGTACCAAGCTTGATAATAATCAGGTTTTAATTTAACAGCTTTTTCGTAAGCTGTAACTGCTTCTTCATGCCTCCGCATCTTCAGCAAAGCGATACCTTTACTGTACCACCCTTGGTAAAATTTTGGTTGGAACCGGACCGCTTTTTCGTAAGCTTCTAAGGCTTCTGGATTTTTGTTCAATTCTAAAAAAACATTACCCAAATTATACCATGCTTCAGGGTTATCTGATTTGATTTCAACTGTTTTTTGATAGGATTGTACAGCTTGTTCATACTGCTTTAAATTTTGGTAAGCTTGTCCCTGATTGTACCAAGCCTGGTACAAATTGGGCTGAACCTTTACCGCTTTTTCGTAAGAGGCGATCGCTTCTTCGTAGCGCTGAGAATTTAAGAGAGCATCACCTTTTCCTTGCCACGCTGGAGGATAGTCTGGCTGAATTTTCAAAGCGTTGTCAAAAGATGCGATCGCCTTTTCAGACTGTTGCAATTTATCCAAAGCATAACCGCGTCCTGTCCAAGCTTCTAAGTATTCTGGATTTAATTCTATGGCTTTGTCATAGGCTGACTGCGATTCTCCATATTGTTTCAACTCGTACAAAGTCTTAGCTTTTTCCTGCCAAACTTCCGCGTAGTCTGGTTTGAGATTAATTGCGCGATCGTAATTTTCCAAAGCTTCCTTGAATCGGTTTAAATTGTAAAGAGTATTACCGCGCTTGTGCAACTCCGTGGCATTAGCTGAATTCAGGCTGTGAACAGCATAAATCGATGCTACAATACTGATACTAATTAAACTAGCGATCGACAATATTTTAAAATACAGTTTTTTTCGGGATTTAAGTTGCCGCTTCGGAGTAACCACAGGAGACAATACAGGAACAGTACCAGAAAAAGCATTTTTCAACTCTTTAATAGCTTGTAAAGCTTCGCTAGCACTAGAATAACGCTGCCGAAAATCGTACCGCACCATTTTATCTAAAATTTTAGCAAATTCAGGACTAACTGATGTTTTGTCCTGCCAAATTATCTCTTCTGTATCAGGATCTTTTGGTAATTGGTGGGGAGTTATGCCCGTGAGATATTGAATTGCGATCGTACCTGTAGCATAGATATCACTGCTGAGTTTTGGGTTGCCGTGAGCTTGTTCGCTAGGCATATAACCGGGAGTACCAATGCTCACACTCAAGCTATTTTTGGGCTGAGGATTGGTAATTTGAGTAGTAATTTCTTTGACTGCACCGAAGTCTATTAAAACTAATTTTTTATCTTGATTTCTGCGGAGGATGTTGCGGGGATTGACATCGCGATGGATGACATTTTGCTGATGTACAAAGTCGAGAATTTCGAGAATTTCTTGCAATATACAAATTACTTCATGTTCCTGTATGACTCCCACTGTTCCAGGGGAACCCCCCCCAGCCCCCCCTTGGTAAGGGGGGGAGCCAAGTCCAGCCCCCCCTTGGTAAGAGGGGGAGCCAAGTCCAGCCCCTCCTTGGTAAGGGGGGGAGCCAAGTCCAGCCCCCCCTTGGTAAGAGGGGGAGCCAA
>NZ_JAKJHX010000017.1:0-20182 GCF_021648855.1 Tychonema litorale BBK16 | reverse complement strand
CCAAGTCCAGCCCCTCCTTGGTTTGGTGGGGAGCCAAGTCCAGCCCCCCCTTGGTTTGGTGGGGAGCCAAGTCCAGCCCCTCCTTGGTTTGGTGGGGAGCCAAGTCCAGCCCCCCCTTGGTAAGGGGGGGTTTGGGGGGGTATAATTTCTTGACTTAAATCGTGACCTTCTATAAATTCTTGAACTAAATAAAATTCTTGATTTTCTTCAAAGTATGCAAAAAGTCGGGGAATGCGATCGTGATTTCCCAACTTGTATAAAACTTGTGCTTCTGTATCAAACAAACGTCTTGCTACCTGTAAAGTTTCGGGATCAGTTGCTTGGGGTTTTAGTTGTTTGACAACGCAGAGATGATTTCCTGGTAGCTGACTATCTTCAGCTAGGTAAGTTTGAGCAAATCCGCCGCCTCCTAAGTGACGGATAATGCTGTAGCGACTGCTGAGTGTGATTCCAAGCATGAGATTTACCTAATATTTCCTAGTTTTTGAAGAATTAGCTTCTAACCAAGCTGTCAAATCTTCCGCCTTTGAAAAATCTAACATGGCTTCTGCAAGATTCTCTAATTTGTCGATCGGCAATTGGCGAATTCGGATTTCAAAATCTGGGTTTATTTGACCTAAACGACGACTCAGCAAACGCATAATTAACTTTACTTGACCTTCTTGTCTGCCTTCTTGTCTGCCTTCCTCGACCAAGCTTTGCATATCTTGCACAAAAAACTCTTGCTTCTGTAACGTATCAGATTCCTCATAAGTCAAACTAACATCATCAGCAATTTCAAAAGCTTTCTTAATTTGCGGGACTTCACTCATTTCTGCTGGAATTTCCTGTAAACTACCACAATGTTCAAGGAAGTAAATCCACTTATCTTTAATACTGATGATTTCTAAGCCTTCAATTATGGGTTGCCCTTCATACAGCATAGCATTCAAAAAACTAATCAAAATATCCGTGTTTTTGGCGCTGCCAAATATTTTATTAAATGCAAATCTAATCTTGGGATTTATAAATCTCATGTTATTTTTCTCCTTCGACATTTGTAGATTACACGGCTGCTAACCTTACTGTGACAGTCTGGTTGCTATTTTTCTTGTTCCCTCCCCTTACTAAGGGGAGGGTTAGGGTGGGGTTCTAGATTTTTGCTAGTATTGAGATGCTCCCACTATAACTTAACTTCAAACGGCTTTCAAGATTTCATCATCGACTGAAAAATCAATCTCAGCTTTGTCCCTTCCCGAAACTAAATAATCATTCTGAAATGAATCTTTTAAGCCGGAAACTAAATCAAATTCCGGTTGCCAGTTAAGTTCGGTGACAGCTTTATTCACTGAGGCGAAAAAGTGCTGCAATCTCATGGGAAAAGCTTTCTTTTTACCGAAGTCAAATTGTTTTGGATCGTAGTGTACAATCTTAATAGAATCGACTGATTTGCCAGCAGCCTGAATGCAGGCGCGGGCTAAACCGTCAAAGGTGACAAATCGATCGCCCGAAACGTTGTAAATTTGCCCGATCGCGCTTTCATTCCCCAAAACCGCCGCCATCGCCCTAGCCAAGTCCTGACAATGCCCTAGCTGCGTGAAGTGCATTCCGTTACCAGGAATCGGGATTGGGCGATCGCGCGCAATGCGATCGAAAAACCAAGCCTCCAAATCGTTATAATTTTGGGGGCCATAAATATAAGTCGGGCGAATCGAAGTCCAAGGCAAACCGGACTCGGCCAAGTAAGTTTCCGTTTCACATTTACCCAAATGGCGGCTTTTCGGATCGGTAGCGTCCCCTTCGATATGAGGCATTTGATCGGATTTCAAATAAACCCCCGCAGAGCTCATGTAAACAAAGTGCTGCACCCGACCTTTAAATATTTCAGCTAAAGGCTTTGTATCGCTCAGTTCGCGGCCGTTATTGTCGAAAACGACATCAAACTCCTCCGTGGATAATTTGTCTTTAAGTTGATCGAGATTTGTGCGATCGCCCTGAATATGCTGCACTCCCGAAACAGGCACCGGCTTATTCCCACGATTAAACAACACCACCTCATGCCCTTGTGCTGCTAAAATCTTAGTAAGATAAACCCCGATAAATCGAGTACCACCCATCATTAAAATTCGCATTATTTCCCATGCTCCTTATAGTTAGTGTAAACATCTTACAATAAAGTTACTCCTTAGCTTTAAATAGCCCTATGCAAGTTCCCAGGCTACATCCAGAAACCATCGAAGAAGTCAAACAAAGAGCCGACATAGTAGATGTCATTTCTGGTCGCGTCGTCTTGCGAAAACGTGGCAAAGAATTCGTAGGGTTGTGTCCATTTCACGACGAAAAATCTCCCAGTTTTACCGTAAACCAAGCCAAACAAATGTACTATTGTTTCGGCTGTGGCGCTGGCGGCAATGCCTTTAAGTTTCTCATGGAATTAGAGAAACGCTCCTTCAGCGAAGTCGTATTAGACCTCGCTAAAACCTATCAAGTACAAGTCAAAACTGTCGAACCCGAACATCGACAAGAATTGCAACGCCAAATTTCTCTGCGCGAACAACTATATGAAATTTCCGCCCTCACCACCAAGTTTTACGAACACGCCTTGAGACAACCCCAAGGACAAGAACCCCTAGCATATCTCAAATCTGAACGACAACTTAGTGAAGAAACAATCCAACAATTTCAGTTAGGTTATGCACCTCAAGGTTGGGAAACCCTCTACAGCTATTTGGTAGAACAAAAACACTATCCAGCCCAGTTAGTAGAACAAGCCGGATTAATTGTACCACGCAAATCAGGAGGCAGTGGCTATTACGACCGTTTCCGAAATCGTGTGATGATTCCCATCCGTGATACCCAAGGCAGAGTCATCGGTTTTGGCGGCAGATCCCTCGGCGACGAACAACCGAAATATCTCAATTCTCCCGAAACAGAACTATTCGATAAAGGTAAAACTTTATTCGCCTTAGATACAGCCAAAATAGCGATTAGTAAAGCCGATCAAGCAGTCGTCGTAGAGGGGTACTTTGATGCGATCGCACTTCATGCAGCGGGCATTGGCAACGCCGTCGCTTCCCTCGGCACAGCCCTCAGTTTAAACCAAGTACGACAGTTATTGCGCTACACAGACTCCAAACAAATTATCCTTAATTTCGATGCCGACAAAGCCGGAACTCAAGCAGCAGAAAGGGCGATTGGAGAAATAGAAAAACTTGCCTATCAAGGAGAAGTACAACTGCGAGTTCTCAACATTCCCGATGGTAAAGATGCCGATGAATTCCTCAAAACTTACTCTCCTGAACAATATCGAGAATTGCTAAAAACAGCTCCTTTATGGCTGGACTGGCAACTTCAACAAATGCTGATCAATCAAGATTTGAAACAAGCAGATACTTACCAGCAAATTACCAAAAAAATCATTAAATTATTAACCAATATCACTGACGACAATCAACTCACACATTACCTACAAAAATGCGCGGAGATTCTCAGCAAGGGAGATTATCGACTCACAAAAATGCTAGCAGATAACTTGTTAAATCAAGTAATCAACGATTGGGGTAAGAGGCTGAGTCAAGACGAATCATTGACAATGCCATTGTTAATTAGAAAGAAGCTGAAGCCAAACAAACAATACAAGAAACAGACTACCACTAGCGAAAAAAAACACTCCAAGGAAAGCTTTGCCGCCGTAGCCCGGACTCTTTTGGAAGAAGCAGAAGGGCAATTATTGCAGATATATTTGCACTGTCCCGAATACCGCCAAGATGTTCGAGAATCCATCGAAGCTAGAGAAGTCCAGTTTAGCCTTTCTCACCACAGATTTTTGTGGCATCAGATTTTGAATGCAGAAATTTTGCACAAAATCTCTTTACAAATAGCGCCGTCTGAGTTAATATTAAGATTGCAAGATAGCTTAATCGAATATCCCAATCAACTCAATCAAATTTCCCATTTATTTCACTTAAATGAGTTGTCAGAAAAAAATGTTTATCGTGCACCTTTAGTAATTAGGTCAGCTCTGGCGTGCATCGAGCAAATCATCAGCATGAAACGTCGCCGCATTGCACTGAATATGTGGGAAAACACGGATGCTGCTAGCAATTGTGAAGAGGCTCTAGAATATCATCAACAATTTCTCGCTGAACAAGAATGGATACGGGAATTAGAGCGGTTGCGTCAAGTCAATTTTTACGATTTAATATCAGTACCCTGGAGTGGGAATTTTTAGATTACTTTTGGGTACTGATACTAAATCTTGTTTTAATGTCCCTTTATTCTTTAGTCTCGCGTTGCTCGGACATTGTTTTTGGTAGGGGCTCTTGGCGTGGTTGCCCCGGTTTCAACCGCCGATATAATCAACTCGTCATTTATGTCCATAGTCGCAAACTTCAGCACTTCATTAAAAGCTAAACCCCGTATTTTTAGCTCCCAACGAATACCTTTTGCTTTCATCCGTTTGGCTTTTCGCATATCGACATCAGTAACTTGTTGATGCAGGAGCAAATATTTCATGGCTGCTGTGGCTTCAATTTTTCTGGGATATGCAATATAGGTGATAAATCCACCGTCCCAGTGATTGGCATTGCGGATGCTGCTGATAGTAGCAACTCTCGGACTAAAACGGTTCCAGTAAAAATCGCTGTATCCTACAGACTGTGTTTTAACGTGGAGTTTGTTTGGCATTTTACTTAACTCCTATAATTTTTTTGGCGGGGTTTAGCAATACCGCTTTGGTGCTGCTATTCATAATTATAGCAAATTATCTATCGAGGATCAAACTTTTGTACATAAAATTTGCGTTTACAACGGTTTTAGTTAGTGGTTGGGGGCGGTTAATGTGGAATTTATGTCTGTCTAATTTATGGTCTTTTTTAAACGCAGGCCGATAATTACTACATCTCTTTCAACTCCATCAAGTTCGGCGACTTGTGGCAGATGTCCCCAGGTCTGAAATCCAAATTTATTGAACAATTTTAAGCTGGGTTGATTGTGGGCAAAAATTATGCCGATTAAGGTTTTAATTCCTAATTCTGGACTGCGCCCAATTGCTTGTTGTAATAATTTTTGCCCGACTCCGCAGCATTGGCGATCGGGCGTGATGTAAATGCTAACTTCTGCTGTATGCTGATAGGCGGCGCGTCCGTAGAAACGCTGCAAGCTCAGCCAGCCAATGATGGTTTGTTCTGATTCCATTACCCAAATGGGTAAGGAATCGGGGGAGTGTTGTCTGTACCAGGGGAGGCGACTTTCGACGGAGATTGGTTCTAAATCTGCTGTAGCCGATCGCCCTGGTATGGCTGCATTGTATATTTGAACTATTGCTGGTAAGTCGCTTTCACTTGCGTCGCGGATTTTCATGAATTATTGTAATGCTAAACGCGGACTCGATTTTATGCTTGAATTTCAGTTATTGACTCGTTCACTTCTTCCTCTTTAACATCAAAATTAATTCGTGCGTAAATCTCTCTGAGTGGCATTTGGAATTCTACTGATTCCAGGGTTAATACCGATTCCTCTGAGTCATACTCTGTTAATACCCATTTGCCATTAGAGTTTTTGGCGAATTGCTCAATGTGATATCTATACTGTTCAATTAAAATGTATTCTCGAAATTCCGGGATTGAGCGATAGGCGAGAAATTTGCCACCGCGATAGTAGTCTTGGGTTGAATTGGATAAAACTTCAACGATTACCAGAGGATTTGTGACAATTGTTTTGTTACTTCCTTGATATTTTGGTTCTCCTTGAATGACCATGATATCGGGATAGACGTAGCGGCGAGTTAGGGGTATCCACAGGCGCACATCATTGATAAATGTCTCGTAATCTTGACCATTCACAGTCAAGGGGAATTTTCGGCAAAAATTCAGTGCGATTTTGTTGTGGTTTGCGGTTCCGCCTGTCATTGGTACTATCTCTCCATCGTGGTATTCACTTTTGTCGATCGCACTTTCTTCTAATGCGAGATATTCCTCCGGCGTGTAATAGCGTTTTTCGGTTGGTGGTTGCTTGGCGATGGCTGGTTTTTCTTTGGTTTGCATTGTCGTTCCCTTCTGCTCTGAAGTGATTTTATGATAACAGCGATCGCGCGGCGTTGAGAAACCGGGTTTCTTACCCAAATCTTCGTTATGATGCCTAAATTGTCGCAGAAACCCGGTTTCTTGGATTAGGCGCGTGGGACTCAGAAACCCGGTTTCTTAGACTAGGCGCGTGGAGATTCAAAAACCTTACTCCAACCTCACGAATCGCCAAAATATTCGTGTTATTTTGAAGTGAGCTTAATCAATATTCAAATTGTACAGTTGCATCACATCGCTAATCGCCATTCTTGAATGTGCTCCTAAAGTTAATGGTGATGTGTGTCCTTGCTGCAAGTGTTCTGCGGCTGCACAGGCGATCATTGCTGCGTTGTCAGTACAATACTTTAAAGGTGGAAACAATACTCGCAGATTGTGTTTGGCTGCTGCGGCTTGCAAATGTTGTCGCAATCCGCTGTTAGCCGCAACTCCGCCACCGATCGCAATAGTGTTCAATCCCAAATTGACTGCACAGGCGATCGCCCTTTTTGTTAAACTCTTAGCTACACTCTCTTGAAAGCTAGCCGCAATATCATTAATCACAGATTCAGGCAAGATGCCCTCGCTACCAAAATGATTATTTTCTTTCTTAAGTTTCTGCACTAATTGCAAAACAGCAGTTTTCAAGCCACTAAAACTGCTGTCATAGGGATGAAAACCACCTTCTGGTAGAGAAATTCTGCCTTCAGGTAACTTAAAAGCTGTAGGATTTCCCAAAGTTGCCAATTTGTCAATTAATGGCCCCCCCGGATAGCCTAGCTGCAAGAGTCTTGCGACTTTATCAAAAGCTTCCCCCGCTGCATCATCGCGAGTTTTTCCCACAGTTTCGTAAACACCACAATCTTTGACGTGAATTAAGCTAGTATGCCCGCCAGAAACTAACAGACACAAAAATGGCGGCTGCAAGTCTGGTTCCGTTAGGTAAGAAGCATAAATGTGCCCTTCTAGGTGGTGTACGCCTAAAAAGGGTTTTTGGTGGACAATTGCCAAGGTTTTGGCCGCTGTCAGCCCGACTAACAATGCACCTACTAAACCGGGGGCGCAAGTCGCTGCAATCCCGTCAATTTCTGACCAATTGAGGTTTGCTTCAGCAAGACACTGGGCAATTACCTGATTGATCATTTCTAAGTGACTCCGCGAAGCCACTTCTGGAACCACCCCGCCAAACTGCTGGTGGATTTTAATTTGTGATGCTACAACATTGCTGCAAACTTGACGATTCTTAACAATTGCTGCGGCAGTTTCGTCACAACTTGTTTCGATTGCGAAAACGGTTGCCATTAACTGGTAATTTTATTTGATGGGTTGTCTACTGCTAGCTTAAACTGTTAATACAGCAGTTATCTGGATGACCGATCGGCAAGTTGAAATGCTTGTAAAAAAACTTATTGTTTTGTAACAAAAGGAAACAATTTCATGCGACGATTGTTTGCTGCGATTTTAGTGGTGAGTCTTTGGATTAGTTTTGCTCCTGTTGCCTCGGCTTACAATTTGGTGCCGTGCAAGGACTCTCCCGCATTCAAGGAACTGGCTAAAAATGCACGTTCTACCAATGGCGACCCGGCATCTGCAAAAGCCAGATTTGACCGTTATTCCGAAGCTATGTGCGGCCCAGAAGGATATCCTCACTTAATTGTGGATGGCAATTTGAGCTACGCCGGCGACTTTTTGATTCCCAGCGTGCTGTTTTTGTATATCGCTGGCTGGATTGGTTGGGTGGGCCGTGCTTATCTGCAAGCAGCTAAGAAATCTGACAGTCCAGAGGAAAAAGAGATTATCATTGATGTTCCCATGGCAGTCAAATTTATGCTGGGTGGCTTTTTGTGGCCTCTGGCGGCTCTCAAGGAAATCACCACTGGTGAAATGTTTGCTAAAGACGACGAAATTACCGTTTCGCCGCGTTAGTAATTGGGGATTTGAGATTTTAGATTTGAGATTTTAGCTGGTTTGCAAATGCCAATTATCAAATCTTCAATCTAAAATCTGTTCTGGCATTTTTTTAAGTTGTCTAAACTTTCGAGGAGCAGTATTTATGCAATACTTTGTGAAGTATCTTTCGACTGCGCCAGTCTTGGCAGCAGTTTGGATGGTGGTAACGGCGGGAATTTTGATTGAGTTCAACCGCTTTTTCCCTGACTTGCTTTTTCACCCGCTGCGCTAAAGTTTCAGCGAGTTTAGGTTCCCAAACCTAGGTAGAAAAGTTGAGAGTTTTGAATATTTGAAGGCTCAAATATCAAAACTCTCAAAATAGGGCATAGGGCATAGGGCATACCTCACAACGCTTGAGAACCTCTATAATGACTACTGACGAATGACTACTGACTAATAACTACTAACTACTGACTACTAACTACTGACTATTTATTTATCAATGAAGTCTTATCTCGCTGCCGCAATTCAAATGACTAGCTTGCCGGACCTGCAAAAAAATTTGGTTCAGGCAGAGGAATTAATAGACCTGGCAGTGCGTCGGGGTGCTGAGTTAGTTTGTTTACCAGAAAATTTTCCGTTTATGGGAGAAGAGGATGAAAAGATTGCTGCTTCTGAAGCTATTGGACAGCAAAGCGAAAGATTCCTCAAAACAATGGCTCAGCGTTTTCAGGTAACGATTCTGGGTGGCGGGTTTCCGGTGCCAACGGAGGGGGGCAAGGTATACAATACTTGTTTGTTAGTAGATCCGAATGGCAGGGAGTTGGCAAGGTACGAAAAAGTACATTTGTTTGATGTGAATGTGCCTGATGGGATTACTTATCGGGAATCTAGCACTGTGAAGGCGGGTCAAGATTTGCCGCCGGTTTATGCGTCGCCAGATTTGGGAACGCTGGGGCTTTCGGTGTGCTATGATGTGCGGTTCCCTGAATTGTATAGGCATTTATCGCACAAGGGTGCGGATGTTTTGTTTGTGCCGGCGGCGTTTACGGCTTATACTGGCAAGGATCATTGGAAGGTTTTGTTGCAGGCTAGGGCGATCGAGAATACTTGTTACACGATCGCCCCGGCACAGACTGGACACCACTACGGCCGTCGTCAAACTCATGGTCATGCGATGATTATCGACCCTTGGGGTGTGGTTTTGGCGGATGCGGGGGATGAACCGGGTGTGGCGATCGCAGAAATTAATCCCGATCGACTAGAACAAGTCCGTCGCCAAATGCCATCACTGCAACATCGGGTTTTTCTCTGAAGGATTTTTGACACCAATTGGTGTCAAAATTTCAGTTTGAGAAATTAGGACACGGCAGTGCCGTTTCCCTACAATATTATTTGCTGATTATTTTTGATGAAACACACTCTTTCGGTTTTAGTTGAAGATGAAGCGGGTGTCCTCACCCGAATTGCTAGTTTGTTTGCGCGCCGGGGTTTTAATATTGAAAGTCTGGCTGTGGGCCCGGCGGAGCAAGTGGGAGTGTCTCGGATTACGATGGTTGTACCGGGAGATGACCAAATTATTGAGCAGTTGACGAAGCAACTGTACAAGTTGATCAATGTGCTCAAAGTGCAGGATGTAACGGAAATTCCTTGTGTGGAACGGGAATTGATGTTGTTGAAAGTTAATGCTGCGACTGGGACGCGATCGGAGATTATTGAGTTAGCTCAGATTTTTAGAGCGCGAGTTGTGGATATTGGTGATGATACGCTGACTTTGGAAGTAGTCGGAGATCCAGGTAAAATGGTGGCGATTGTTCAGGTGTTGAATAGATTTGGCATCAAGGAAATTGCGCGTACTGGAAAAATTGCGATGACGCGGGAGTCGGGAGTAAATACTGAGTTTCTTAAGTCTTTGGAAGCGAAGGTTTAAGTTAGTTGACGGTTGACAGTTAACAGTCAACCGTCAACCGTCAACAAACTAATTACCATTGTGGCTTACTCGCGACTAAGCTTGTAGCTGTCTTAGTGTCTACAGGCTTAGAGAAAAAATATCCCTGTCCGTATTCACATTGCAGCGATCTGAGCAAATTAAGCTGTTCGATTGTTTCTATTCCTTCTGCAATTACATTCATGCCTAAATGATAGGCTAAAATTAAAATTGTTTGTACAATAGCTTCGTTTCCTTCATCCTCGGCCATCCGGCTCACAAAATCTCGATCGATCTTTAAAGCGTCAGTTGGAAAAGTGTGCAGCCGACTCAAAGAAGAATAGCCGGTGCCGAAATCGTCAATATATAATTGCACCTCTAAACTTTTCAATTCTCCCAGAACAGCTACTGATGATTCGGCATTTTCCATGATTACACTTTCAGTAATTTCCAATTTTAAACTGCCGGGATTGAGCTGAGTTTCTTGTAAGATTTCGCGAATACGTTCGATTAAATCTGGCTGTTTGAACTGTTGGTTAGAAAGGTTGACACTGACAGTTAGATTAGGATAATTCGGGAATTGCTGGTGCCATTGTTGCATCTGGCGGCAAGCCGATCGCATCATCCACCAACCAATCGGTATAATCAACTTGGTTTCCTCTGCTACGGACATAAAATCAGCGGGAGAAACTACTCCTCGCATCGGGTGATACCATCGCAGCAATGCTTCAAAACCGCTGATCGTACCGCTAGTTAAACAAATAATGGGCTGGTAGTAAAGCTGAAATTCCTGGCGTTCTAAGGCGTGGCGCAGGTCATTTTCTAGTTGCAACAGGGCAACGGCGCGAGTGTGCATACTTAAGTCAAAAACTTCGTGGCGAGCTTTACCCGATGCTTTAGCATGATACATGGCTGCATCTGCATCTCGCAGCAATTCTTCGGGCCTATCGTACAAAATTTGAGGCTCGAAATTGGGAACGGCTTTTCCTAATTGCTGCTGTGGTAAACCGGAACAAACAATTCCAATACTCGCACTGCTAAAAACCTGATATTCGTTGAGGTAAAAAGGCTCGGACAGTTCAGCTTGCACTCGATCCGCAACATAAGTCGCATCATCTTTATGTTTGATATTATTCAGCAAAATAGCGAATTCGTCGCCGCCGAGACGCGCTACAGTATCTCCTTTACGCAAACAGATTTTCAGTCGCCCAGCGATCGCAATCAGTAGTTGATCGCCCACCAAATGCCCTAAACTGTCATTCACAACCTTAAAGCGGTCAAGGTCGATAAACAGCACCGCAAACCAAAAAGCATGATGGTGTTTTGATAACTCGATCGCCTCAGACAACCGATCCATAAATAAAGCTCGATTCGGCAAACCAGTTAGAATGTCGTGCAAAGCGTCATGTACTAACTTTTCTTCTGTGATTTTGCGGAGGGTAATATCTTCGACAGTGCCTTCATAGTAAAGCAAAATTCCCTCAACATCGCAAACCGCTCTGCCATTCTCCGAAACCCAGATAGTGGTGCCATCAGCGCCGTAAACTTGAGACTCGAACTCAGACACAGAACCGTGTTTGTCGATCGCGCGCAAAAACTCGACTCGGCGGCTAGGATCAACATATAATTGGTGATCGATATTGTGTATTTGCATCATCAATTCTGCGGGCGACTGATAGCCATAAATCCTTGCCAAAGCCGGATTCGCGCTGAGATAACGCCCGTCTGGTGTCGTCTGAAAAATGCCCTCGATCGCATTTTCAAAGATGCTACGATATTTCTCTTCCGCCCGTTGCAGCCCTTCTTCTGCTTGTTTGCGATCGGTGATATCAGTCAGAGTGCCAATGTAGCCCAGAACTTCCCCACTTTTGGCAATTTCCGGCACTGCTTGCGAAAATACCCAAGTTGTGCGATCGCCCTGGAAAAAGCGGTACTCTAGCTGAAAAGGCAACTTCAGTTTGACAGCCCGATACCACTGCTTCAAAACGCCCTCACGGTCTTTTGGATGCAAAGCAATAGCCCAACCTTCCCCCAGAGACTCTCTCAGAGTCAGTCCCGCCATGTCCAAAAATCGTTCATTGACGTACAAACACTTTCCAGAAGCATCAGCGCGGAAAATCCCGACGGGCAGAATTTTTTCTAATGTGTAATACCGTAATTCACTTTCTAGTAGAGCATTTGCCGTTACTTTAGTCTCCGTGATGTCAAACATTGCCCCTTGGAGGATGAAAGACTGGCTGGCTTCGTCCCAAACGGCAATCGCCCGATCGCGAAACCATAGCACTTTGCCGTTGCGAGCGATCGCCCGGTATTCTGAAACTATGGGTTGATCCGATGGAATATTTTCTCCATCAGTAAATTTCTGTGTAGCGCTTTCAACTAGCACGCGATCGCGATCGTCTGGGTGGACGAGTTTGAGCCATAGTTCGGGGTCTGCTTTCCATTCAGCCACAGAATAGCCCAGCAAAGTCTCAATTTGTGCGCTGATCTCAAGTTTGATGCTAGGGCTATTTATGGGCGAAATGTAAGTGACTGTTGGCGCTTGTTCCACAAGAGCACAATATTTTGCTTCCACGGTGTAGAGTTGTGCTTGTAGGCGTTGTCGCTCTAATTCCGCACTGACCCGCGAGGCAAGAATTTTCAGAATCAATCTAAATTGGGCTACCTTTTCGGCTGCGATGGGTCGATCGTGGAACAGGCAAATAGTACCTAGGGGTTTGCCGTAGGAGTTTTTTATGGATACTCCTAGGAAGCTGCGTGCACCTTTAGCTACAGGTCTTTGGTCTTGAGGAAAGGTTTCCAGCAGGCTGTCTGGACAGGAGTACATTCCCTGCTCGATCACCATTGCTTCGGGAGTATTTGCGGTGTCGCACTCAAAGTTTGGCTGCCGTTGCCGATCGCTCCAAAAGCTCAGGACTTGCAGTTTAGGACTAGAAGTGCGATCGTAAGATGTGAGTAATTTCGAGACAATCGCGCTACGAACTCCGAGTGTTAACTCCAAGTTACGAACTAAAGCCTCAAAAAATTCTGCTCCTGTTGTGCGATCGATACCTGCTAAAATTTGATCCAGCAAATCTTCATCTAATTGAGCAGCCACGCTAACTTTAGGATCATTGCAGCCCGGAAGCTGAGTTTCGGATTTAGAACCGTTCATATAGTTATCAGGTTTATCAAAAACATATAAATACCAGCCTACCAAGCTGTCTGGTTTTTTTGATCCTCAGCATTTCACTAACTCAGCAAGATATCATCGCAAGTATCTACTCTTTAAAAGTTAACAACAAAATATGAAAGCAATTGTTTTTGAGACTCCCGGAAGCCCAGAAGTGCTGAGAATGCAAGACATCCCAGCCCCTACTATACAAAAAGAAACCGAAGTTTTGGTAAGGTTGCGATCGGCAGGGTTAAATCCGATCGATACTAAGTTACGGAGCAAAGGTACTTTTTACCCGAATCTAAGCCCTCACGTCTTAGGGTGCGACGGTGCTGGAGTTGTTGAAGGTATAGGTTCTGGCGTACAAAGCCTCAAAATTGGAGACGAAGTTTTTTTCTGTAACGGCGGTTTAGGTGGCCCAACAGGCACTTATGCCGAGTTAGCCGTTGTAGACGAGAAATTTCTCGCCCTCAAACCTGCGAGTTTAAGTTTTGCTCAGGCGGCGGCGGCACCGCTAGTCTTAATTACAGCATGGGAATCATTGTACGATCGCGGACGCTTGCTTGCCGGACAAAAAGTTTTAGTTCAAGCAGGCGCAGGCGGTGTCGGGCACGTCGCCATCCAGTTGGCAAAATTACAAAATGCTGATGTCTGCACTACCGTTAGTGACGAATCCAAAGCCGAATTTGTGCGACAATTGGGTGCAGATAAAGTCATTTTCTATAAAAATTCCGATGTTGTCGATGAAATTTTGACTTGGACTGAGGGAAAAGGAGTTGATTTAGCTTTCGATACAGTCGGAGGAGAAACTTTTTACCAAACTGTTCCGGCTATCAAGGTTTATGGAGATTTGGTAACAATTTTGGAACCAGATCCAGCTTTGGGCAATTTGAAAGCCGCGAGAATGCGAAATCTACGAATTAGTTTGGAACTAATGCTAACACCTATGCTGCAAGGTTTGGTAGAGGAACAACAACAGCAGGCTCATATTTTGCAGCAATGTGCTGATTTGTGCGATCGTAATTTGCTCAAAATTCACGTCAGCCAAACTTTCCCCCTAGAACAAGCCCAAGCAGCCCACGAGTTGCTAGAAACCGGTTCAGTAACAGGTAAAATTGTGTTGCAGATTTCCTGAATCTAAAATATTCAATCCAAAATCCAAAATCCAAAATCAAATGACTAAACCCTATTCCATACTTTCCTGCGACGGCGGCGGTGTGCGTGGCTTAATATCAGCCATTATTTTAGAACGACTCGAACAAAAACTCAGAAAAAAAGCTCCCGACAAAAAACTGAGAGACTATTTCGACTTAATTGCAGGCACCTCAGCGGGAAGCTTAACAGCTTGTTCTGTAGCCAGAGGAATTGATGCAACTCGCATTAAAAAACTTTACCTAGAAAGAGGAATAGAAATATTCCCACCTTTCAACAATGTATTTAAAAGTTTCATTAATCGCCTAGCAGTCGGCTTTTCGACTCAGCCAATCTACGATGGTTTAGGCTTGAAACAGGTACTTCAGGTAGTTTTCGGTCAAGGAGAAATCAATTTTGATAAATTACCAAAGCCGCTCAAACCTGAAAATGTACCAGCGAAACCATTACTATTTCAAGACTTACCAAAACCAGTTTTAATTACGAGTTACGACATTTATAATCGCCAACCAGTTATCTTCAAGAATACCAAAATTGCCCACGAAAAAGTCCCTGTTTGGGAAATTTGCCGATCGTCCGCAGCCGTACCAGTCGCCTTTCCCGCGCACATCATGACCAACCCAGACTTTCTGAAAAATTGGCAGGAAGAGGGCAATCAAATCCCCGTAGCAGGCAATATCAGAGGTATTCCTTTGATCGACGGAGGCTTTGTGGCCAGCAATCCAGCACTATGTGCGATCGCAGAACGTTTACGCTGGAATCACAATCCACCAGCCAATCCGAAATGGATGCAAAATCCTGCCAGCCCCTGGCGCAACGTAGTCGATATCAAAGATATTGTAGTCACATCTCTCGGTACCGGTCAAAGCGTCAAAAGAATCGGCATTTCAGAATCACAAACTTGGGGTGCAGGAGAATGGATTAACCCCTTAGATGGTATTCCTATTCTTGATGTTTTTGCGGACGGTTCATCGGATGGGATTATTTACATCATCAACCAATTAATGAATGCGGATCAATATGTCCGCTTTCAACCGACGTTGTCTAAAAACTATCCAGCTTTTAATGCTAATCAGCAGATACTTTTGGAAATTCAGCAAGAAATCGAGAAATCATTTTTGACAAATCAGAAGGAGGATGAAAAGCTCAACAAGTTAGCGGATGTTTTGTTGTCCCGCTTTTGAAACAAACAGATTTGAGCTTAATTTCTGTCAGCGCTTCTGGGATCGAGAGCATCCCGCAACCCATCACCCAATAAATTAAACGCCAACACAGTTAAAATAATCAAGGTTGCTGGCGGCCAAACTAACCAAGGTTGCAACACTAAAATTGAAGCATTAGTAGACAGCGACAGCAAATTTCCCCAAGAAGGATCGGGCTGTTGAATTCCCAGCCCAATCAAACTCAAAACAGACTCCGCCACAATAAAACTAGGAACCGATAAAGTAGCAGAAATAATCACGTAAGTTGCAGTCTGTGGCAATATATGGCGGACAATAATATAAAGTGGATTCGCACCCATTGCCCGCGCTGCTTGCACAAATTCTCGCTCTTTGATTGAGAGTACCTGGCCGCGAATTACCCGCGCCAAACCAGTCCAACTGATAAATGAAGTAATGATCACAATCAATATAAATCGCTGAGCGCTTGTCAATCCCGGAGGCAGAATTGCTGCTAATGCTACTAATAAATAAAGACCTGGAATCGTCATCAATACTTCAACGAAGCGCATTAAAACACTATCAATCCAACTCCCAAAATAACCTGAAATTCCTCCTATCAACAATCCCAGAGGAAAAGAAATTGCTATTCCTACTAAGCCGATGCTAAGGCTAATGCGGCTGCCATGTACTAAGCGAGTGAATTGGTCACGAGCTTGTTCATCAGTGCCTAAAATGTTAATTTTTGCTTCTCCAACAGTTCCGAATAAGTGTCTATCTAAAGGCACGATTCCGAACAGTTTATAGGGGGAACCTTTCGCAAATAGAACCAAAGAGTTGGGTTTTTGCGAGTCTACAATTACTTGGCGATCGCCTGTATTTGCATCCACTGGCCCCTGGGTGGTCGGATAAACGTGGGGACCAATAAATCTGCCATCAGGGGCTGTCAAATGAATCTGTGTCGGCGGCAATAAGGAACCGTTTAATTGAGAATCATAGGGGTCGTAAGGTGCTACAAAATCCGCTAAAAGTGCTACTGTGTAAAAAATCAACAGCAGCAATGCTCCAAACTGAGCTAGAGGATTATGTTTAAGTTTTTGCCACCATTTCATATGTTTTAATTTGTTGACTGTTGATTGTTGACTGTTGACTGTTGACTGTTGTCATTCCCAATGACTAATGACCAATGACCAATGACCAATGACTAATGACTAATGACCAATGACCAATGACTAATGACCAATGACCAATGACTAATGACTAATGACTAATGACTAATGACTAATGACCAATGACTAATGACTAATGACTAATGACTAATGACTACTGTAATTCTTCGTCCTTAAAAGGATTGTAGAAAAATGAACCGGTTTGTGGTGGCAATTTGGGATTGAGTACAATTTCTACTATACTTTTTACTACCCCAGTTAACGGAATTGCCAGGATAACTCCCAACAATCCTCCGACTCTACCTCCTAACAGCAAGGCGGTGAAAATGACTACTGGGCTTAATCCGGTGAGATTTCCCATGATCCTGGGGGCGACTATATTGTCCTTGACTTGCTGAAGGGCGATCGCAACTACTAAGACTTGCAGCGCCTGCCACCAATCAATAAATGCTACAATGATACTAACTGCTCCAATACCCAAAGTTGCACCGATAAACGGAATGATTTCTGTCAATCCGATAAATACTGCAAATAATAGGAAAAATGGCACTCGCAGCCACCAAAAAGCGAGAGTCAGTGCGATCGCCATAAATAGTCCCAGCGCCAACTGTCCCGATACAAACCGCTGGAGATTTCGCTGCAAAGTTTCGGTTAAAACATAGCGAATGTCTGGGGCGAAAATACTTGTCAAACCACCCCAAACTCTTTGTCCGTCTAGGAGCATATAAAATGAGATTACTAGGATGAGAATTAAGTCGAGAAACCAGTTGACAGTACCGACAACTAAGCCTAGACTGGTTCCAGCGATCGCCTGTACCTGTTCTTGCACTTTAGCTGATAATTGCTGCTCCAAAATTTCTACGTTAAATGGTAAATTGCGATCGGCACTCCAAATCTGGAATTCACCTAACTGCTGTCGCCCAGACTCCAGCAATTCCGGGAATCTGACCCCCAACTGTCTGGCTTGACTGAACACTGGTGGCACAATAGTTAGACCAATTACTACTAATAACAAACCCGCAGTTAGATAAACCAGCGCCGCAGCTACTCCTCGTGGCAAAAATACTTGCAGTCTGACTACTGCATAGTTCAATAAAAACGCAAGTAATCCAGCCGTTACTAAAATGCTGACCAGCTCGCCAACATAATTGATAGCAGTTAGGGTAAACCATCCCGTTACTAGCACTAGCAACCAAGTAATTAGAAACTGTTGAACGGGAGAAAAGATACTATTCATTTTAAATGGTTGACTGTTGACAGTTAAAGCGAGAAGTTTTTAGGATGGGGATTTATACACGATATGCGCCATAGTCACCCAAAAGGAGGACGCACTAATGCTGACCGTCTCCGTTAAAATGATATAGACATTAAGACCGCAATCTTTCTTTACAATTAAAAAAAACCAAAGGCTCACACCCGTGGGAGGAACTACAGTGACAAATCAAGTTATCTCAGAAGCGGAAGAAACGCAACCCCTTCACCAAATACAGAACGGGCGCAACAGCAATGAAGCGATGAAAGTGCCTGAAAGTGGTGTCAAAGACGACTCTCGCCGGGAATTCTCTTCCTCAGAAGATGAACGCGAAATTCCTTTAGAAGTTCCAGAAATGGACGGGCAAGAATCAGTAATTTGGGAAGGAGAAGAAACCGAAGTTCCCAACCGAAAAGGCATTAGGTGGCCGGCGATGTTGGCGGGTGTGGGAATTGGGGTGGCTGCAACGCTGGCTGGCGTGTACTTGGTTTCGGGCAAAAGCGCCAGTCCCGCAGCTACAGTGCTAGCGCCTCAAGCACCGACTTCTCAGACTGTGACGGTGGCACAGGTGGAGTCTGTCGAGGTGGCTCAAGCTTTGGAAGCGACGGGTACTGTGGCGGCTTATGATTTGCTGCCGGTGTTGCCGCAAGCCAATGGGTTGCAGATTAAGCAGGTTTTGGTGGCGGAAGGGACGCGGGTAGAAAAAGGTCAGGTGATGGCGGTTTTGGATGATTCGGTGTTGCGATCGCAAATTGCCGAAGCTGTTGCTAAAGTACAATCGGCTGACTCTACGGTGGAACAAGCCGAAGCTCAGGTGCAACAAGCTCAGTCAGCGCAACAAGAAGCCCAAGCAGGAGTCGCTCAAGCCCAGGCTGGGGTTGAAAAGGCCATTGCTGATACAGCGCAAGCTAAGACGGGTGTTGGGCAAGCTCAAGCTGGGGTTGAGCAAGCTAAGGCGGGTGTTGAGCAAGCTAAGGCGGGCATTGCTTCTGCTCAGGCTAAATTAGATCAAGCTCAAAGAGAAGTAAATCGGACTCAAGATTTGGCGACTCAGGGAGTAATTAGTCAGCAAGATTTGGAAAAGCGCAAGACGGAACGTTTGACTGCTGTTCAAGATTTGAATAAAACTAAGGCTGATTTGAATAAAGCTTTGGAAGAACAAAATAAAGCAGCGGAAGAAGTGCGATCGGCTGTTGCTAAGGTAGCTACTGCGGAAGCTAATATCAGTACGGCCAGAGCGGCCCTGAGCAGTGCTCGCGCTAAGGTGAATACGGCGGCATCGAGTGTCAGCAGTGCGAGGGCAAATGTGGGGAATAATGCGGCAGGTGTCCGCAGTAACGATGCTCAAGTCAAACAGTTACAAATTCAACTAGAACAAACTGTGGTTCGAGCGCCGGATAGTGGCACTATTGCTGAAAGAATTGGTCGAGTTGGGGATGTTTCTGCGGGAAATCAAAAATTGTTTTCAATTATTCGGGGAAACAAGCTGGAGTTGCAATTGAAGGTGCCGGAAACTCAACTTTCGCAGGTGCGATCGGGAACACCAGTCAATATTACTTCTGATTCTGATCAGCGGATTAAATTAGCAGGAACTGTGCGAGATATTTCGCCGCTGGTTGATCCGCAAAATCGCCAAGCTACGGTGAAGATTGATTTGCCTCAAAGTGAGTTTTTGCGATCGGGAATGTTTCTGCGGGGATCGATTTCGACGGCAACTGCTCAAGGTTTGAAAGTTCCTGCTAAGGCTATTTTACCGCAATCTGACGGCGGTGCTGTGGTTTATAAGCTTGTTGGTGAGGATAAGGTGCTGGCTCAACCTGTGCAAGTTGGGGAAATTTCTGGGGGGGCTGTGGGTGATTTGAGGAAGGCTCAGGTACAGATTAAAAAGGGTTTGAAGGTGGGCGATCGCGTGGTTGTTGATGGGGCTGGTTATCTCAAGGATGGCGATCGGGTTAAGGTTGTTAAATAGTCAGTAGTTAAATGAACTCGCCCGGAGCTATTCGGGCCGATCGCAATCAACAGATAATTATCACCATCGGTATCGCAAATCGGTACAGTTTCGAGTATACTATTACCATGGGGATAGTAAGCATAGCACTTTTAGTCACAAAATAAAACAAAATTTAAATAAAAAAAGTTTTTTGGAAAACCGCATAATTTTGGCAAAGAAGTCCTGATAAGTAATTAGGGTGAGGTGGTTATCTCAAAAATAGCGCTCGCCTGTTTACACTAAACAGGAAAAAGACATTGGCAGTATTGACTGGATCGGCAACAAATGACAATCTCACCGGCGGGCCTGAGAATGACAACATCTCAGGGCTTGAGGGTAATGACACCCTCGCAGGCTTAGATGGCAACGACACCTTACTCGGCGGTGCAGGAAATGACAACCTCAGTGGGGGTGGAGGAAATGACAGCCTCCTTGGTGGTGACGGCGATA
>NZ_JAKJHX010000016.1:7208-60240 GCF_021648855.1 Tychonema litorale BBK16 | reverse complement strand
ATAATATAAAGCCGTCCTAGAAGGACGGGGCTTTAGACCCAGTTTTCTGGTAAAGCAATCTGATGTCTAATTATTACTGTCAGTTTCCTGCTGACAATGCTGTTACTATGGCTGTTACTGCGGGACTAAGGCTAGACAAAACAACGACGGAAGCACTAGCAATGATAATAGTTGTAGCCATCCTCACCATACCATCAGTTCCCTTCTGATATGCGTCAAACTTGTATTCCAGGCGATCGACTTTTTGACCAAGCTCAATTAATGCTTCCCTGATGTCATTATTGCTGGGATTTTCTGGTATCTGCATAGAAATTTCTCCTGTTCAAACTACAGACCTTAGCTTTAGTTTATCAAAATTATAACATAATTAAACACCAAATGTTTTCATTAAGTAAACTTCAGAGTTATGAGATTTTGTGGAACAGGCATCTTGCCTGTTATTGAGAATACTATAAGATATGAGTTGAACCGAACTTGATCTTAAAATTCATAATTCAGCACTATTCACCAAATCTCGCACAACAGCAAAAGCCCTTCCCCGCAACTTCATCGGCAACAGCGACAACCCCAAACCAGCCCACATTTTCGCCTCAGAAACAGACTTGCCCGATCGCACCATCCGCCGCCCTTTTTCAGTTTCACCCACCTCAATCAGCCGTAAACCCAGGGCTAATTGAGTTTCTGCAATCCTTCTGAGCCTGACTGATTCCAACTTGTCCGTATCAAACTCATAACCAGTCAAATAGCGCAATTTATCAGTCAAATAGGGAATTGCCCGATCGCACCCGTGCTGTTGGGCATGAAATCGATACTCCATCAAAAGTTCCGGCAGATAATAGCATCTTTTCCCAGCTATAGCAAGTCGGACAAACAAATCATTATCCTCACAATTTTGCCAATTTGGTCGCAGAAATCCTACCTCTTCCAACACACTACGGCGAAATAAAGTTGCCCCTATTTGCAAACTTTGTTTGACAAAAACCGTTGTCAGCAAATCCTGAATAATTCCCGCAGACAACTCTGTGCGCCCCCACCTATGGGAATTCAGTTTAGTCAGACTTTCATCAACTTGATTGTTAATATCAATCACCCAATGGTCGGTACTAACAAAATCGATACTGGGGTCTTTATCTAAAATAGCAGATGTCCGTTCTAGGAATTGTGGAGTCAGGCGATCGTCATCATCAAACTTGATAAAATATTCGCCCCGACGCGCCGCAAAGCCCGATCGCATATTATTGCTTTTACCGATATTCTGCGGGTGACGAATGTACCGAATCCCGTGCCCCACAAATTCCGACATTAACAACGGAGTGCTATCAGTCGAACCATCATCACAGACAATTAATTCAAAATCTGTATAAGTTTGAGCTAACACACTGGCGATCGCATCAGCCAGCAAATGCACTCGATTACAAGTAGGAATACAAACACTAATTTTCGGCACAAATGTATACTATTTTAGATTTGAGATAGTGGAAAAAATTAGCAATTCAGCCCATAAAAGAAACACCAATGCCCTATGCCCTATCCCCATTCCCCATTCCCCATTCCCAATTCCCCATTCCCCATTCCCCATTCCCCATTCCCCATTCCCAATTCCAAATTCCCCATTCCCAATTCCCCATGCCCAATTCCCTATGCCCTATTCCCCATATATATTAATTCAAACGAGCCGTACATTCCAGAATTAACTTTTGATTTATCAAAGCAAAAGGTTGAATTTCCAAAGCGCGACGAAAAGCTTGAATAGCACTGATATATTCTCCCAAAGCAGCGTAACATAGACCAAGACCATGCAGCGCCCCAAAATGAATCGGATTGAGTCTGAGGACAATTTCACAGTCCTGGATCGACTTTTTATAATTGCCTTGAGTATAGTGGAGTACGGCGCGCCGATTCCAAGCTTCAGCAAAATCAGCCTCTTCAGAAATCAGTTTTGTCAGCAAATCCAAAGCGTGGCGAACATCGCCTGCATCCAGAGAAACTTGCGATCGCGTGAGAATTTGCATCCCGTACTCTCCCTTCTGGTAAAACCAACTGCGCCAGAGTTCTGTAGTTGCCCGATCGCGCACGATTTCGTCGGAATTTTTCAAGTCTTCCAGCAGCGCCTTAACAGATAATTCGTCCATAAGTGCGAAGATTGTTAAAAAGGTTTGATCAATCAATTTTATCGCTTGACGGCAACTTTATTTATCAAATATCCCATGCAGATTTTGATGCTTTCTTCCACTTTTCCCTATCCCCCAAGCCGGGGAGGAACCCAGGTAAGGACGTTTAATTTATTGAAATACTTAAGCCAGCGACATCATGTAATTCTCGGAACAATCCGATCGCCCGATGTAACCAATGCACAAATTGACGAATTGCGCCAGCAAGTTGCAGAATTAGCCGTTTTTCCTAACCTGCAAATACCTCCCCCCCTTGCTGAGGGTGGGTTCAATGAAATACTGGGAAAAGTCCACAGATTTAGTCGATTCTTGCAATCCGGGACACCTCCGAATGTATTCTCAAGCTACTCCCCAGCAATGCAGCATTGGGTAGATGAGTTAGTCACATCAGGGAAGTGTGATATTATTACTTGCGAACACAGCGTTAATGAGATTTACGTCCGTCCAGAATGGCGGCAAAAAGTCCTAACAGTCGTAAATATTCACAGTTCAGTTTCGGGAACTTGCAAGCAAATGTTAAAAACAGGCACATCCGAAAACCCCCTGCGCGATCGACTAAATTTACCCCTCCTAGCCCGCTACGAAAAACGCTACTGTGCCAAATTTTCTCGTATTGTCGTCACCACAGAAATAGACAAGCAGCAACTTCTCGAATTGTTGTCGCCTAGAAAGATGGAAAAAAGAATAGACTATTTCTCAAGGCCAACAATTGAGGTAATTCCCAACGGAGTTGATTTAATCGAATTTCCCGATCGCGCGATCGATCCTGGAGGACACACCTTAATTTTTGCAGGGGCCATGAACAACTTGCCCAACATAGACGCAGCACGATTCTTAAGTTTGGAGATATTACCGATTATCCAACAGCGTTATCCTGATACCACCCTAACCTTAGTCGGACACTCCCCAGTCCCCTCCGTCTTAGCCTTAGCAAAACAACCAGGAATTCAAGTTCTAGGCAGAGTACAAAAGGTGGCAGAATACTTGCATCAGGCTACAGTTTGTGTCGTACCCATGCGAATCGGTTTTGGGATAAAAAATAAAACTTTAGAAGCGATGGCTGCTGGAACTCCCGTTGTTGCAAGCGATCGAGGTTTAGAAGGTTTAGCCATCGGCGGCGGCCCACAACCGATCAGGGCCTTGCGCGCGAACAGAGTTCAGGAGTATGTTGAGGCGATTAGCAGTTTGTTTGAAAATCCACACCTAAGACACGAATTATCTCAAAATGCCCGATCGCACATCGAAAACCAATACACCTGGGATACCATAGGTCGGCAATACGATCGACTATTCCAATCTTAAACAATAAATTCTAAAATCTAAATCTTAAAATTTGACGATGGAAAACAAAATTAATCCCTCCCAAAATCGACCAAAACCCCCAGAAAATCCCAAAGTCCCCCCCACAAGACGCCGCCGTCAAGCCCGACGTACCCAAAATCCTCAACACTCTCAACCTCAAACCCTCATCTCAACAACCCCTACTCCACCCACCCCAAGATCAGTCCCCAGATATCCCTGGAAAAGACTAATCGCTAATTTGACAGCCCTCACCATCTTGTCTGGCTTCGCAGCCTTAATGGGCGGCGGCGCATGGCTGAGTTACCAACTCATTGTCGATCCCAACGGCAATAAATGGATCACTAAATTTGTCCCCGAATGGTCACGCCTTCCCCTCGCTACCAGAGATTCCATCCAAACCCTCGATCAAATTCAAGCTAGCATCCGCAAATTGGGATTTGTCACCGGAGAACCTCTACCACTTCCCATCCACCAATCCGGCGACAATTCTGTTTCCGATTTATTACTACCAGTCATGGTAGAACGCACAGTCAATGCTTCTACAGCCTGCAAAAATCCTTGTCGTCAAATTGTCGAACTTCGCGTCTACAAACGAGTCCAACTACCCGATCGCGATTCAGATAAAATACAGTATTTTCAGTTAGTAAGTTCTGTAAATATAGAAGGCCCTGCGGAATCTTTCGTACTCGCTTCTTTAGCTGACTCCAAATCAGATAATCAAGGATCGAATCAGTCCCTACCGCTGACAGAACTGCGCCGCTTTAACGGAAAAGCCCCGAACTCAGGAATTTGGTTTAATGTCAGCGGTGAATTAGTGCAGGGCGACAAAAAAATCCCCTATGGACAAGTCGTTCGCTACAACCCCAGCCAAAATCATCTAATCTCCCTCTTGGAATGGGTTAGTGCGGCCGGACAACCCCCGAATTGGCAGCAAATTGTTAAGGGTTCAAATCCACAATTGGCGATCGATCAAACAGTTGGTTTAGAACCCCAATTTACTATCTATCAAATTGGGTCGCGCAAATTTGTCCCCAACCCAGTTCAATTGACCGCCATTTCCTTAGAAGAATTTGCCTTGAATGACGAAACCTATAAAAATGGCCTACGACTAGCCAAAAGTGGCCTATGGTCTCCAGCCTTAAACGTCATGCTTACCGCTAAAGGAAAAGCCGCCGGCAATTGGCCCACTGTCGCCCAAGCTCAACTAGATGCGATCGAATTTCACGCTAAGATTACAAAAGCTCAGGCGATCGCATCCTGGGCAAGTCCCGGTCAACAAGTTCTCGCAGAACTAATAGACGGTCGCTGGAATCAAGCATTACAAGTATTTGAAGCCGATACCAGCAACAGCTCTGAAATTGCCAAAACCCTCAAAAATGACGACGGCAAGCTCCTTAACCGCGTAGACGCAGCCTTAAGAGTCAATTCAACCGATGGAGACATCAAAGCTTGGGGCGCACTAATTGTCGCAGCTCAAGACGGAACTCGCGAGGCGATGAATTGGCTCGATCAACAATCCGATACCGACAGCGAAACTAGGAATCGAATTCGGAATTTAGTCAACAAACTTGAAGAAGCAGTTTCTCTAGCTGAAAGTTTACAACAACACAAAAGTCAAATCATGGGTTCCGCTACTTTAGTTAGCAGTATCAATCCCAATGAATGGATAGAACCAGAAGCTAAAAATGAGTTGAAATTGACAGAACAACAAGTTTGGTATCAAGTCCAGGTCGCCAGTTTTTACGACGGAAAACGCTGGGTTAATCCACCATTTGCAGACATGAAAATCAACTCTTTTCCTACTACTCAAGTTAAGTGGTTATGGGGAAGACTAGGCTTACTAGCTGACTCCAAGATTAAAATTGACGTAGCAATGAATAACGGCCAACAAAGAGTCGCTGTCGGAACAGTAAAAGCTGTACAGATTCAAGACGGAAATCTGCGCTTGCTCGCCGCCGTTGATAAGCGTTCCTAAGCAATTAAACATGGGATACTTGAGTCGAGTTAACAGTTAACCGTCAACGGTCAACCGTCAACCATCACCTAAAAGTCCAGCCGGAATGGATATAACCATATCCTTTCCTTCTCAGACAACAACACAAACAACTATTTTCTTAACTCAACTTACCAAAGTAACACACAAAGACCTTTGAGATATTAGCTCTCGCTCTTTTTGGAAAGTGCTTCAATCATCTGCCGTTTAACCGCCTTAGCCCAAAGCTCAAACTCTAAACTATTAATGCTGTTAATTTTGACTTCCTCAACAGGCTGAGGTGGGGCTTTTTTTACCGCTGTAGTATCCATTCTTTTTTTCTCCTCCAGAAAATCTTAGTATTCGATCATCAACGATCAGAATCATACCTCTATGTTATGAACTAATTGCAAAAATTAAATCAATTAAATACATATAATGTAACGATAAAATGCAGTAAATACATTTAATCAATGCAATTTCCGAATCCAACCTGAAAACTTCCTAAAAACAGTCTATGCGATCGACTATCACCGATTTTTAATTATCATAATGTAAAGTGTAAAACACTATCAAATTAACAGTTATGCTAATACACTCATGTTTAAATGAATGTATTTGCCTATACAGCAAATAATCATTTGCTGACAGTAAAAAAGATCGACCACCAAAAAACAAACTCGTCAATTAGTGAGGCATTAATATTGGATTATTAATATTTAGCCAAATTTTTTATTTGTATTGCCTTTACTGCCTGCGTTTATTTTGCTTGTCCACAAAATTATCTCGGTGCCACCGGATACTCCAGAACAACCAATTTCTCTACTATCCACAAAGATCCAGATTGTAGCCTCGGATCTTCCGGAACCTTGTTTAGCTGCAATGAATCTTAGAAAGTATCAGCAAAGAATAAATCTTTTTTGATTAATTATACTCATCGAAAAAGCACCAAGTTAGGTACTATCATCCAGTTCATCTGCTAAGCTTTCCTAGCTTTTTAGCTTACAACATGAGACTAGGAATCTCCTAGTTGAAGAGGGATTACCTAAATTTTGATTCTTCAATTTATCAGAGTGACTCTAACACAAAACTTAATTTATCAAGGAGAACATCCATGAAATTTGTAAAACTATTAATTGCCGCAGCATTAATGTCTGCTTCGATTAGCCCCGCCTTAGCCCAGGAAAAAGTTCAAATTTTAGGCGCAAGCTATGGTGGTACAGGTTGCCCTGACAAATCCGCCAGTGTCAGCGTTAGCCCTGACGGTCAAGAATTAACCATTCTATTTGATAAATTTGCAGCCCAAGGAAACGTCTCAACAGAAAAGCGGAAAAGCTGTAATCTCAGCATTCCCATCAAAGTACCTCAAGGCTTCCAAATTTCTCTCTACGATGCTGATTATCGTGGTTATGTCGCACCAAAAACTACCGCCAATTTAAGAGCAGAATACTTCTTTGCAGGCAACCGCGGCCCAGTTTTTTCCCGGACTTTCAACGGCGAAACAAACTATAACGTTCGAGATAGCTTAGCAACTGTAGCAGATGTTTGGTCTCGTTGTGGTGACAGTATCAACATGAGAGTAAATGCTTCCATGACAGCCAGTGGTGCCGGCACAGCCACCGTTGACTCCTTTGATCTCGCTCATCGTGGTTTAGTTTATCACATCAAATATCGCACCTGCCGCTAGAAATGTCCCTAGGGGGAGAATTATTACTCTCCCTTCTCCCTTCTCCCTTCTTTTGAGAATATCTTGCAGATTAAACTCAACTTGAGCTATAACAGATTCGGAGTAGCATCAGTCACAAGGAGAATCCGTGAAATATTTTTCAGTAGTAATGTATTTGCTGCGGGAACGGCAACAGTTTCTCGAAGAAATCCGCGAAGGTGTCAAGCTCAAATCTAAAATTTTTGGCCTACTTATTTCTAGTACAGTTTTTTTTGCAATTTACGGGGCGATTTTAGGTGCATCCAGTACCTGGATGCAATGTCTAGTTTCAGCAATTAAGTTGCCAGCACTTTACTTACTAACCCTGATTATCTGTTTTCCCACACTGTACTTTTTCAATGTCATGTTTGGTTCAAAACGAACTTTTGAACAGTATTTAGCCTTATTGATGACATCAATAGCCATGATTAGCATCTTGATGTTTGGATTTGCACCTGTAAGTCTATTTTTTTTACTGAGTAGCAACAATTACAACTTTTTCCTGTTGTTGAATGTTGCCATCATGGCAATTACAGGATTTTTAGGAATTAGTTTTTTTTATCAAGGAATGCACTTCCTTTCTGAACAAGATTCTGAAGGCAAGGACATCCGGCTAAATATTTTACGCTTCTGGTTGGGACTTTATGCCTTTGTTGGGAGTCAGTTGGGGTGGACTCTCAGACCTTTTTTTGGGTCGCCGGGAATGGCATTTCAAATATTCCGAAACCGAGAAAGCAATTTTTATATGAGTCTCTGGGATTCAATTAGGTCTATAGGAGGATTTTAATTAATGCTGAATTAAGGAGATTTGAAATCGTGATACAAGCGGACTTAGACGAATTACTAATTCCTCAAACCGATTTAGAGGAACTCAGTGGGATAGCTTTGGGTGACGGTTTTGCAGGCCTCTTTTACAGACATGGCGCTTTCCGAGACAGCAAAAAGTTATTTTCTATCCTGTTAAATGAGTTGCTGATATTTTGTGTTACCCTAGTCATTTCCCTACCCGTTGCTTTACTCGCTAATCAACATAAAGTTGGTTCCTTCAGCGATGCTCAGATATTTGTTTGGGTTTTACAACTAACTTTGGGTTTGTCCGTAGCTATTGCTGTAGCTTGGAATTTATATAGATGGGTAAAGGCTAAGCCTCTAGCAATCTTGGCTGGTTTGCTGGATGAAGTTGACAAGTATCATGAGGTGATTAAGGCTCTCGATATTATCGATCGATTAATAGCCGTTGGCAATCTTCAAGCAAATTTGATGAATCGAGAGGATGCAATTGAAGCATTAAACGTTACTAGGGAAAGTTTAGTTTGTGCTTTAAAAACAGAAAGAATTCTCAGAGAAAATCATGAGTTTATTGGTCGCCGTTATGAATTATTTGCTAATATTGAAAGTAATTTGGCTGCTTTAATGGCGATGGATGTAAGCGATCGGGCAACTGAATATGGGCGATTATTGAATGAGGCTTTGGAGATTGGGCTCAGTGTACACAAAGAAGTAAGAAAGTTACAAAATGGACCTTAGAATTTATTTTTATCAATAGTTACAATTACATCGATCGCGATCGTTGGGAACCCTCACCCGCGCTACGACTACTTTGGCATGGCGCAGGGAAACGGCAATGCCGTTGCTTTACAACCCGCCGCTAGTTAGGGCTTGCTGAGTATATCGATCGCACTTGAGGTAGCGAAAGGTTAAGAAATCGCGCGATCGAGAGTAAAGTGCAAAATAAACAGGTAAAATAGATCAAAACCCGTGCATCACCACCTGCGATCGTGTACAAAAAAGCTGAGCTTGCCCGGTTTTGTGTATGTTTTTATGTCTATTTGCAAAAAGAACACCTGTTTTTGGGTTGAAGATAATCTCCAATTATAATTGGGTGGAATCGATACAGAAAAAACTTATATTTAACCAAGCTTGAATATATCGATCGCTCCTGTTATTGGTTTGCGATCGATTATTCAGCAAACCCTCGTTAGTCAGCCTGTTGAGGCTCTAAAAAATCCCTTCAGCCTCGGAAAGGAGCATTTTTTGATGATAATTGTGAGACAAGCTAAAATTGCTGATGCACCTGCGATCGCACGAGTTAACATAGACACTTGGCGCACAGCTTACCAGAAAATCGTACCAGCAGATTACCTCGCACAACTATCCTACGAAAAGCGAGAAAGCAATTGGCGAGAAATCCTCGTAAACGCAGAAAAAAATCAAGATTTTGTGTGTGTTGCTGAGAATCAAACAGGACAAATTGTTGGCTTTGCTACGGGCGGTTACGAACGAACTAACAAATATATTTATAAAGGAGAATTATTTGCCATCTATATTTTACAGGAATATCAGCATCAAGGAATCGGACGAAAACTCGTGGTAACAGTTGCAGCAAAACTGGCTAAATTAAACTTAAATTCGATGCTGGTTTGGGTTTTGGGAGATAATTCAGCCTGTAGATTTTATGAAATTTTGGGAGGTAAAAAAGTTGACGAACACCAAACAAACAGAGCAGGAGTTGTAGTGAAGGAAATTGCCTACGGGTGGACAGACATCACAGTATCGTTCCTTAGTTAACTATTAACTGTAATTCTCCAATCCAAAATCCAAAATCTAAAATCTAAAATCGTTATCATCGCTCAAACTTCCCCTCTTCATTTGTTCCCGTTCAATCGCCTCAAACAAAGCCCGAAAATTCCCCGCCCCAAAACCTCCAGCTTGCACTTTTTGATCGTTAACTAAAGCAACTCGGCGTTCGATGATTTCAAAAAAGAAAGTCGGTTCGGCAAAAATTGGCTGCGTGAAAATCTGCAACAACATCGCTGCGGGAGTATCTTCTTGCCAATCTGCTAAAACTTGACAGGCTACAATTTCTTGCCAATCTGTCGGGACATAGTTTTGATGTTGTTGTAATTCGGTATAATAAGTCCAGGGAACTGGCAGAAAAGGCAAACCGCGCGATCGCAAATCAGTAACAACCCCCACAATGCGATCGGTTTGCAAAGCCATATGCTGAATTCCCGGCCCCCGATTTGCATCCAAAAATTCTTGAATTTGAGAATTAGCTGATGCCGATTCATTCACCGGCAGTTGGACTCCACCTTCAGCATGAACCATAACTCGGCTTCGCAAAGCCGATTTTTCAGTCTGAATATCAAAATTTTGCTCAGTCTGGAAACCTAAAACCCTTTGATACCAATCAACAGCAGTAGACAAATCACCCGTTTCCACATTTAATACCATGTGGTCAATCTTGGTGAACAGTGGCAGATTCAGAGAATTTGGTGGCAGTGGATTCTCGAAAATTCCTTCAATTAATGTGTGGCTCAAATCTCCCCATCCAGCAATTTTTGCCCACTTAAAACAGCCTCCGACCTTCAGACCTTCTTGAATCGGTTGGAGAACTTTAGCGCCCTGGGTGGCTGCTCTAGCCATTGCTAATTCAATATTTTTTACCCGGAAACCGACATCGGCAATACCAGGAGGATGCAATTTTAACCAACTAGCGACGGGACTCGCGGGTGTCACGGGGGAAGACAAAACAAAACAGATATTGCCACTGTTCACAACTTCAGTGTGAGTGTGACTATTTGGATACTCTGCTGTTGCTTGAAAGCCTAATTTGGTGACAAACCAGTCCCGCAATGCTGCTGCATCTTGAGTATAGAAGTGAATGCGATCAAACTCCATAATCAATAACTGAAAATGGCAAGTGAAAAGTCGGAGCTTAGCAGAGTTGCGACGCACAACAGCAAGGAATGGAGTGAGGACTGGATAATTTTCATGTGTTTTTTATCAGCGCAACTAATAATAGTCTAAAAATAGCAGAGATGATGTCATCCTGAAGACTGAATTTTGCTGCTAAAAAAACAAATGACTTTCGGGCTGAATATTAATCTCCATTGGCACAGCTTGCGGATCAGCAGAAAGAGCAAACATAATTGCATTGGCAGCAGTTTCTGTACTCAACATTTTTGACCTATCTACCTTCAAACTCACATTATCCCAAAACGGAGAATCGACCCCACCAAAGTAGAATAGTGTAAACTTAACACCGTAGCGGCGCAACTCATCTGCCATGCACTTGCTGAAACCAACCACGCCAAACTTTGAAGCACAATAAGCTGTCCCCATCGCCATCGAATGCTTGCCTAAAATGCCGATGACATTGCAAATGTGACCAGATTTGCGGTCTTTCATCACATTAGCTGCTGCTTGAGATGTGTAAAAACTGCCTTTCAAATTCAAGTCAAGCATCGCATCTAAATCAGCGGGTTCTAGCTTGTTCCACTGCTTGAGAATACCGGCGCCGGCAGCATTTATCAACACATCAACTTGTCCGAAATGCTCCAGAGCTTTCTGCATCAGCGTTTCGACTTGTGGCAACTGGGTAATATCTGTAGGCACTGCGAGTATGTCGGTTGTCGGCAATTGGCTGGCTAAAGCGTCTAAACGACTGCTGTCTCTAGCTGCAAGCACTAGGTTTGCACCCGCATCTGCTAGTTTGCGAGCCACCGCTGAACCGATCCCACCAGTCGCACCCACGATAACGACAACTTTGTTCTGCATATTCCTTTACATTTCTTTACATTGTGTTTGTATGATAACTCAAGTTGTGGGGAGATGGGCATCGGGCATTAGTTCCACCACTTTTTTATAGGGAAATAAAGTTAAGAGCTATGCGATCGTACCTACAAGTAAACTGGTCTATCTACATCAACCATACTTCCCAATACAAGACAGAAGCAGCAGAAACTCCCAACAGCTTGCCAAAAGCAGTCTGACTCATCGAGCCCCGCGCTAATTTAACAACCTCACTCAGTTTTTTCTTAGCTTCTGCGTCCACGGTATCAGCCACGAGATAACCACAACTCCTAGTTTACAGATAAATTTGCCTCATATTCATTCTCCAGCAGCCTCAGCCGACGCAGCGAATCTATCCGCTACAGCTTTAGCAATTAGCGCCACCTGACTCAGAGGCAAAAACTGAATTTTTTTGAGAATATCGTTAATTTCTGAAGGTTGCGAGACTGGATTGCCATCCAAAATGCTGAGAAACTCTTCCAGAGTATAGCCTGCTCTCGCTGCGAGCTTACCCAAGTTTTCCGTCTCTGGAACCGTATCGCCCCTTTCCCAAAGCTGAACAGCAGTCGCAGAAACGCCTAAAAGCTTACCAAACGCTCGCTGACTCATTGTTCCGCGCGCCGTTTTGATAATTTCACTAAGTTTTTGTCTATTTTGGATGTTCACAACTTAAAAGCTATGCGATCGTATCTACCAGTCTACTTACGAACTCATAAATCAACTATATTTCCCAGACGACTCAGCCGCCGCCGCGAGTCTATCCATCACGGCTCTACCAACCACGGCTAACTCACTAATTGGTATACATTGAATTTTTTTCAGCAGCTCGTTAGTATCTACCGGTTCACGCATGGGCTTGCCTTCGAGATGAGCGAGCAGCTCTTCAAGTGTAAACCCGGCCCTCACAGCAATCTGAGCCAAATTTTCTGTATCTGGGATGCTCTGACCTTTTTCCCACAACTGAACCGCAGTCGCAGAGACACCCAGAAGCTTGCCGAATCCCCGCTGACTCATGGAACCGCGAGCTAGTTTGACAATCTCGATCAATTTTCTCTTAGCTTCTGCGTTCACAACTGCCGTCACTACTTAATCCCACATAACTCAGTTTACTTCCCAACTCCCAAATTTTCCACTTGCAATTCATAATTACACTTGACACAGGGGCGCATTGCAAGTAAACTAATAATTACAACCTAAGTGTTGATACGCCGAAGGGGTCGCTAAACAAATGGTTCTGAGCTAGGAACCCAACATAAGGGAACAGCCCGATCGAACTTTGAAACCGAAGACAGACATCAGGGAAAGTAAAAATGAACAAGAGACGCAATCTAAAAACTCACAAGCCCAGCCGCACCCGTCAAAGCCTTACAGCCTCCGGTTGGCTAAAACCCCAGCGCTGGCAAATCTCCAAAATAGAAGCAGCCGAAGCTCTGAGAATGCCCGTAAACCGGATAGTCAAAGTTTACCCCAAACAGCATCAAGTAATAGTTGTTTACCTGAACAAAAAAGGACAAAAATGCAGTTCCTTTTTCAGCTACAGACTATTTGCCAGATGGGAACAAGAGACGATCGCCACAATTGCCAGTTGTCGAAACCAGCAAACCTTAGCACCCCTAGAAATCATCGTACAGTACGACCTCGAACATTTCAAGTATCCAGTCGCGATCGGCGATGCAATTTGGGACGCCCTCCTCAACCACATCCGTCAAGTGATCAGAGAACAAAGGCACACCCAAAAATGTGCCTAGTTCCCAATCAACCCATCAATTAGAAGTAGAAGCAGCCAACTCAGCCAAACGATCCTGCTGATCCTGAGAAATGCAAGTCTGAATAATCTCCTCAATATCCCCTTCCAAAACACTATTGAGCGAAAAATTCTCCCCCAAACGGTGGTCGGTAGCCCGATTATCCTTATAGTTGTACGTGCGAATTTTTTCCGATCGCGAACCAGTACCAACCTGGGCAATTCGCCGCGACTTCACCTCATCCTGCTGCTCCCGCAACTTAATGTCATAAAGCTTAGCCCGCAAAATCTGCATCGCCCGCTCCTTATTCTGCAACTGACTCCGCTCCTCAGTACAGAAAATCCGAATTCCAGTCGGCTTGTGAAACAAATCCGCAGCAGTTTCCACCTTGTTCACGTTTTGGCCGCCAGCACCGCCCGATCGAGCCGTACTCATCTGAATATCCTTCGGATCGATGTGAATCTCCACATCATCAACCTCCGGCATCACCGCCACCGTCGCCGTCGAAGTGTGAACCCGGCCACTAGCCTCAGTCATCGGCACCCGCTGCACCCGGTGTACCCCAGCCTCAAACTTCAGCTTGCTATAAACACTATCGCCCGTCACTTCCAGAATTACTTCCTTAAACCCGCCCATGTCCGCCAGCGACTCACTCATCAACTTCACCATCCAGCCTTGAGTTTGAGCGTAACGAGAATACAACCTGAGCAAATCTCCAGCCCAAATACTAGCCTCATCTCCGCCAGTACCCGCCCGAATTTCCAACATAATATTCTTATCATCATTCGGATCGCGAGGCAGTAACAAAACCTTCAAACGACTCTCGAAATGTTCCGATTTCGACTCAAGTTCCTCAACTTCCAGCGCAGCCATTTGGTGCATTTCGCGATCGCTCGCAGCTTCCTTGAGAACCTGTCGCGCACCCACCAAATCATCCTGAGTTATTTTCCACAGCTCAAAAGTATCGACCACTTCCTCCAAGGACGATCGAGCTTTTGCTACCCGCTGAAACTCATAATTATCCCTAGCCACATCCGGGTCAGCCATGCGGCGAGTCAACTCATGAAAAGTTTGCTCCACCGACTTCAATTTATCCAGCAAATAAGATTCAGCCATTGTCAAATGTCCTCCGTCAATCGATTTTAGATTTTAGATTTTAGATTTTAGACTTTAGATTTTAGATTTTAGAATTGAATAGCAGTTGGGATAGAATCTCGATCAAACTCTACTCGATCGCACTCAACTACCAAAGAGCAACTCTTCAATCTAAAATCTAAAATCCGAAGGCGGTAAGTTATCGGTAGAAAAAACTACTCCCAACAAACTGCGGACAAATGACAATCCGGCTACTTCTTCTTTTTGCCTTTGGAAGCATCTGATTTGGTTACTTCCATTTTGATCGGCCCAGAATTCGCATCTGCTGTCGGCATTTCTACATCTGTCATGCCATATTTCCGCATAAAGCGTTCCACACGACCTTCAGTATCAATAATCTTCTGAGTGCCAGTATAAAAAGGATGATTCCCAGACCAAACATCAACTTGCAGTTTGGCTCTAGTCGAACCAACAGTCATGACGTGTTCCCCGTTGCAAAAAACCTGAGATTCGGGATACCACTCAGGATGAATACCAGCTTTCGCCATTTTTTTTACTCTCTAAATTTTTGACTTTACAACCATTTTAGCCCTCATCGGACTTGTACACCAACAACAGCAGCAATTTTCCGCGATCATTGGCTGTGAAAGCCCGAATCAGGAATCAGAAATAGAGATTGAAAAAAAGAAGGATGGAATCTGGATAATTTTTCCTTCTTCCTTCTTCCTTCTTCCTTCTTCCTTCTCTGATCGATTACCGTTTCGAGTATTGAGGAGCCTTCCGAGCCTTCCGCAAACCATACTTTTTCCGCTCTTTTGCCCGTGGGTCACGAGTCAAATAGCCCTCAATTTTGAGAGGTTTGCGGTTGTCTGGGTCTAATTGGCAAAGTGCTCTAGCAACACCCAAGCGAATTGAATCAGCTTGACCTGTCAAACCGCCGCCTTCAACTTTCACCAAAATATCATACTCATTTTCCAGACCCAAAGTTTCCAAAGGAGCCTTAGCCAGAGCCAAATAAGTTGGGTTGAATTGCAGGTACAAATCCCCTTCTTTACCATTGACAGTCAATACACCAGTGCCGGGAACCAAACGGACTCGCGCCACTGAACATTTGCGGCGACCGGTACCCCAGTACACAGCGCGGCCAGTATCTGTTGCTTGCATTACTCATTTCCTCCCGGAATTGTTTGAACAATTAACTCTTCTGGTTTTTGAGCTGCGTGCGGATGCTCAGGCCCAGCGTACACCTTCAGCTTAGTAAACAATTGTCTGCCCAAAGAAGTGTGAGGAAGCATTCCTCGAATCGCTTCTTCAACAATTCTTTCTGGCAAACGTGCTTGCAATTTGGCAAAAGTTTCTGTTTTCATCCCACCTGGTCTTCCAGAGTGGCGACGATAGATTTTTTGGGTGCGTTTTTTGCCAGTAACAGCAATTTTTTCGGCATTGATTACAATGACGAAATCGCCCGTATCCATAGAAGGAGTGTAAGTCGGTTTGTGTTTTCCCCGGAGGTACGTGGCAACTTCAGTTGCCAGACGGCCGAGTCGTTGGTCGGCGGCATCGACCACGTACCACTTATGCTCTAGGGAGTCGTGAGTAGGGACGTAAGTTTTGTTCATTTTTTCTTCTTAATTGTCAGTTGTCAGTTGTTAATTGTTATTTGTTAATTGTTAGTTGTTAATTGTTGCCAATAACTAATAACCAATAACTAATAACCAATAACTAATTTTGGCTGAGTATCATACCAAACTTCTGGGGCAAAGGGAAAGTCTTCATACCCAACTCGCAGCAGGCATAAACCTTGAGCGGGGGCGGCATATTTTACAAGTTCTCGGCGTTCGTTGACCCAAATATCTGTAAAATCATCGATCGCCCTTTCCCCGCGACCCACCTGCACCAGCAACCCCACCAGGAGGCGCATCATCCCGTAAAGAAACCCTTTCGCCTGAACCTCGATATATATCAAAGGCCCAGAACGGTGACACTCTGCTGCTTGCACATCAACCCAAGAATGGGGCCTAGCAGACCCGGCACGGTGGAAAGCTGCTAAATGGTGACGCCCGATTAGGGGTTCCATTGCTGCCTGAATCTTTGATTCATTCACCGGTGCGTGATAATAATGCCAAGCAACAGGACGTACAAACAAATTTGCGATCGGGTCTGTATAAAGGGTGTAGCGATAGCGCCGCCAACTGGCTGAGAACCGAGCGTGCCAGGTAGGTTCCACCTTTGCCGAAGCTCGAATTAAAATATCTTTTGCCAGTCGAGAGTTGAGAACGCTTGCCCAGCGGTGAGCCGGAATTGGGCCCTGGGCATCAAAATGGGCTACTTGAGCAGCGGCGTGAACTCCCGCATCAGTCCTACCGGCACCGTACAGCGTTACCGGACGCTCCAGAACATTGGAGATTGCTGTTTCAATCTCTTCTTGTACTGTACGCTGATTCGGTTGTCGCTGCCAACCGTGAAAGTCTGTGCCGAGATATTGGATCACCAGAGCAACGCGCTGCATCGATTCAGGGTTTTCGATTTGGGATTTGGGATTGTCAATCATAAATCAAAATCTCCAACCCAAAATAGAATTAAACCAGTTCAACGATCGCCATTTCGGAATTGTCACCTTGACGGGGGACAGTACGCACAACGCGAGTGTAGCCGCCGTTACGCGAACCATACCGTTCTTGTGCTGCTTCAAACAGTGCGTGTACTAACTGTTTGTCGTAGATAAAGCCCATAGCTTGGCGACGAGCGGCTAGGGAGCCATCTTTTGCCAAAGTAATCATTTTGTCCGCCTCTGAACGCAGCGCCTTAGCGCGGGCGAGAGTAGTAGTAATTTTACCGTGACGGATTAATTCGGTGGTCAACGAGCGCAGTAGTGCGCGACGTTGGTCAGCCGGTTTATTAAGTTGGGGGACGCGACAACGGTGACGCATAGCAGTTGGTAATTGGTAAGGGGTAATTGGTAATTGGTAATTGGTAATTGGTAATTGGTAATTGACTAGAGAGTGAAAAACTTTTTTCATCTTTGAGCCTGCTGCCGATTACCCATCACCCATGACCGATTACCTTCGATTAACTTTTAGATGACTTTTCCTGTGGCAAGGTAATGCCCAAGCGCTTTTGCAAAGCTTCAATTACTTCTTCAGCAGATTTCTGCCCGAAGTTCTTGATCTCCAGCAAATCTTCTTGGGTATAATCCAATAAGTCTGCCACGGAGTTAATCTGAGCTCGCTTGAGACAGTTGTAAGCCCGTACTGACAACTGCAATTCCTCGATCGGAATTTGGCTTGTAGGATCAGTTACACCTTGAGATTCGGGTTTGAGGGAATCTTGGGTGATGTCCTTAAGAGGTGCAAACAGGTCTACCAGGATGTGAGCAGATTGACTCAGAGCTTCTTGAGGAGTCACACTACCATCAGTCCAGATTTCCATAATCAGCCGGTCTTTCTCGACAGTGCCACCTACACGAGCGTCTTCGACGCTGTAGTTGACTCTACGAATCGGCATAAAAATGGCATCAATGGACAGAAAATCCAAGGCTGCTCCATCATCGCGACTACGGTCTACAGCTCGGTATCCGATCCCTTTTTCAATTCGGAATTCCATCTCCAGAACTGAGCCAGGGGAAAGAGTCGCAATATACTGAGAGCGATCGATTATTTCTACCTCAGAAGGTACATCGAATCGATCGGCAGTAACTGTCACAGGCCCTTCAATCCGCAATCTACCTATTTGGGGCTGCTGAGAATGAGTTTTGAGGACGACCTCTTTCATATTCAGCAGGATTTCGAGAACATCTTCTCGTACCCCTTCGATTGTGGCAAATTCGTGATTGACACCTGCGATTCTGACTGAAGTTACTGCTGTTCCTTCCAAGTTTGACAGCAGAACTCGTCTCAGCGCATTCCCAACCGTTGTTCCTTGACCCCGGTCTAGTGGTTCGAGGACGAATTTTCCGTACTGACTCCGGTCTTTGTCAGTATTAGACTCAATACATTCAATTTGAAACTGCGCCACGGAGTGACCTCCCTTTTCCACTGTTGATTTTGGATTTTGGATTTTAGATTGCAGAGCATACCCCTGAACGGATTTCGGATTTTGGATGGACGGGGCAACACTTAATACCATTAATTATTGGCTTTCAGCAATTAGCCATTATCCAAAATCTAAAATCTAAAATCTCAAATCGTTTTAGACTCTACGCCGCTTGGGAGGGCGACAGCCGTTGTGAGGAATTGGGGTAACATCTCTAATCAGGGTAATTTCTAGTCCTGCCCCTTGTAGCGCCCGAATAGCAGTTTCTCGTCCTGCTCCTGGTCCGCTGACCATTACTTCTATTTGGCGCATCCCTTGGTCGTTGGCTCGGCGGGCGGCACTTTCTGCTGCTGTTTGAGCTGCAAAGGGAGTTCCCTTCTTCGCTCCTTTAAAACCGCTTGAACCGGCTGACGCCCAGGATATTACTTCGCCATTCAGGTCGGTAATAGTGACGATCGTATTGTTGAAGGTAGACTGGATGTAGCCTACCCCATTCGGTACATTCCGTTTCTGCTTTTTTGCACCAGATTTCTTGCCTGTCTGTTGTCGCGCCATATTAGTCTCTTTAACTTTTCTGTCAACTAATTTCCCGAAGCGCTAGGAGCCACCAGCCCCCAGCGTAATTTTCCCAAAAAGATGTTACTTCTTGGAAGGTGCCTTTTTCTTGCCCGCAACTGTTCGGCGGACGCCCCGACGGGTTCTGGCGTTGGTGCGGGTTCTCTGGCCCCGTACCGGCAGACCCAAACGGTGACGACGACCGCGATAAGTCCCGATGTCCACCAGGCGCTTGATGTTCATTGACTCCCAGCGCCGGAGGTCTCCTTCTATCTGGTAGTTCGCTTCTACATGAAGCCGCAGGACGGTCACATCTGCTTCAGTTAGATCCTTGACACGAGTGTCAGGATTGACGCCTGTTGCAGCGATAATTTTTTGGGCCCGAGATAGGCCTATTCCGTAAATGTATGTCAGACCTATTTCGACGCGCTTATCGCGTGGAAGGTCTACGCCGGCAATCCGTGCCACACTTTTGTCTCCCTAGTTTTCCTGTTTGGCTACAATTTAAATTAGGCAGCAGCTATCTACTATTCCTAATTTTTTCAACTTTCTAACCCTGGCGTTGTTTGTGTTTTGGGTTACTACATATCACCATCACTCTGCCTCGGCGGCGGATGACGCGACATTTTTCGCAAATCTTTTTGACAGATGCTCGAACTTTCATCTTTCTTCCTGCCTGGAGAACCCCGCTATACCGCAGAACAGGCACGCCCGCACTGCCTGTATAGCGGTGGGAGGAGAGACTGGGCAAGGTGTAGGCCTCTCCTCAATTAAAATTTATGAAGCGCGGGTTATTTTATGAACGAACCCGCTGACACTCAATCCCACTACTGGGGTTAAGTTTGTCTGTTTTTCAGACTGAAGGGCGATCGATACTTTCACGGTTTAACAATGAATTAACTCTGTGCACCCGTGAGTTATTGATGCCCTTCTCGGCAACACTACAAACCTAGCACTATAGCATAAATTTGACGGATTTTACCAAATTCTCTCTAATTAAACTTAGAATTAGTTAGAAAGTTTTATCTAAGCCTATTTTTTACGAAGGCGATAAGTAATCCTGCCCTTGGTCAAGTCGTAGGGGGTTAATTCTACTTTGACGCGATCCCCAGGCAGAATTTTGATGTAGTTGCGACGGATCTTACCAGAAATGTGTGCCAGCACGTTAAACCCATTATCTAGGTCAACGCGAAACATCGCATTGGGCAGGGAATCCACCACTGTCCCTTCCATTTCAATTAAATCTTGCTTAGACAATTTGGTATTTACCTCAACTCTACATTTGATTAACTAGGAGTGTCCGGGCTTCCTTGTCGAACCCAAAGTTGCAAAACGGACGAGTCAAAAATCTCACTGTTAATCAACCCTCAGACAACCCTTTAGCACAAAAAGCTCCTAGTTAACACATCTTAGCAAAAGTTGTTGGGGTAACAGGCTCGATTGAGAAGGTTTAAGAGTCTACCGAAAGAGCTTGTTGAAGTTGTGCTGTAACTTCCTCCATCGATCGATCTCCATCAACCGCAACCAACTGTTGGCGGTCTCTGTAAAACTCAATCAAAGGCTCGGTTTGCTCCCGATAAACTTGCAACCTACGACGAATGGTCTCCTCATTGTCATCTTGGCGACCCCGCGATAACAGACGAGTTACCAAAATGTGGTCAGGGACATCCAAATTGACAGCCCTCAAATCGCAGTCCTTACCAGACTTGCCACCTCCAACATCGCAAAGCAGTGTGTCAAAAAACGCTGCTTGTGGGACTGTGCGGGGAAAGCCGTCCAGGATCCAACCAGCACTGGCATCTGGTTGATTCATCCGTTCTTGCACGATATCCATCAATAACTGGTCGGGAACCAAGTCACCGGCATCCATATACGCTTGGGCTTTTTGACCCAAGGTAGTTTTTGCCACTACGCAAGCGCGTAGGATGTCACCAGTAGAAATGTGGGGTATTTTCCAGAGAGTGGCTAAAAGCTGAGCCTGAGTTCCCTTTCCTGCCCCTGGAGGCCCCATAAAAATCAGTTGCATTGCGATTACTTCACCATTCCTTCATATCGTTGGGAGATGACATAGGTTTGAACTTGTTTAGCAGTTTCGATCGCAACACCGACTAGAATCAGTAAGGAAGTTGCACCGAAGCCTCTAAAAGTTTGCACCCCGATCGCGCTTTCCACAGCAGTTGGCACAATCGCCACCAAGCCGAGAAATACCGCTCCCAAGAAAGTCAAACGGTTCAAAACCTTCTCAATATAATCGCTGGTTTTCTGACCAGGGCGAATCCCAGGAATACTGGCACCCATTTTTTTCAAGTTCTGAGACATATCTACGGGGTTGACAATCAACGAAGCGTAGAAGTAGCTAAAGAACAGAATCAAAGTCAGATAAAATAGCGCATAAGCCCAAGGTGCAGGCCCGCTAGGACTCAACACATTCGCGACTTGAACCAAAAACGGCTGATTGAGAGACTGAGCGAGGAAAGAAGGCACGATCAACACCGAAGATGCAAAAATGATCGGCATGACTCCGCCTTGATTTAAGCGCAGGGGTAGATAACTGCGACTCTCCCGATAAACCTTGCGGCCGACTTGGCGGCGAGCAGAAATAATCGGAATCCGGCGAGTACCTTCCTGAACAAAAACAATCCCAACAATCGTCACCAAAAAGACTAGCAACAGAACAATGACGCGGCCTACAACTTGGGTGTCCCCACTTTGAGCCAATTCAAAAGTTTGTCCTAGAGAACGTGGCAAAACTGACACAATGTTGATAAAAATCAACAAAGATGCTCCGTTTCCAATACCTCGCTCCGTCACCACTTCCGATATCCACATGACAAACATCGACCCTGCGGTCAAAGCCAAAGCAGTCTGCGGGATGAAAAAAGGCGATGGAGTCTGAGCAAAAGGACTAACCCAAATAGCAATCCCAACACTTTGAAGAATCGCCCAGCCCAAGGAAACATAGCGAGTAATTTGAGAAATCTTGCGTCGCCCTGCTTCGCCGTCATTTTTCTGCATATCTTCTAAACTGGGCAGAGCCGCTGTTAAAAGTTGCACAATAATGGAAGCATTGATGTAGGGCAAAATCCCTAGAGCAAAAATCCCCAAAGCTGAGAGCCCGCCCCCTGAAAATAGATCCAAAAAGCCAATTAAGGGGCTATTTTGAACATTTTGGGAAAAGGCGACGCGATCAATGCCGGGGACTGGCAAGTGGACGCCCAAGCGCACTAAAATCAATAAGCCGATGGTTACGAGGATGCGGCCTCGCAAGCCCGCAGCTTGGGCCATCTGCATGAACGTCTCTTGTGCAGTTGGCGCTTTTTCTCTACTAACGTCCATAGTTACGATTTTGGATTTTAGATTTTTGCTTTTGGACTAAATCATTTTTTGATAGTAAGGTTGAGGATTTGAGATTTGGACACATTCTCAAACCTCAAATCTTTAAGCAACTAATTCGCAACTTCCACCAGCAGCTTCTATTTTGGTGCGAGCACCAGCGGTAAAAGCCTTGGCGCGCACTTGCAGAGCCACATTCAGTTCGCCATCTCCTAAGATTTTCAGCGGGCCATTGTCACTATTGACGATTTTTGCTTGAATCAAAGAGATGAGAGTAACTTCTGTGTTTGCTGGCAGCGATGCTAATTTACTTACATTAATGGTAGTGTACTCTTTGCGGTTCACTAAAGGGAAGCTCTTCAGCTTAGGAAGGCGACGGTAGAGAGGATTTTGACCTCCTTCAAAACCGGGTCTAGTTCCGCTACCGGATCTAGCTTTTTGACCGCGCATCCCTTTACCGGAACTGGCGCCTTGACCGGCCGAAATACCTCGGCCCAAACGACGGCGGCGTTTTGTGGAGCCTGCTTTTGGGCGGGCGTCTTGCAATCTCATAGTTTTGGTAGTTGGTAGTTGGTAATTGGTAATTGGTAATTGGTAGTTTTGAGTTTTGAGTTTTGAGGAATGAAAAATTTTTATTCAAAACTCAATACTTAATACTCAAAACTGACAATATCCCCTTCCCTAGTCCTTAACCGTATAGGTTTTCTACTGGAATTCCGCGCTCTTGAGCAACTTCGGACAAGGTGCGAAGAGTGGAGAGGGCGTTGACTGCGGCTCTAGCGTTGTTTAAAGGATTTCCTGAACCTAGCTGTTTGGCTAAGATATTACGGACTCCTGCTAGTTCGAGAACAGTTCGCACTGCTCCCCCTGCAATTACCCCGGTTCCGGGTGCTGCTGGGCGCATCATGACTTTTGCTCCGCCGCCGGCACCGTTGATGGGGTGAGGGATGGAGTTAGATTTAGTGAGAGGCACTTCAATTAGGTGCTTTTTGCCGTCAGCAACGCCTTTTTTAACGGCACCGATGACATCACTAGCTTTGCCTACTCCGACTCCAACTTGACCGCGTTCATTGCCGATGATGACGATGGCGCGGAAGCTGAGTTTTTTACCGCCTTTGACTACTTTGGTAACACGGCGAATCTGAACTACCCGTTCTTGCCATTCGGATTCTTTTTCGCGCCCTTTGTTGTTGCTACTTTTTTTCTTGTTGCGTTGTTCTTTTTGTTCTGCCATGTTTTGTCCTTGGGGAATTGAGGATTAGTAACTGGTTGTTGGAAAATAGAAATTAACAATTAGAAATTAAGAATTTTGTTGTAGATTCTTTTTTCCTTCTTCCCTTTTCCTTCTTCCTGAAGCTTTCCCTGAGCGGAGTAGAAGGGCCTTCTTCCTTCTTGCTTCTTCCTAAAATTCTAACCCGGCTTCGCGAGCTGCGTCGGCGAGGGCTTTGACTCTACCGTGATAGAGGTTGCCTCCGCGATCGAATACGACTTTGACTATACCAGCGCTGGAACAACGTTTGGCTATCAACTGACCGACTTGGATGCTGGCGCTGCAATTGCCTCCCGAAGTGAGTTCTGACTTCAATTCTGGATCGAGAGTTGACGCGGCAGCCAAAGTGTGCTGTGTCATGTCGTCGATTACTTGAGCGTAGATGTGTTGGTGCGATCGAAATACCGCTAATCTGGGACGTTCGGAGGTGCCGAACACCTTGCGCCGCACGCGGCGGTGTCTGCGGTGGACTGACTCTTTGCGAGTAAGCTTCATAGTTACTTCTTACCTGTTTTGCCTGTTTTACCAGCTTTGCGGCGGACGACTTCGCCGCTGTAGCGAATGCCCTTACCCTTGTAGACTTCAGGCGGACGTACCGCACGGATGCGGGCTGCTGTGTTGCCTACGAGTTCTTTGTCAATGCCGGAGACAATGACGTTTGTGTTGCCTTCTACTGCCACTGTGATGCCTTCTGGAGGGGGCATTTCAACGGGCTTGCTGTAACCGACGTTTAAAATCAGGTTCCGTCCTTGAACCTGTGCCCGATAACCTGTACCAATAATTTCCAACCGACGCTGAAAACCTTGGGATACACCTTCGACCATGTTCGCGACTAGGGTGCGACACAGGCCGTGGAGTTGTCGGGCCACGCGAGATTCGTCTCGGCGTGTGACGAGTAAAGTCTCGCCTTCGAGTCCCATCAGGATTTCTGCTGGTATGACTCTGGAAAGTTCACCTTTGGGGCCTTTGACGGCAACTTTTTGACCGTCTAGGGTGATGGTGACTTTCGTGGGAATGCTAATCGGACGCTTGCCAATTCGCGACATAATTTTTTGTCCTTTGTTTTTAGTTAATTAGTCGTCAGTTGTCATTTTTTAGTTGCCAGTTGTTTAGTTGTTAGATGTCAGTTTTTAGTTGTCAGTTGTTAGTTGTTAGTTGTCATTATTTGCTACTAACCACCAACCAATAACTAATGACTAATGACTAATGACTGCTGACTAATGACTAATGACTACCAAACATAACAAAGCACTTCTCCGCCTAAACCTTGGCGACGGGCTTCTCGATCGGTCATAATGCCGCTGGAGGTGGAGATAATGGCAATGCCAATTCCGCCTAAAACTCTGGGCAATTCTTTACGGTTCGAGTAGACGCGCAGTCCTGGTTTGCTGACTCGCTTAAGTGCCGTGATGATGGGCTTGCGAGTTTTGCCTTTGTACTTTAGAGAAAGCACTATAAACCGCTCTATCCCTTCTGGTTCTGCTTCTTCAAATTCGCTGATAAAGCCTTCACTTTTGAGGACTTTAGCGATGCTACGGGTCATTTTTGTAGCTGGAATTTGTGTTGTTTGATGGCGCGCCATGCATGAATTGCGAATGCGCGTCAACATATCTGCTATGGTATCGTTAGCTGCCATGTTTTGCTCCTTACTCTACTACTTAGTTGTCCCGGAAGGGCATTCCCATTTCTTTGAGCAAGGCGCGTCCTTCTTCGTCGGTTTGTGCTGTGGTGATAATTGAAATGTCCATGCCTCGAACTTGATCGATGCTGTCATATTCTATTTCGGGAAAGATTAGTTGTTCTCTCACGCCCAAGCTGTAGTTGCCGCGTCCGTCGAAGCTTTTAGGACTGATGCCGCGAAAGTCTCTGATTCGGGGAAGTGCGAGGTTGATTAGTCGATCAAGAAAATCGTACATCCGATCGGCTCGTAGTGTCACCATGACACCAACGGGTACTCCTTTGCGGATTTTGAAGCCTGCGATCGCCTTTTTCGCTCGCGTCACCACTGGTTTTTGACCTGTGATGATGCCAATTTCGTTGATCGATGAATCTAATGCCTTAGCATTTTGAGATGCTTCTCCCAAACCACGGTTCACGGTGACTTTGAGGAGTTTTGGTACCTGATGGATATTAGTATATTTAAACTGATCCATCAGTTTGGGTACAATCTTTTCTAGGTAAAGAACTTTGAGTTTGTCTGGCATTGTTTTTGGGTTTCTTTAACTGTCCCTGGGCTTGGTCAGGGAATTTTTTGTCTTTTGTCTGTTGACTGTTGTCTGTTGTCTGTTGTCTGTTGTCTTCTAATGACTAATGACTAATGACTAATGACTACTGACTACTGACTACTGACTAATTATCGAGGATTTCTCCGGTTTTTTTGAGCTGTCGCAGTTTGCGACCATCTTCGCTAAAGGTATAGCAAACACGACTAGCTACTTTTTCTTTTTCGGAGTAGTGCATGACATTCGAGCTGTGAATAGGAGCCTCAAATGTCACGATTTTACCCGATTCCCCTTCTTGCTGAGGCTTAACGTGCTTGGTTCTGACATTTACACCTTTAACAATTACTTTGCTGAGTTTAGGATAGGTTTTTAAGATTTCTCCAACTTTCCCTTTCTCTTTGCCAGTAATAATTTGAACCGTGTCGCCTGCTTTGACGTGCATTCTATGGCGCTGCGGTTCGCTCGTTGGTTTACCCTTTTTTCCGTACATTTTAAAGTACCTCTGGGGCTAAAGAAACGATTTTAGTGAAGTTTTTGTCGCGCAGTTCACGGGCGATTGGCCCAAAAACGCGAGTGCCTTTAGGGTTGCCTTCTGGATTGATAATAACGGCGGCGTTATCATCAAAACGAATGCTCATGCCACTGTCGCGACGCAATGCTTTGCGGGTTCTGACAATGACTGCCCGGACGACATCGGATTTTTTGACTGCCATATTGGGAATGGCGTCTTTGACGACGGCAATGATCACATCGCCGACTCCGCCGTAGTGGCGGTTACCGCCTCCCAATACGCGGATGCACATTATTTTGCGTGCTCCACTATTGTCGGCGACATTTAAGTATGTCTGGGGTTGAATCATGGTTATTTGTGACTGTTAACTGTTGACTGTTAACTGTTGACCCTTCGACTTCGCTCAGGGCACCGCTGTTAACTGTTGACCCTTCGACTTCGCTCAGGGCACCGCTGTTGACTGAAGCAGGGAATTGTTAATCGGCGGGCGATTAGCAATTAACTGTTAGCCGTTTTTTGTACCGAAGATTTCGGCAACTGTCCAGCGTTTGGTTTTGCTCAACGGACGGGTTTCAGTGATGCGGACTCGATCGCCCGGTTTGCACTTATTTTCTTCGTCGTGAACTTTGTAACGTTTGGTGCGGACTACGATTTTGCCGTATTTGGTGTGGGAGGAGCGGTTTTCGATTGCCACTACCACAGTTTTGTCCATTTTGTCGCTGACTACTACGCCAACTCGTTCTTTAACTGCCATACCTACCTATTTTTGTTGTGCAATTGAGTTTTTTGTAACTACTGTGCGATCGGTTCGGCAACTTCTGTTGTCTCTATAGACTGAGTTAATTTTTCAGCAACAGCAGCAGCTTCAGCCACCCTTTGCCGATCGCGTTCAACCGTCATCAGTTGAGCTAGTCGGTGTTTGGCGTGCTTGAACAAGTGGGGCTTATCCATACGGCCGGTAGCTTGGAACAACCGAAGTTCCATTAGTTGGCGCTTGACGGCTAAAATTTGCTCTGCCACTTCGGCATCGTTCAAATCTCTAGATTCTTTAATCTTGGGTAAAGACATAATTTTGTCGTTGATCGTTATGACTACTCGTCTTCGCGAGTGATGAACTTGGTTTTAATTGGCAATTTGAAGTCTGCCAAACGCATTGCTTCGCGAGCAATTTCTTCGGTGACACCACCAATTTCAAACATTACCCGACCCGGCTTGACGACGGCAACCCAAAACTCAGGTGAGCCTTTACCAGAACCCATCCGGGTTTCTGCTGCTCTTTGAGTGACTGGTTTGTCGGGGAAAATCCGAATCCAGATTTTGCCACCCCGGCGGATGTAGCGGGTCATGGCGCGCCGTCCGGCTTCTATTTGGCGAGAAGTGATCCAGGCGGGTTCGATAGCTTGGAGCGCGAAGTCACCAAAGCTAACTGTGTTGCCGCGGGTGGCAACACCGCACATTCTCCCGCGCTGTTGTTTGCGGAATTTGGTTCTTTTAGGGCTTAACATGGCTGGGGGATTTGGTAATTGGGAATTGGCAATTAGTAATTGATAGTTGGTAATTGGTAATTGGTTTTGAACAATTGACCATTCACCCACTGACAATTAACAGTTAACCACTAGCCTTCGTTCGATCGATCTTCAAAATCCTGACGGCGACGCTTGTTCTTGGTACGAGGCAAAGCTGCATTCGGGGCTGCGATTTGCTCCTGTCCAGGAATAATTTCGCCTTTGAAAACCCAAACTTTAATGCCGAGGATACCGTAGATGGTTTGGGCGGTGCAGTAGGAGTAATCAATGTCAGCACGCAAGGTGTGCAAAGGAACTCTTCCTTCCCGCGTCCACTCAGTACGGGCGATTTCTGCGCCGTTGAGTCGTCCGCTGACTTGAATTTTGATGCCTTCAATACCCACTTTTTGAGCGCGAGTAATCGCTTGGCGAACCACTCGGCGGAAAGATACGCGCCGTTCTAGTTGCTGAGCGATGTACTCTGCGATTAGAGTGGCATCAGCATCAACTCGTTGAACTTCAACAACGTTGATGCGGATTTGGCGGTTGTTGCCGAGTAGCTGTTGCAAACCGACTCGTAATGTTTCGATGCCTGCTCCACCGCGGCCTACGACAACACCAGGTCTGGCTGTGAACACTTCTAGGTCGATTTGATCGGCTTTGCGTTCAATTCGGACTGAGGAAATCCCAGCGTTACTGAGGTTTTTGCGGACGTACTTGCGAATTTTGAAGTCTTCTTGCAAGAGTTCGGGATAGTTTCTGGCATCAGCAAACCAACGAGAGCGGTGCTCTTGGGTTATGCCGAGGCGAAAACCAATTGGATGTATTTTTTGTCCCATAACAGTTTCTCTTGGTTATTTGTCTAGGAGCGGAGCTACTATCACGGTGATGTGACAGGTTGGCTTGCGAATTTGGTAGGCACGACCTTGGGCGCGGGGTCTAAAGCGCTTGAGGACTGGGCCTTGGTCTGCGTAAGCTTGAGAAACTACTAGCTTGGATTTGTCCAATCCTGCGTTGTGTTCGGCGTTGGCTACTGCGGAACGCAAAACTTTAACAATTGGTTCGCAAGCTCGGTACGGCATGAATTCGAGTAGAATCAGCGCTTCTTGATAGCTTTTGCCTCGAATTTGGTCGAGAACTCGGCGCACTTTGAAGGGCGAGCTTCTAATATAGCGGGCGATCGCCTTTATTTCGGATGTGGTATCTATAGCCATTGCGATTTTTGTAATTGGGAGTAAGGTAATTGGAAGGTAATTGGTAATTGGTAATTGTTTGCCGATTACCTATTACCTGTCACCTAATTAGGCTATCTTTTGGCCTTTTTGTCACCACTTTTTGCGTGACCTCTAAAGGTGCGAGTCGGAGAAAATTCTCCTAATTTGTGACCCACCATTTGGTCTGTAACGTAGACAGGGACGTGTTGTCTGCCGTTATGAACTGCGATGGTGTGGCCTACCATTTGGGGCAGGATTGTGGAAGCTCGCGACCAAGTTTTAATTAACTGTTTTTGGCCAGCAGCATTGAGTTTTTCGATTTTTGTCATCAGATGGTCTGCGACAAACGGGCCTTTTTTTAATGAACGAGACATAATTTTGGGAATTGGGAATTGGGCATCGGGCATCGGGCATTGGGCATTGGGCATTGGGCATTGATAATTTGTTATTTCCAATAACCTATTACTGATTACCCATTACCTATTACCTATTACCCATTACCTATTAACATTAACTTTGTCTGCCACCCTTGCCACGCTTGGAAGATTTACGGCGACGGCGGACGATTAAAGAGTCGCTGCGCTTGTTTTTGCTCCGGGTTTTGGCACCCAATGCTGGTTTACCCCAAGGAGTTACAGGCCCAGAGCGCCCAATGGGAGCTCTGCCTTCACCACCACCATGCGGGTGGTCAACTGGGTTCATTGCCGATCCGCGGACGGTTGGGCGACGGCCTTTCCAGCGGGTGCGGCCGGCTTTACCAAGGCTGATGTTTCTAGCGTCTGTGTTGCCGACTTGACCGATGGTGGCGTAGCAGTCGGCGCGGACTTTGCGTTGTTCACCGGAGGGCAGTTTGAGGGTAACGTAGCTACCTTCTTTTGCCATTAGCTGAGCGCTGGAGCCGGCTGAACGGACGATTTGTCCGCCTTTACCTGGTACTAGCTCGACGTTATGGATGCTTGTACCTAGGGGTATGTTGCTCAGGGGTAGGGCGTTACCGATCTCGATCGGTGCGTCTGGGCCTGAGACAATCACTGTACCGACGGTTAGGTTCAGCGGATGAAGGATGTACCGTTTTTCGCCGTCTTTGTAGAAGACGAGGGCGATGCGGGCGTTACGGTTAGGGTCATATTCGATTTCCTTGACGGTAGCAGGAATGCTATGTTTGTCGCGACGGAAATCGATGTCTCTATAAAGGCGTTTGTGACCGCCTCCCCGGTGACGACAGGTGATGACGCCTCGGTTGTTGCGGCCTTGTTTGGTGTGCTTGTTGCTGGTTAGAGACTTTTCGGGCTCTGAGCGAGTAACTTCAGCAAAGTCGGAGACGCTTTTTTCTCTGGTGCTGGCGGTATAAGGTCGGTAAGAACGAATGCCCATAATTTTGCGATCGGTAGTTGGTAATTGGTAATTGGTAATTGGTAATTGATAATTGGGAATTGGGAATTGGGAATTGGTAATTAGAATTTATGAAGTCCGAATTCATCTTTCATGCTTTTTTATTACCCATTCCCATTACCCATTACCTATCACCTATTACCGATTACCTATTACTAAATTTTAAACTTCTGGGAATAAGAGTTTGCGGATTGAATCTCCGTCGGTCAGGGTTACAGTTGCTCGTTTGTAACAAGGTTTGAAACCGACAAACTTGCCAACTCGACGTTTTTTGCGCGGCGGGTTTTGGGTGTTGACTGCGGTGACTTTCACCTTGAACAATTCTTCGATTGCTGCTTTAATTTGAGGCTTTGTCGCTTTGGGGGCTACGTCGAATGTGAATTGATTCAATTCCATCATTCGGGTAGCTTTCTCGGTGAGAACAGGACGTTGGATCAAATCTGCGTAGTCGCGGGGGTCGATTTTACTCACCGTAAATCTCCTGAATTTTGGCTATGGCTGTAGATGTGATGATAATTTTGTCAGCCGCAAGAACGTCGTAAACATTCAGGGAAGTTGCCAGGATGACGTTCACCAATTCGATGTTACGTCCAGACAAATAGACGTTTAGTTGCGGTTCTGGCAAGATTAACAGAACTTTTTTGTTGGGTTCGATACCCCAACGGGCGATCGCACTTAGCAGTTCTTTACTTTTTGGTCTGGGAAATTGCTCTGCAAATTCTTGAACCACAATTATGTCTTCGGTACGACTGAAGAATGCTGTCCGCAAAGCAAGACGGCGTTCTTTTTTGTTCATCTTGACTTCAAAGTCTCTCGGTTTTGGCCCGAAGATGACACCGCCACCACGCCACAGTGGAGAGCGGATAGAACCTGCTCTCGCTCGGCCAGTTCCTTTTTGACGCCAAGGTTTGCGTCCACCGCCTCTGACTTCGGCTCTAGTTTTGGTGCAAGCATTTCCTTGACGAGCGTTGTTCAGTTGCCGCGTCAATGCTCTGTGAACGATATGAGAAGCGTTTTCTTTTTTGGCTACGCGCATTTCTAAAGTTGTTTCTCCAACTTCTTCGCCTTGCCAATTTCGTACTACACAGTTAACCATGTTTTTTTGTCCTTTGTCTGTTGTTAGTTGTTAGTTGTTAGTTGTGATTGGTTATTTTTTATTTGTTATCTATATACTGATAACGAATAATCCATAACTACCACCCAACTTTTTTCTCAGGCACAACATTGACTAAGGCACCAGATTTACCGGGAACGGCTCCTTTAATTAGTAGCAGATTCCGCTCTGTATCTACCCGCACGATTGTTAGCTTGCGGACGGTTACTTGAACGTTGCCCATCCGTCCTGCCATTTTCTTACCAGGGTAGACACGGCCGGGGGTTGTTCCAGGCCCGATCGATCCGGGTTCGCGGTGGTTCTTGGAACCGTGAGACATTGGGCCTCGTTTGAAGTTGTGGCGTTTTTGGAAACCCGCAAAGCCTTTACCGATGCTAGTACCAATGACGTCTACTATTTGTCCGGCTGTAAAAGCATCGGCATTTAGTTGTTGACCTAATTCAAATGAACTGGTGTCTTCCAAGCGGTATTCGTGCAAGTGGCGTAATGGATTCGCCCCCGACTTGGCAAGGTGTCCCAATTCTGGCTTGTTGAGAGCCTTTGGTTTGACTTCGCTGTATCCAATTTGAACGGCACTGTAGCCGTCAGTTGGTTTTGTTTTAATTTGAGTTACTGTACAAGGCCCTGCTTGTATGACGGTGACGGGGATTGCTCTCCCTTCGGCGTCAAACACCTGAGTCATGCCTAGTTTTGTACCAAGGATGCCTACTGACACTGATTTTTTTCCTTTTATTTACGCAAGAGGTTTCGGATTGCGAGGTTTACGTCAATCCGCTTGCTCTTGTGCAGAAACATTTATTTCACTGTTTCCGCATTTAACTGTTATCAACCAACAGCTTTCCGCGGTGTTTAAAATTGAAATTTTAAATTTGGGAGCTTGTGGAAGTCTTGCAAGTTTTGAGATTTACAGGCTTCTAGCTGTTGAGTCTCTGAAATTTATTTTGTGCTTGCTTTTTCGTGCCTGGACTTGAGCAGCTAGCCACTCAGTATCCTTTACAGCAACGATTCACAATAGTACATGAAGTGTTGGCGATTTGTCAAGGCCATTATGAGATTTTTTTGACTCAGCTTTAGGATTTATAATACTTCCATCTCGCAATGTGCGATCGAGCAAATTTTCCTACAGTAAGCAACAGAAATTTATGGGACTAATTACGACGGGTTCAGATATGATTCGGGATTTGGAAAAGTCGGGGTCGTTGGCCCTGTACGTTCCATTGGAGGGAGGCTTTGAGGGGCGCTACCTTCGTCGGCTGAGGGCTGCGGGTTACGGTGCGTACAACATTACGGCGCGGGGTTTGGGCGATTTGGCGATGTATTTGACGGGAGTTCACGGGGTGCGGCCACCACATTTGGGTAAGAAAACTACTGGCAATGAAGGGGCTGTGGGTTATACATATTACGTGCCACCGATGTTGCAGACTCAATTGGACAATTTGCCTGCCAAAGCAAAGGGATTGGTGCTGTGGATTATTGAAGGGCAGGTTTTGTCTAGTCAGGAAGTTGAATATCTGACTGTTTTGCCGACTCTTGAACCGCGAGTTAAAATAGCAGTAGAGATGGGGGGCGATCGGGTTTTTAGCTGGAAGCCACTCAAGGATGCTTTAGTTGTAGCTTAAATTCGGCAATCAACTAAAAAATACAGCGAGCAAGTAAAGCTCAACAGCTTTTGCTCGCTGGTTTTACACTTTTTGCCATAAACCTAATTAACAGGAAAACTTTTATGCTTCTGAACCGAGACTATACGCTGATTATTGACAAAAGTGGCAGTATGTATACGAAAGACCAAACGGGCGGTAAGAGTCGGTGGGTGCTCATGCAAGAATCGACGATCGCATTAGCGAATAAATGCGAAGAATTAGACCCTGATGGTATTACAGTTTACTTGTTTTCTGGTCGCTTCAAACGGTATGACAATGTAACAGCAGCGAAAGTTGTGCAAATATTCCAAGAAAATGAGCCTTCTGGGACTACGAATTTGGCGATTGTACTCCAAGACGCTCTCAACAACTATTTTCAGCGAAAAATATCCGGTCAGACGAAGCCAAATGGAGAAACAATATTAGTGGTGACGGATGGAGAACCGGACGATCGCAAAGAGGTGATGAAAACAATTATAGAGGCTTCGCGGAAGCTCGATTGCGATGAAGAGTTAGCAATTTCGTTTATTCAAGTAGGAAATGCCCCAGAAGCTACCAAGTTTCTCAAAATCTTGGATGACGAACTGCAAAGCGCTGGGGCTAAATTCGATATCGTTGATACTGTAACGATGGATGATATGGAAGAAATGACTCTAACAGAAGTATTGCTGAATGCAATAACTGATTAAGTAGCTTTTCTCAGTAACATTCGGATATGGGCATAGGGCATAGGGCATTGTTTAGGGGTTAAGTGATGGAATCAATAGAGCGTTTGTTGGCTGAACTTAAAGCTGAATATCAAGAATCTCAGAAAAAATCTGCTGAGTTGAAAAGTCAGGGAATTGTGCAACCAGAACTGCTCTGGCAAGCAAATGCTGTGCCGTCTAATCAAGCAATTGAAACTTCCGGCGAAAATTTGCATTTTGGTGGTTTTGACCAGGATTTAGCTCAAGTTAAGGCTGAGTACGAAAAACAAGATCAAGCTCAAGAAGTTGCTAAACAGGAGCGGCTTTTGGCTGAAGATGAAGCACAAAATAAAGCTCAGGAAATGGTCAACCAGGAACAGCAGCAAGTCGAAACTGTCTTCCAGCAGCAGGTTCCAGTGAGAACCCACCGGGAGAAAGTGAGACAAGCTCAAGTTTGGCTGAAGAATTTAAGTAAAGATTCTGATGAGAGATTTTGGTTCGATCAGTTTGCTTTTAAGTATTCTTCTAGGATAGATGCTGCGATCGACTATTTGCAAGCTGTGAATGAGTTTAATTAAATGTTGATTGTTGACGGTTAACGGTTGACTGTTAAACCGTAAAATTATCATTCCACGTAACCGAGGATACAGCAATGCCGTTTCCCTACCCCAAACGAATAGTATCTTTTAGGACAGAAGTAGGATGCAGCAGAAATAAAGCAGCCTTTTTTGCTGTATCTTCAGATAGCTGAATTTGTTTGAGTTCAACAATACCTTCACTGATAAAAGTATCTCTCAAAGCTGCTTTTTCTCCACTGTTAAAACTGGTTTCATAAAATATTTCCCGAATACCAGCGGCAATGACTAACTTCAAACAATAAATGCAGGGTTCTAAGGTGACGTAAATGGTGGCTCCAGCAGTAGATATACCATGTTTTGCGGCTTTGGCGATCGCATTTGCTTCTGCATGAACCGCCCGCGATGGTAAGGTTTTGCTAGCATCACAACTACTCAAACCAGGATAGCAGAACCCTTGAGTTGTACAGTGTGCTGAACCTGATGGCGAACCGTTGTAACCGGTGGCTAATACTTGTCGATTTTTGGCGATGACAGCACCTACGGGAATAGCCAGACAAGTCGATCGAGTTGCAGCTAATTTTGCTAACATCAAAAAGTATTCGTCCCAGCTTGGTCTTTGATAAATTTCATCTATCATATTCCTGTCGATCCAAATCCGCCAACACCTCTGTCAGTTTCATTTAATTTTTCTACCTTTTCCACTTTGACATATAAAACAGGTTGAATAACCATTTGTGCTATTTTCATACCTATTTCAATTTTAAAAGGTAAAGTACCATGATTAATTAAAATTACTCCAATTTCTCCTCGATAGCCTTCATCGACTGTACCTGGTCCGTTTAATACCGTTACCTGATGTTTTAGTGCTAACCCACTCCGCGGTCTAATTTGAGCCTCTGTTTTTGGAGGTAATTGAATACTAATGCCTGTAGGTATTAAAGCACTTTTACCTGGTTCTATAAAAGCTTCTGATGTAGAAAATAAGTCTAACCCAGTATCACCTTCATAGGCATATTCTGGTAAACGTGCTTCTTCACTAAGCAATTTAACCTTTAATAAATATTCTTTTGCTTTACTTTCTCTTTTTAAGTTGTCAATGGTTTCTTTTTGTTGCAGAATAATTTCCTCTTGTTGGCGTAATATAGTAATCAGCGAATCTACTAATGGAGACGGTAAAATTTGCTCTTTTCTTATGGTTCTTAGGGTAGTTTCAATACTCATATAATTGCGCTGTTGATTATGATAGACAGCCTCACATTATATACGCAATCGTCACAAGTGTCAAGGCTAAGCGTTAAAATTTTAATGATTTTAATAATACTTAACCAAAATTACCTACAAATTATCTTTTATATAGGGTAATTTCAACAGCAATTGTGCCTACTACAGGTATGATAGCTAAAATCAAGTTTCCTAGTAGAGGATTCTGAGGACTAATATTTAGATAGATAAGTATTAGAGCAGACAAAACTACGGGCGCTGTCAATTTTTTAAACCAGAACATAACTTTGTGGCTTGTAGATTGCTCTTGTAAGTATTTTAGCTTACGTTCTCTATCTTTCAATATCTCTGCGTAATCAGGGGAATCATTTTTCAATTTTTCCATAAGAGCCTCTTTGTTTCCCCTTCTCCATCTATTACTAACGTCATATATCCATCTATTAAGTTTGTCAGGAACAGCACAACTTTCAGGTAGAATATCTAGTCGGGCAGGATCGTGTAGATTTTTAGGAGTCAAGGATTTTGAAAGTAATTTATGAAATCTTAAGTACGCAATTGTTTCACCTACATTAATTTGTATATCGGCATCTGACAGATTATGAAGAGTTATACAAAGAATACCTTCCCAGTTGGGATTCATTCGGGTTCCAATGTGTCCAATTCCCTTTGATACTAGCCTGACTCTAGCAATAATTGAGCCACAAAAATACTCACTGATACAGACTGATTCCTGAGTCCATACTAAAACAGTATCTCTGGGTGGTAAAATAAAAAACTTTTGATCGGGTAGGTTGGGATCTATCTGAGCATCTAATAGTTTTTTGTCCTTAATATCATAAGCATATTGGCTGGCAGTCAAAGCCAAGCAACTACCTGTCAACTGAGACTTTTTGAAAGGATAAATTAGGATGCCATTTCCTAGTTCATCCATAATATCTTGTTCGCTCAAAACTGACATAGATCCCTCCTTTTGTTTTAATCATAAATATGCAGTTCACAACTTCTCCCGAACCTGGTGTCATGTGTTACACAACAATCTTGCCATTTTAATCGCAATTATTACGGGGCTAGTCTGGCTTTTCCGAGGCGAGTTGTTGTGTACCATTTGGCGATGTCGGGTGCCCAATTTTCAAAATGAGGCCACATCATTTCGCAGAGTTTTTGAATTTCTAGTTGAGCATTTTTTTTGTTTCTTAAGTCGGAGAAGTGTAGGAAAGACCTGAGATTGAAACTGACTACAAAATGCTGGCGGTAGTCAAAGGGTAGTTTGCCTCTGGCGTGTTCCTCGGACATTCCGCCGTCGAAGTCTATTTTATAACGTTTAGCCGCTTCTAGACACCACTCTAAATCTTTTTGTCTTTGTTCAGGAGAATAGTAATATTTCTTGCCTTCACGGTCTGTATAATAATCTACTGGACGCAGGTAAAAGATATCTTCTATGTCTTTTTTGCCGATCGCTGCATCCAGAAATTGATTACCTGTATAGCGCAGGGATTGTACATCGAATGAGACTCCAACACGATGTGTCCTGGCTTGCTGCATGACACTGTGGGGAAAGTAGCCGCAATTAAAGATAATTTGGGGATGTTCTAGGGGGCCGTAATGACCCCGATCGCCTGCGAGGAGTCTTTTGACGATAATTTCGCCACATTCTGCGTCTGAGGGCCAGGAATCGCGATCGTCAAATACGAAATTCTCAGTATAGTCTTGATGGAGGGCTGCGTAAATTACTTGCTGAGGATTTGGTGTTTGAGAAATAACTTCTACTCTGAATCTATCCATATATATTTTTATTTTTGAAGGTCGCTATAGTTTGAAATTTCAACATCCTAGATTATTTCATAAGATGGCATTTATGGCAAGCTTTTTAAGCTAATAATTCGTTTATAGCTACGCTAAAACCTAAGTCATAGTCATGATTATTTTTCATCCAAAAATGAATCTACAGCTTTTTGCTTCCACTCTGGAAGCTGTATTTCATTTTCATCAAGGTACTTTATAAGTGCAGCGTGTGAGGCTTTTAGGATTTTTCTTGAAACTTCCTTGATGAAATTGAATCGATCGTCAACATACGTCTTTGATATGACCAGTGAGTCAAAAAATGGACGCTTCTTTTCTGACAAAAGTATACTTTTATTTTGTGCAATATATGAAGATGTATATGTTCCTCCATGATGAACTAACAAGTTACGGTCTCTCAGTAAATCGCCATACATCTGCATCTCATCCTTAGAAAATGGAGAAATCAAAATCAATGCTTTATACAGCGCATTAATTTTTTGTGCAGTTCCAAAGTCATACTTTTCTGCAACTATAAAACCGATGTTGCAAGATAGAGCATCACCTAGTTCAAGCGCTTTAGCTGGGTCAATATTAATATCCTGCCCGTTTTTTGACAGGTTCTTAAGAAGTGATGGTTCTATATTGATGATTGAGGCAAAGTGGTCTTTGCAAAATGCTTCAAAGTAGGATACAAGTCCGATTACACACAACTCATTTAGTTGACTACCACCATGTTTATCTGATTGCGTCAGATAAAGTTTCTCTAGTCCATCAAGGGTGCAAGAGAAGAAAAAAGGGGCTGTTGCAACTCCCCCAGAAAATAGATCTAACCAATCATATGAATTCCTTTTCACACACATACCTTTATTATTTCTTAATAGTTATTTTACACATTTGTCAAGCCAACAATTCATTAACAGCTACGCTAAAATCTGGAAGTATCCTTTGAGTCTTGACAACTTCATCCGCATTAAACAACAGCCAGTTTTTCCCTGCATTTACAAATACTAATCTAGCTTCAGGAAATAGCAACCAAACTTCTGAACATCCCGATTCCAAATATTCTTGGGCTTTAGCAAATAATTCTTCGCCGCTGTCTTCGGGGGAAGCAACTTCTGCAATGAGTGGAAAGCTTTGGGAAAATGCTGTAAAATTACCCGATGATGGCAAGAGTTCAGGAGTGATGTAAGCAACATCGGGACGGCGGCCTTGTTTGTTAGTGCGACAAAGGACTTCTGTAATAACTTCTCCTCCCTGTCCACTAGAATTTTTATAATTTCCCCAGGATGCAGATAATTTAGATTGAGCTAGACCGTGCTTGAAGGTCATTCCTGTTTTCTCTACTAAGTTGCCATCAACCCACTCCATTCTATCAGGCGGTTTGACTAAGAACTCTTCGAGAGATATGACTTTTTGTGATTCAGATTCGGGTTGAATTTCTGGTATGTTTTCAAGTGCTGGCTGTGATTCTGCCTGTAATTTTGGATCAGCATTTTTGGGTAGAATTATAGTAGCTGTCACGATCGCAACCTCTCTTTAATGATTCTAATGTTTGATACTGCTAGTATAACTTTAGAGTAGGGGGCTTCGGAAGATGAGCCGATCGCAATTTTACTTCACGATGCGATCGCAAATCAAGGCAAGCCCAGTAAGCACGAACAGATCCATCACAGCTATTATAGAGGGCTGTACCGACAGCCACACGATACCAAATTTCCCTTGACGACATGATTAACCTCTAGTTCAGTTAGAGTAGTCTCGGCTGCTGATAAAATCTATGATGTGCGATCGCGACTGAAAGATTGTCGTCAATTAGGCGATAATGTAAAAACTACTAACAAATAACGAATAATCAGTAACTACTAATTAACGAAAATGGCAAATGTTCGCTTGGAAAATATTACCCGACGCTACCAAAACGTCACCGCAATCGAAAATATTAGCTTCAAAATCCCGGATGGAGAATTTTGGGTATTGGTTGGACCATCGGGTTGCGGTAAGTCTACAATTATGCGAACAATTGCAGGTTTAGAAACGGCAACTTCTGGCAATATTTATATTGGAGATAATTTAGTTAACAACATTCCGGCGAGACAGCGGGATGTGGCAATGGTATTTCAAAATTATGCACTGTATCCGCACATGACGGTTGCAGAAAATCTGGCTTTTGGATTGCGGATGCGGAATGTTGAAAAATCTCAAATTCAAGAAAGGGTGGAGACTGTAGCCCGATCGCTTTCGATCGATCATCTGCTCAATCGTAAGCCCAAACAGCTCTCAGGCGGTCAACAGCAGCGGGTAGCACTGGGAAGGGCGATCGCGCGCGAACCCAAGGTATTTCTCTTAGATGAACCGCTTTCTAACCTTGATGCTCAACTGCGAGATGACACTAGGGCTGAACTGAAATTACTCCATCAACGGCTACGAATTACGACGGTTTATGTCACCCACGATCAAGTGGAAGCAATGACTTTAGCGGATAAAATTGTTGTCTTAGATCGCGGTATAATTCAACAAATTGGAGACCCTCAAAGTGTTTATACTAAGCCAGCAAATCGGATGGTTGCGACATTTTTAGGTAATCCTGCTATGAATATTTTGCCGGCGATTTATACGAATGAATCTTTTCAATTGGGAAATCAATTTCTAGCTTGTCCGCCCTCGATTCAGAAAAAATTGCAGCCTAGGGAAGGACAAGGATTTGATTTGGGAATTCGTCCAGAACATATTGAGGTTTTTACTCAATCAATCACAAAAAATGATGATTTAAAAAGTGATGTTTGGGCATTAGGGAAAGTGCCTCTGGAAGTAGAGGTTAAGGTGGTAGAACCCTTGGGGCGAGAAACTTTAATCCGGGCTCTTTTGCCGATGTTGAGTCCAGAAACTACTATACAGATGCAGGTGGCTGCGAGTGTTCGCTGGCGATCGGGCGATCGGCTAAATGTTCAGCTTGATTTCGATCGACTCTCTGTCTTTGACCCTTCGACTGGCGATACACTGTACCCTTAGTAGTTGTTTAACCTGAAGAACCCAGATTTATCGACATTGTTACAAAAATTTACATTTGACCTTTGTAAATTTACAAAGTAATGGTAAAATCAGTTATAAGTAAAACAAAAAGCCATCCCCCCAGAGACGTGTTTTTCGTAATTCGGGGCGATCGCAACTGATCGATTGCACTCGCGGACTTTTTAAATGAATGCCGAAAAACTGCCTCAAATGCTGCAAACCGGATTTCACCTAACTTTGGGTGCAACTTCCTTTTTAATTGAGACATTGCAAGATCCTGTAAAGCGATCGGAAAATCTGGAAAAATTGAATTCAGATTTAGGCAGACTAGCCGATGAGTTGCTAGAAAAAGGAGAAATAACCGATCGAGAAGCGCGGAATTTTGTAGATACTATTTTTTCCCAGACAAGCGATCGGGAGAATACCGAGAGCGAATCCGTCTCGTCAAAGCAATCGGATTCACCCACAGGTAGTCCCTCTGACTCGGTTGGAGGGCCAGACGTAGTATTAGAGATTCAAGAATTAACTGCACAAATGGTGGCACTCAGAACCGAGTTGGAAAATTTACGCGCCGAAAATTCTCATGATTAAAGCGCCTTGAGTTGCCTACAAACAAATTTGAAAGTTTTTAATCCAAAAAAGTTCCTCTCAAAAGACCTACCTACCTTTTGCTACACAGTTGAAATAATTAGGAGTAATGCGAAAAAAACAGTTCTAATTTTAACAGTTAAATGGTGCTAATTACGAGTTCTGTTGCAAACTTCATCTACAACAAACACCCATAACTGATTCAATTCTCCAACAACCCGACTGGATAACAAAAGTTTAGTCATTGTCCCATTTTTCAGAACCGATGAGGTCGGCGATGCGATCGCGCAACAAGAAATCGCATTTTTCTAGTTCGCACTCGACACAAGCCCATTCGCGGGGCGGAATGAATTGGCACATCGTATAGATTGGCTGTTGACGGCTGAGTACGCCATCATGCACGAGGTGACGAGCTTCATCTTGGATGACATCTAAAGAGTATTGCAGTTTGTGGATTGTAGACTGAATCATAATGCGCCCTCAATGCTTCGCTAAAAAATTTTATGGACCTAGTAATAATATAGTCTAAACTTAGATAATTCGTATATTAATTATTTTCTGTATATGTAGATACAGTTTGCTTATATAAACCTAAAATAAATCATAATATTTACAAAAATTAAGGAAGGCAGTGTCAATCCCAGCTTCAGTCTGGATACTTCGCTGTCAAACCTTTGATTTTTCGCAGAAACCAGGTCTATGGAGATTAGTCCCAACTTAGCAAAAGTTTATAAATTTTCATAAATCAGTCAATCGATTTGAGATTTGAGATTTGAAGCTTAAACCCAATGAACGGATGAATCCGGGGGCTTGTGCACTGGATGCTTTCAGTCAATACCAAAAAGTAATTCTAGGGCTATGGTTTGTGCTGTCGGCATCTGCCCGAAACAAAAGACATAGGGAATGTTTGGAGGCAGGTATGGCAAAAACTGTTCTAAAACGTATGGACTTCCGTAGATTAACACAGCTTGCAGTTCTCCGGTTGTTAATAATTTCTTAAACCAGTCTTGAGCGGTTTCGGTCAAGCCAGCACTTCCTCGGAAGCAGTTCCCGCGAATGAAAATTTGCAGCAATGTCGGAGAAAACGGCTCTGTATTAGAAGCAGTATCAGCGATCGCACCAGCCCGATCGTCAATAAGTTGCAATTCGTAACCTAACTGTGCGGGTAGGGCGATTGCCGGAGTGTGGTTTCCCAAAAACTCGCACCCCAAAACATCGTCAACTACAATCAAATTCCGCAACAACTGATTTTTTTGGGGCTGCGGCAAAGGTAGATTTCCGCCAAATTTCAAGGAATCTCGCAAAATATTGGCAGCCGTTTTCATTGCATCGGGATTTGACAGGGTGCTCAAGTCAATTAATGCTGAATTCTTCCTCCCCCCCTTAGCAAGGGGGGGCTGGGGGGGGTCAGAAATCGACAAACCAACTTTTTGCTTGGCTTCCCAAATTCGCTTGACAGATTCCTTAATTTGTGTTATGGAAAGTCTGCCTTGAGTAACAGCTTCGCAGACAGCCTGAATTGCGCCTTCGGGGTCAAGGGGCATCAGCAAAACATCAGCACCAGCCTCAGCGGCCAAAACAGCAGCTTCATTATGGCCGTACTTATTGGCGATCGCACCCATCACCAAAGCATCAGTTACAATTAAACCCTCAAACCCTAACTCTTCGCGGAGTTTCCCAATCAAAATTTTGCGAGAAAGAGTAGCGGGAAACTCGGCATCCCAAGCCGGAATCAGCAAATGGGCTGTCATCACAGCATCGACTCCATTTGCGATCGCCTCGACAAAAGGAGGCAACTCAACTTCAGCTAACCGAGTGGGCGAATGTGGCAAAACCGGCAATTCCAAGTGAGAATCAACGGCGGTATCCCCGTGACCTGGAAAATGCTTAGCTGTGGTCAAAACCGGGTGCGGACTAGCACCCCGAATAAAAGCACTGGCTAACTTGCTGACAATTTCTGGTGTCTCGCCAAAAGCGCGGACGTTAATTACCGGATTGTCGGGATTATTGTTAACATCAACTACTGGTGCTAGAACCCAATTTAGACCGATCGCCCTAGCTTCGATCGCCGTCACAGCGCCCATTTGTTCGGCATAACGATCGGCCGCTTCAGGATTTTTTCTGGCAATTTCCGCAATTGCCATCGGCGGCCCAAACCAAGTCGCCCCCGCAAATCGCTGGCCAACACCTTCCTCAATATCCGCCGCTAACAACAGCGGAAATTTTGCCCAAGATTGCAATTGGTGCGATCGCATGGCCAATTCCGCAGCACTTCCCCCAACCAAAATCACACCGCCAACACCCAGATTTTCCAAGTAATGGCGGAGTTTATCGGCGGTTGGTTCCCATTCGGGATAGCAGATTTGGTGATCGAATAAATAGCCAGAAGCACGTACTACGAACATCTGGGCTACTAATTCTGGTAGGGAAAGATTATCAATCATCATGGGAATTGTTAACTGTTAACTGTTGACTACCTTCAGACGCTAATCCTCGTCTTCTTCTAAATCATCATCATCATCATTGGTCAATTTTTTGCCATCATCAGTCAATTCTTCGTCATCAAACATACCTGGTTTGCGATCGGCAGAAAGCTGATTCAGCAGTATCACCATTTTATCACCCCGTTCTAGAGAACCGTCTTCTAGAAATGCCACTCCTGGTGTCCGGCGCAGTTGCAACCGCTGGCCCAACTGGTTACGGACGTAGCTAGTAGCCGATTTCAAACCTTCCATAGTCTCGGCTTTCGCCTCATCAGTACCGTAAATGCTGACAAAGATTTTTGTGTGCTGAAGGTCTCCTGAAACCACTACTTCAGTTACGCTAACCATACCTGCACCGACTCGATCGTCCTTAATGCCGTTCAGCAACATCAGGCTGACTTCCCGTTTAATCATTGAAGCTACGCGCTCTATGCGACGACTTGTAGCCATACCAACTATCCCCTACTTTTAAATCGGCCGTTTCTATCCCAGTTGACAATTGTAGCGCTACCTGAGCCTAAAATTACTAAATTAGGTTGATAATATCTAATATGAATATTCGTCTGTCAATTGTTCGCATTTTTCTAATTCTCCCGAACGACCAGATTCTCGTACAAACGTTGTAGGGGCAATTCATGAATTGCCCCTACAACGTTCAAATCCCATCGGAAAACTAAACTCATGGAAAAAGAATTTACTATCGGTCAAAAAGTGCGAGTTGTGACGATGCCGCCCTACGTGAAAACTGCTGAAAGGATGCCGATGCTGCGCCCTGCGAATGTCATTGCGATCGGTGCTGAGGGTGTTGTGCTCGATCGGCGTCCCGGCAATTATTGGGGCATTCGTTTTGAAAACGGTGCTTTCCTTCTAGACAGCCAGTATATCGAAGCTGCGGAAATTATAAGTTAACGGTTAATTATTTGTCATGAGTTATTATCCTATCGGTAATGTTAAGTTTTGCGAAGGTTTCAGGAATGATTAGGTAAAGAGTTGTGGGCGATCGATGTCACATATAACTATGTATTCGATCGCAACTTCCAAAAACAACTGTGCTAAAATTGGAAATATAAACAAAAAACTTAAACATCTTAAGGCTACTGAAGGAGACCATACATTATGAAACTTAATCTGTTAGCCGCTACTCTCCTAGTCACTCCCCTACTACTGGCAAACCCCGCCCGCGCTGAAAATTCTTCAGAAGTTCAGCAGTTACTCTCAACCGGTCAATGTTTCCAGTGTGATTTATCGGGAGCAGATTTAAGAGGCGCTCATTTAATTGGTGCTGATTTAAGAGAAGCAAATTTGCAAGGAGCAAATCTGTATCAAGCTAACCTCGAAGGCGCTGACTTGACTGGTGCTAACTTGACTGGTGCTAATTTAACAGGAGTTTTTCTGACTAACGCCAGTTTAAATAATGCAGACCTCGATCGGGCAAATCTCACCGCCGCCATCATTAACACCGCAGATGTATCGGGCGCGTCAATGGAAGATATGGTCATCACTAATGCCAAAATCTACAATACCCAAATTGGCGTCGGTGGTAGCTACGATCAGTAATTGATCTGTAAAAGGTTGATTGCCAAACAAATCCCCGACTTCTTCAAGAAGTCGGGGATTTATCAACTACGCTAAATAGCCAGAAATTTAGTATTGGTTTAATGTTTATAATTTTAATCAAAGTTGTACGATACAGCCATGTCCAAACGACTAACCATTGCCCAAGCACAGCAGCAGCTTCCCAACCTACTTCAAGAACTCACCGATCAGCCGATCGTGATTACTCAAGATGGTGTTCCCGTTATGGCTGCAATTAGCTACAACCATTTGACTGAACTTCTCGAAACTTTGGATATTCTCACCGATATTGAATTCGTTACCAGACTTCGCCAAAGCATCACCCAAGCAGGCGAAGGCAAAACCGTTTCCTGGGAAAATGCTAAAGCCAAACTCGGACTATGAAAGGCGAAGCAAATTCAATCGAATATGACATTCAACTTACACCGTTGGCAGTGGAAATGCTGGCGGAAGTCAAAGATAGACGAGAACAGGAAAAACTGCGCGATCGTATCGATAAACTCAAAATCGAACCAGAGAAGCAAGGCAAAGCGCTTGTTGATAACTTATCTGGATTTCGCAGTATCCGAGCCGTTGGACAACGCTATCGAATTGTTTACAAAGTCGAGCAAGATCGAGTTATGGTCGTTGTTGTAGGACTGGGGAGACGTAAAGATGGTGATAAAAAAGACATTTACTCTATGCTTGAAAACCTGTTAGATTAATAAGACTTCTGTTGAACTGCCAAATCCCCGACTTCTTCAAGAAGTCGGGGATTTAACATATCTATAAGCCCAAATCCACCGCAATACGGTGCGCGCAAGCAAACCCAGAAAACGCCACAGCATTTAAACCCTGTCCCGGAAATGTACTATCACCCACGCAATACAAACCGGGCATCGAAGTTCGATTAAATGGCATTCCCAATAAACCCATTAACTTTTGTTTGGGAATCGGCCCATAGGTGCCATCTTCACGGCCCAAAAATCGACGGTGCGATCGCGCTGTGCCGACTTCCATATAATCCAAACCCGCATCTAAACCGGGGAAAATGTGTTCTAGGCGATCGATAATTCTGCCTGCTGCTTCTTCCTTCTTATCTTCGTATTCCTGCTGCGACAGCCCTTCCCACTCTTCCATCCAACTAGAAGTAAAAGCGTGAACAATATGAAATCCTTCCGGTGCTAAACTTGGATCTAACAGCGTGGGAATAGACACCAAAATAGTTCCCTCCGCCGCTTCCATTTTCTCCCAATCTTCTAACAAAATGTGATGGCAAGCCGTACCAGGAGCAATTACATCGGCGGCTACTCCCAAATGCAAACTCAAGAAACTGGGTGCTTTCTGATAGCGCTGCTGCCATTTCTTCTCGGTAGCTGGCATCTCTGCTGCGGGTAACAATTTCTCAAAAGTATCCCACCTAGTCGCATTAGAAACTATCCGTTTGGCCCGATAAACTTCGCCGGTAGCTAGCTCGACTCCGACAGCGTGACCTTTTTCTGTAATGATTTTATTAACCTTAGCTTTGTATTGAATTTGCCCGCCACATTTTTCTAATCCTTCGACTAATTTTTGGGCAATTTGACCGACTCCGCCTTTGGGATAATTAATACCGCCATAATGTCTGTCGGAAAATACCATTCCGGCATTAATCATTGGGGTCAAGTCTGCGGGAACTACTGACCAGTAGTAGCATTCCATGTCGATAAATTTCAACAGCACAGGGTCTTTAATATATCGTCTAGCGATGTCGCCAGTATTTTGTGGGAGATATTTGACTAATCCTAAGCAGGCAAAAGGATTTTGGAAAAAGACTCGCATTAAATATCCCGGTTCTTCCAGGGATAGCAATTCCATCGCGTTGAGACAGTTGAAGACTTTCCAGCATTCGCCATAAAATTTGGTGAGTCCTTCCTTTTCGTGAGGAAATCTGTCAACTAATTCTTGCAAGTATTTCTCATAAGACTGGGGAACCTCAAGGTCTATACCGCCCGGTAAGTGATAGTGAAGTTGGATGGGATCGGGAATTGTTTCTAGGCTGACATTGACGGCTGCTAGGGCGCGGGTGAGCAAGTTAGTGGTGCCACGGTCTCCGAAGCCAAAAATCATGGATGCACCGACGTCGAATCTGTAGCCTTCGCGATCGAAATATCCAGCACTACCTCCGGGAATCAGGTAGCTTTCGAGGACGAGAACTTTAGCTTTTTTAGCTGCTAGCTGGGTTGCAGTCACGAGTCCGCCAATGCCGGAACCGATGACGATCGCATCAAACTCTTGGACTGTGGGAGGAACGTTGCCAGAAAATAACTGGGATTGAGTAGGAGCAGGCATTAGGTTAAAAATCTTAATATTTTTATAATTTTACAGTCGATCGCTCCAGAAAGAAGTTCAGCAAGCGATAATCCCCAATACCTAATGCCCTATAACCTATGTCCTGCTTCAAAAAAAATGCGAGAGCAGTCTACCATTGCCGACTGCCCCCGTCTGCCGATCCTTTGAGAGGAGAACACTGAAATCAATATAGCGTTATTGCTAATCTATGTCAATACTATTGGAAAAATTTTTCAATAAGTTGAGTGGTGAATAGGTTCCAACGGAGAGCTTGTATACGGTTCAGCGGTATGATAAGTTGACAGAGCAGGCGATCGCCTGAGAGCGAAGCCCTCGAAAAGGATCGCAGCAAATCCCTAAAACCTCAAAATTTCCCCCTATTTTCCAATGGCCCTGCAACTTCGCGTTTACGTCCCCCCCCATCCATTAATTAAGCACTGGCTAGCAGTCGCCCGCGACGCAGGCACTCCATCGGTACTTTTTCGTTCTGCAATGACAGAATTGGGAAGATGGCTAGCCTACGAAGCAATTCGAGATTGGCTACCGACAGTCGAAACAACGGTGCAAAGTCCTTTAGGCGAATGTCCGGCGACGTTTATCAACCCGCAAGCCCCCTTATGTGTGGTGCCGATTTTGCGGGCGGGTTTGGCACTGCTGGAAGGAATTCAGACTGTAGTGCCACTAGCCTCGGTTTACCACCTTGGTATGGCAAGGAATGAGGAAACGCTAGAACCGAGTTGTTATTTGAACAAATTGCCGGCGCAGTTTAACCCAGAAACACGGGTGATCATTAGCGAACCGATGCTGGCGACTGGCGGGACGATGATGGCGACAATGCAGGAATTGACTTCACGGGGAGTGGATCCGAGTTTGATTCGGATTATATCTGTGGTAGTTGCTCCTGTGGCTTTGCAGCGCCTCAGTGCTGAGTATGCAACTTTAAATATCTATACAGCAACGATCGACGAAATAGTCAACGAACAGGGTTTTATTGTACCTGGGTTGGGTGATGCGGGCGATCGCACTTACGGCACTTAATCAGCCAGTAATGTGTAAATTCTAAGTCAGTTAAAATAAATAAGGTTTAGCAAAATTGCCCGTGAAACTTAATTCTGTCCTGCCAAATTTGTCTGCTTCTAAGTCAGCAACTCCCAATTCCGATTTCTCGCAACAGTTAGAACTCAAAGTGACTGACTCTACTGAGGTTTCTGCAAACCTGATCCCAGAATTGGTGGAAGTTTCAGTAAGTTCAAATCCTGATTTATCTCCAGAAAAAAAGGGGGTTAGTCAGAAAGAATGGACTATTTTTGCCTCTACTTTTGTAACTATTTTCTTTGCCGAAGTCGGAGATAAAACACAAATTGCGGTTCTACTAATAACGGCTGAGTCTCACAATCCTTGGATCGTTTTTGCCGGTGCTGGTTCTGCTTTGATTGCGACGAGTTTGCTGGGAGTTTTGCTGGGAAGGTGGCTAGCAAGTCGGATTGATACGAGAACTTTGGAGAGAGTAGCCGGAGGGATTTTGCTAGGGATTTCGGCAGTATTGTTGTGGGAAGTATTTAGTTAATTGTTGGTTATCTAAAACGAGATTTACGGAAAAAACATGGATTGGCAACTTTTAGGAATAACTTTTATTACAGTGTTTTTGTCAGAGTTGGGAGACAAAAGTCAGGTAGCTGCGATCGCGCTTGGTAGCAGTTGTGAATCGCCACGGGCTGTATTTTTCGGTACGGCATCGGCGCTGCTGTTGGCGAGTTTTATTGGTGTTGTGGTTGGCCAAGGTACGGCAGAGGTGTTGCCGGCAAGTTTGGTAAAGGGGATAGCTGCGATCGGATTTGCGGTGATGGGATTGCGCTTGTTGTGGCCAAAATCTGATGCGGCGGAAGAATCTGATTAAATTTGTCCCTTGATGATTCGGCGGTTGAAACCGCTTCTACACAAACAAAGTCCGCCTGCGCGGACTAAGAAGTTAAATAAGGACTAAAGTCCTTACTATAAACTAATTTATATTTGCGATCCTAAGCTTGATGCTGATAGCAGAAGCTAAGTAGTGTGCCACCCACAGCCAACTTGACTGCTTCCAAAACGAAATAGCCTTTGTGCAATACATTCATGCTGGTAGGGACTTCTGCTGTATCAAACAGATTTAGCTGCATTCCCAAGGCGCTCATTTGAGGTGTCAGAGCGTAGGTGTCAATCAGGGCGATCGCCAGAAGTACCAAAGATAATATAATAGCTGTGCGACTTTGCTTGCCGAAGCCATTGCCGAGATTGCTCAAAACCATTAAACCAGTCGCAGCCGAAGCTGCACAAATTAATTCAACGCGGTTGAATCCCCAAAACATTAAGTTTCCCGCCGCTGCAAAGTCGGGAGATGTCATCATCCCAGACACGTACAAGCTGGGCATAATTACTAAATCGATAATCAAGCTGCCACTCAGCCAGAAAATTAATGCCACCATCACAATAGCTTGCCAGCGCGGTCTGATAGATTCTACTCTTGATGTAGTAATAGCTGTCATAACGAAACCTCTTAAAATTTTTTCTGTCTCTATTTTAGAGCTTAACCAATTTTTATCTAAAATCGTGTTAAGTATTTGTAATTTAATGCTAACTTTTGTGTAATTGATTAATAATTTTTATTAAAAGTGCCTAAATTACCATCTTGGTTTCCCCGTCTTTCGTCTCAAGTATGGATTCTGGCGATCGGCAGATTCCTCTCCCAGAGTGGCACAGGTTTTACCCTGTTTTACGCGCCGATATATTTTGTCTCTCAAGTTGGCCTATCTGCTACTGCTGTTGGCATTGGTTTGGGAAGTGGTTCCATTTCTGGCATATTTGGTCGAATTTTGGGCGGTTCTTTTTCCGATTCCCCAAAATGGGGAAGGCGACGAACTTTATTGCTGTCAGCAATTATTTCGGCTGTGGCTTGTTTCATGTTGGCGGCTGCAAATGATTTCCGCAGCTTAGTTGTGGCGAATTTACTGATGGGTTTTGGTGTTGGTTTGTATTGGCCGGCAACGGAAAGTATGGTGGCGGATTTAGCAGATGGTGAACAGCGACAGGAAGCTTTTGCTTTGACGCGATTGGCTGATAATTTGGGTTTACAAGTAGGGATTATTCTGGGCGGTTTTCTGATTGCGCTAACCGGGAATTATCGATCGCTCTTTGTGATTGATGGTATCTCGTTTGTGATATTTTTTGCGGTAGTTTGGGGCGCAGTTTCAGAAACCTACAAACCATCTACTTCCGTAGATACAGGCAAAAAAGGCAAGCAAAATGGCTGGATGGTAGCGTTGGGCGATCGCACTTTGCTGATCTACGCTGTTGTCAACACGATGTTTACTTTATATATTGCCCAAATCCAAACTACGATGCCGCTGTACTTTACGAACTTTGTCTCGGTTGGTGCGTCGGGAAAGGGCTTTTCTACGGCGACAATTACCATTTTGTTTGCTTTTAGCACTTTTTTAACTGTGGCATTACAAATGCCGATCGCGAGGGCTTTGAGGCGGTTTTCTTGTCCGCGAGCTTTGATGATTTCTGCTTTGCTTTGGGGGATTGGATTTATTGCGATCGGCTTGACGGGAATGGTGACAACTGGCAATCTATTGTTAGCTGTTGTCGGCTTGTTTTTCTTGTCAGTTGCAACGGTTGCTTACACTCCTTTTGCCTCTGGTTTGGTGGTGGAATTAGCCCCAGAGTCTTTGCGGGGCGTTTATTTGGCGATTAATTCTCAGTGTTGGGCGATCGGCTATTTGATCGGGCCGCCTTTGGGTGGTTGGGCTTTGGATCAAGGACAGTTTGCAGCGAATAATTTTTGGTTGGGTTTGGCTATTAGTGTGATGCTGGCGATCGCAATTTTGGAGATTGTCGATCGCAGGTTAAAAAAATAGTTGTCTAAATATCTACTTTGTGATAGAATATGCCCTTTGTCTTATCACAAATATAAAAAATATTAATTCAGAATTTTGTGGTTACAGATACAAAATAGATTTATAATTCTGTAAACGTAACAGCAATTTTACAATATATTTTGTGAGGAGTTCTAATGAAACCACATCTACTATTGAGTGCTGGTGGCATAGGCTTACTGTATCTGCTTGTCGGTTCTCTACCATTAGCAGCGATGCCGATCGCCCCAGAGAAAGAGACATTAGCTACTGAAAAATTGACAGAATCACAGACTGAAATCAGCCTGAATACAAGCGTTGAAAATCCGGTCGAAATTCCCGGAATAGAGGAGTTAAAACCAGCCGATTCGGTGGAAGTTGAAAACACAAGCGATCGCCCGATCGCACCAGCCAGCGAACTCGCCAATATTCCAGAAGATAGCGCTAAAGGCGATCGACTACAAACAGCAGCATCTACCCCAGAAAATCCGCCGGAAAACTCCTTAAACTTAGCTGCAAAACCAGCAAGCCCAGAACCAGAAACACTTACAGCAGAAGCATCTGTCATTAACCCGCAGACACCAGCGATCGCCCAAACAGGCATATCTGCACCAGTACCAACCGAAACCTCTACTTCCCAGAAGTTGGCCGAAATCGAAAACAGCAGTTCCTTGGAGCCCACAGCAGCCAATAGCGAAGCTTCAGAGTCGATCGAACTTCAGCAAGTAACATCCGTATCTCAACTCTCCGACGTGCGTCCAACAGATTGGGCATTTCAAGCACTACAATCCCTAGTAGAAAGATATGGTTGTATAGCAGGATATCCCGACGGAACATTCCGAGGAAATCGGGCAATGACTCGCTACGAATTTGCCGCCGGTTTAAACGCTTGCTTGGATAAAGTGACCGAGTTAATTAAAGCAGGTACAACCAACTTAGCAACCAAAGAAGACTTAACCAAACTACAAAGACTGCAAGAAGAATTTGCAGCAGAATTAGCTACTTTGCGCGGTAGAGTCGATGCGTTAGAAGCCCGTACTTCCGAACTCGAAGCCAATCAATTCTCGACAACAACTAAACTCAGCGGCGAAGCAATTTTTAGCGTTGCCGATACTACCAAAAACAATCACAGGGATACTGAAACAGTCTTAAACTACCGATTGCGCTTGAATCTGCTCACCAGTTTTACAGGCAAAGATACCCTGATAACTGGCTTGCAAGCTTACAACATTCGCAGCTTCGGCCCTAATTTAGGTTTGTCAACAGGGGCGTTTAGCGGTTTGTCCGACAGTCAAGCAAAGCTAAGTTTTGAACCGCAATTTCCCGGAATCAATCCTCAAACTCTATCTAGTATTGATGCAAATGCGATTGAACTTTATAAGCTGCTTTACGTCTTTCCAGTTACTAACACCATCACTTTGTTTGCCGGCCCGAAAGCCGAAACTTCCGACGCTTTCCAAGCAATTACTCCCTTTGCTGGAGAAGGGCAAGAAGCCATTTCTAGGTTTGCAGCTTATAACCCAGTAGTCCGCGTATCCGGCGGCACTTCTGGCA
>NZ_JAKJHX010000016.1:5525-7108 GCF_021648855.1 Tychonema litorale BBK16 | reverse complement strand
TCTAGGTTTGCAGCTTATAACCCAGTAGTCCGCGTATCCGGCGGCACTTCTGGCAGTGGTTTGGCATCAGCAGGCGGGTTTATTTGGAACGTTTCCAAAAAAGTCAATCTCACAGCTTTGTACGGCAGTGTAAATGCAGCTTTGCCGAATGATTTAGGCTTTCCAGCTACTCCATTAGGAGCGGGTTTATTTAACGGTAGTACCGTTGCGGCGGCGCAGTTAACTATTAAACCTACCAGCAGTATCGACATTGGTTTAAATTACGCTTACAGTCGCCACCAATTGAATATTCTGGCTACAGGATTAAGCGATGCCGATTTGGGTTCAATTTTGGGAAGAAACAGAGAACCTGTTGGCGGCGGTGTGACGATGAATTCGTTTGGCGGTACAGCTACTTGGCGGGTTGCTCCGAAAATTGCTATTTCTACTTACGGAGGTTGGATAATTGCTGATGCTGAAAGAAGCAATGCTTCTACAACTTTCAACAGTTGGATGGTAGGTTTCCATTTCCGAGATTTGTTCGCACAGGGCAATAATGCAGGTATTCTGTTTGGACAGCCGCTCGATCGCGATTCGGTAAGTGGCGGCGCTCGCTTTCAGCAAAATAAAGCAACTCCTTACCATTTAGAAGCTTATTATCGCTTCAAAGTCAATGATAATATCAGCATTACGCCGGGAGCTTTTGTGTTATTCAATCCTGAAGGAACCAAGGATAATGACACAGTAGGAGTGGGTGTCCTTCGCACAACTTTTAGTTTCTAAAGCGAGGCAGAGCCTCTAGATATGGGTTCCCAGGCTGGAGCCTGGTAACCAGTTAAACTGCCGTGTCCCACAAGAACTATGTATCTCACATACGTGAAAAGTGCTGTATCTTCCCAAGCGAGGCAGAGCCTCTAGATATGGATTCCCAGGCTGGAGCCTGGGAACCAATTAATTCCTAATTCCCGATTCCCAATTCCCAATTCCCGATTCCCAATTCCCAATTATTTTCTGCGATCGCCCAATTTGCGATAAACTTCTCTCAAATCAACTTGATGGTGAGCGATCGCCACCAAGGCGTGATAAAATAAGTCCGCAACTTCCCCAGCAATTCCATCTTTGTCATCATCTTTACAAGCCATCACGACTTCCGCCGACTCTTCGCCAATTTTCTTGAGAATCTTGTTGTCCCCGCCCTCGAATAATTTACAAGTATAAGAAGTTTCGTTTGGGTTGTCGCGCCGATCGCAAATTACGTCAAACAACTGAGATAACATATCTCCCGGCGGCGCTGAAATTTCTCCATCAACTTGATGAAAACAACTTCTTTCTCCCGTGTGACAAGCAATATCTCCCACTTGTTCCACTGTCACCAACAAAGCATCGCTATCGCAGTCGTAACGCAGCCCTTTGACATTTTGAATGTGTCCTGAAGTTGCGCCTTTGTTCCAAAATTCGGCGCGCGATCGACTCCAGAACCAAGTTTGACCGGTTTCCATGGTTTTTTGGAGTGACTCCCGATTCATCCACGCCATCATCAACACTGTACCGTCTAAGTAATCTTGGACTATGGCAGGCACTAAACCGCGATCGTCGTAGCGGAT
>NZ_JAKJHX010000016.1:0-5425 GCF_021648855.1 Tychonema litorale BBK16 | reverse complement strand
CGTCTAAGTAATCTTGGACTATGGCAGGCACTAAACCGCGATCGTCGTAGCGGATCTTTTCCACGGGTATCGATCGGCTCAAACTCGATAAATCATTAGCAGACATAATTTTATTGCAGCTTTGTAATATACATTTACGCTTTCTTCTCGGATATTTTTTTAATTCACCGCAGAGAACGCAGAGTTAGAGAAGAGAGGAGATTGAGCAAGTGATGGGCAAATTGTCAAGAACTACTTTACAAAAAATTACACTTTTGGGCGATTCCCTACGGGATAGCTTCGCTTCACGATGTTAGTGCGATCGATCCTAAAAAATCCAAGCAAGTATTGCTACTCATTGGTTTGTATCCTAAAATCTATTAACATAGTTTCCTTAAATCGACCTAACCTTTATCCTGAAGTCGCTATTAAAGTATTCTACCAACAACAGAGTAGCACCAATCCGTAGTATTTCAGAGTAATCCGAGGTATTGCAGCTACTCCAGACCACTTAATCATAGTAATCGTTATCTCTAAGCGTTTAAGTTCACACCTTGGGATTCGCTAGTTCCAAGCTCTGTAAGCAGATTGTTAAACATCCGAAATTGGTTAGAGGAAGTGCAATCTGCATAGTACCGAGAAGATAACAGGGTTGAAGCAAACTTTACTTTTAGGAACCAACGCCAAAATGTTGAAACCCAATTTCGTTTTTGTAATTGATGCCAACAAGAAGCCGCTTACACCCTGTAAGCCTTCTATGGCAAGACGTTTATTGGAGATGGGTAGAGCCTCTGTGTTCAGAAAATACCCGTTCAGCATCATTCTCAAGAAAGAGGTTGCAGATATTCCTGAACCCGTCACGATTAAACTAGACCCCGGTTCTAAAATCACAGGGATTGCTCTTGTTCAAAACAACAAAGTAATCTTTGGTGCTGAGTTAACTCATCGCGGTCAAACCATCAAAGCGTCTTTAGAATCCCGTCGTTCTCTACGTCAGGGGAGGCGTTCTCGTCACACTCGCTATCGGCAAGCACGGTTTCTTAATCGCACCCGTCCGACCTGCTGGTTGGCCCCAAGTTTGCAGCATCGCGTAGAAACCACTTTGACTCTTGTGAACAAGTTAATCAAATTTGCACCCATCGGTGAGATCGTTCAGGAGCTTGTCAGATTTGATTTGCAGAAATTTGAAAACCCTGAAATCTCAGGCATTGAGTATCAGCAAGGTGAACTCGCTGGCTACGAAGTTCGCGAATATCTCCTTAACAAATGGGAGCGTAAATGTTCTTACTGCTCAATTGAGAACGTTCCGCTCCAAGTGGAACACATCCAGCCCAAAGCAAAAGGCGGCACAAATCGGATCTCTAATCTGTGCCTGGCTTGCCAGAAATGCAATCTCAAAAAAGGGACTCAGGATATTAGCGTTTTCTTAGCCAAAAAGCCAGATGTTTTGAAGCGGGTTCTAGCTCAAGCAAAGCGCCCCTTAAAAGACGCGGCGGCGGTCAACTCAACCCGATGGGCATTGTTCAACCGACTTAAAGAAACGGGTCTTCCTGTCTCCACAGGTTCGGGTGGTCTCACCAAGTATAACCGCACTCGATTAAGCCTGCCTAAAACTCACTGGTTAGATGCGGCTTGTGTGGGTCAGATTGATTTCTTGGAAGTGCTAACTAATCAGCCCTTGCTGATTAAATCAACAGGACAAGGAAATCGACAGTCCACTAGAAATGATAAATACGGTTTTCCTTGTGCCAAGCCTAGACAGTCTTTTACTCATTGTAGGACTGGTGACATTGTTGCCATTCAGCTTCTAGAAGACCGCAAGCGATTCCAATCAGGACTTTACGTTGGACGGGTCAAGACTCCAACAGATAAAGGTGTTGAGATCAAGATTGGTGATTTTCGACTGAGTACAAAAGATATGAGCAACGTCAAATTTTTGCACAAACAGGATGGTTATCAATATGGGTGAATTGACTCCGCTTTACTCCAATAAAAGCGTTTCTAGTGATATGACATTAACTAAGGAGAAAACATTGGCTTCCACAACCTTGAAAACCACCAAATCAGAAGAAATATTCGCTGCCGCCCAGAAATTGATGCCCGGTGGTGTCAGTTCCCCCGTTCGCGCCTTTAAATCCGTAGGCGGACAACCTATTGTATTCGATCGCGTCAAAGGAGCCTACATTTGGGATGTTGACGACAATCATTACATCGACTATGTAGGCACTTGGGGCCCAGCCATCTGTGGCCACGCCCATCCCGAAGTCCTCAAAGCCCTGCGCGAATCCTTAGAAAAAGGTACCAGTTTCGGAGCACCATCCCTCTTGGAAAACGTGCTCGCAGAAATGGTCATCGATGCCGTTCCCAGCATCGAAATGGTGCGATTTGTCAATTCCGGCACCGAAGCCTGCATGGCCGTTTTGCGCCTGATGCGAGCCTTCACCGGCCGCGACAAACTGATTAAATTTGAAGGCTGCTATCACGGGCACGCCGATATGTTTTTGGTAAAAGCTGGTTCCGGTGTCGCAACTCTCGGTCTTCCCGACTCCCCTGGCGTACCCAAATCCGTCACCGCCAACACCCTCAACGCTCCCTACAACGACTTGGAAGCAGTAAAGGCTTTATTTGCCGAAAATCCCGGCGAAATAGCAGGCGTAATTCTGGAACCAGTTGTGGGTAACGCCGGATTTATTGTACCTGATGCAGGTTTTCTCGAAGGTTTGCGGGAAATTACTAAAGATAACGGTGCTTTGTTAGTGTTTGACGAGGTAATGACCGGTTTCCGCATCGCCTACGGTGGAGCTCAGGAAAAATTCGGTATCACCCCAGATTTGACAACTCTGGGTAAAGTTATCGGTGGTGGTTTGCCAGTTGGAGCTTACGGCGGCAGACGGGATATTATGGGGATGGTTGCTCCTGCTGGGCCAATGTATCAAGCGGGTACGCTTTCGGGTAATCCTTTGGCGATGACTGCTGGGATTAAGACTTTGGAATTGCTGCAAAAACCTGGTACTTACGAACAATTAGATAAGATTACAAAAAAATTATCTAACGGCTTGTTGCAAATTGCCAAAGAAACCGGACACGCTGCTTGTGGCGGGCAAATTAGCGGGATGTTTGGCTTGTTTTTTGCGGCGGGCCCGGTTCATAATTACGATGATGCTAAGAAATCCGATGTGGCAAAGTTCGGCCGCTTTCACCGGGGAATGTTGGAGCACGGAATTTATCTGGCTCCTTCACAGTTTGAGGCTGGATTTACTTCTTTGGCTCATACTGATGAAGATATCGATCGCACTTTGGCCGCTGCTCGCGAAGTAATGGGCAGTATTTAGTTTGATTCACAGTCCGAACTTAAAAGCAAGGACTTTAAAAGTAGGTTGGGTTGAGCGATAGCGAAACCCAACAGCTTATTTGAGCATGAAAAGTTGGGTTTCGTTGCCTCAACCCAACCTACATATCAACTTCTTCCTTCTTCTTTCTTCCTTCAAAAAAATCAATCATTCATAAATTCACCTTCACAGATAATAGAATCTCTTTTGTCCAAATCTTCCTGATTCCAGACTGAGTTTAATGCTGCCGAACTGAATGAAGTTGATATGGTATTGTTTAATGTCGTGTTGTAGTATTCCACAGCATTATTCGATTCCATTTGTGGCGCTTCCTTGAAGTAGGAATTTATATCAGGGGTGCAGCGCTGTGCTTGATAGTATGAATAAGCTTCAGCATTAATGCACATTACGTGGTAAAAATCCTTGTTTGCTGTCATAACATCTCCAAGCTTATACAGAGCTAAACCCCGGTTGAGATAAGCTTTCACATAGCTCGGATCGATTTCCACTGCTTTGTCAAAGTCTTCAATGGCAAGCTTCATCTGTTTTAGCTTATAACGAACACAACCTCGGTTATAGTAGGCATAGACATTTTTAGGATCGATACCGAGTGCAGTGTTGTAATCTGCGATCGCAGCCGGATTGTCTCCTAATTGATGATGCGAGAGGCCACGATTGATGTAAGCTTTGATATATTTAGGATTCAACCGTAGCGTCTCGTTAAAATTCTCAATTGCTGCCTCCTTGTTGCCTAAAAGGTAGTAAGCCCGTCCCCGGTTGTAATAGGTTTTATAATTTTGGGAATTGATCGATAGTGCTCGATTGTAATCTTTAATTGCTTCTTCGTAATGTCCTAAATTAGCAAGTACCAGCCCACGATTATTGTAGATAGCGTGGCTTTCAGGATTATTTGCTAAAGCACAGTTGAGATCTTCAATAGCTTTTTCGTGTTCTCCAAGATGTCGCCAAGCATTGCCTCGATTCAAGTATGCCTCAAACAAGTTAGGATTGATATCTAATGCTTGGCTGAGGTCTGCAATTGCTTTTTCGTAGTCTTTCATGTAATAGTAGACCAAACCTCGATTGTTATAGGCTTTGGCATCCGCTGGGTTTAGTTGCAATATTTGCTCAAAGTCGCCTAGTGCCGCTTCATAGTTTCCTTTTTTGGCGCTGTATAGGCCGCGTTTGTAGAATTGCTTTAGGTTCATAGGTTAAACTTACAGGATTCCTAGATTTTGGGGATTGATTCGTTTAGAGTCAGTTTTTAGTTGGATAACCGTTGAAAATGTCTTTCTTTGCCTCCTGTTATTAGAATACCCACAAATCAATTCTAGGCTATCTAGGGAAAACAGGATTTTGCGTTCCTAGATAGCGATCGGCTAATCTAAGGTTAATCCGAAAAAAAGTTGAGACTTGTCGATCCAGCGTGAATCCGCGTCTTTTCTACCACCAGCTAGGAGATGAGCAACCATGTATCAAACCGAACAGTCCCCAATTCCGAAAAATGTACTCCCAACGATGTACGATCTCAAGAGCGAACACCCGGAGGATTCTGGTTTGCCCGATTTATATCATCTTTGGCAATCTCGTTGCCTAGAATATACTTTTATTCCATCCAATTATCCGATCGATCAGGTATTTGTTGCCAGCGACTTAAATTTATATTTTGATGTCCACCACACTCAATGGTACAAAAGACCTGATTGGTTTGGTGTGATTGGAGTTGACAGGCTTTACCAAAAGCAAGAATTGCGGAAATCTTACGTTATTTGGCAAGAGGAAGTCAGTCCTTTTGTGGTGGTGGAACTGGTGTCACCAGGAACGGAAAATGAAGATTTAGGACAAACAGTGAGAGGGCTTGGTCAACCTCCAACTAAATGGCAAGTTTACGAACAAATTCTTAGGGTTCCTTACTATATTGTGTTTGATGGAGCAACTAATAATCTGCGGGCTTTTGTCTTAACGGGCGATCGCTATGAAGAGTTAATCTTAGCAGAACCACGGATTTGGATGACGGAAATTCAATTAGGTCTAGGCATTTGGCAAGGTGCTTTTGAAGGTCTGGAGCGATCGTGGCTGCGCTGGTATGATGCTAATGGCAGTTGGATTCAAACTCC
>NZ_JAKJHX010000015.1:38742-62800 GCF_021648855.1 Tychonema litorale BBK16 | reverse complement strand
CTAATGACTAATGACTAATGACTAATGACTAATGACTAATGACTAATGACTTCTTAGTTTTCTGGTTTTCCTAAATATACTTCAATTACGCGATCGTCATTTTGCACCTCATCCATAGTTCCCTCGCACAAAACTGCACCCTGATGTAACACCGTAACCTGTTGAGCAATTTGCCGCACAAACTCCATATCATGTTCAATCACCAACACAGAATGACTTTGGGCCAACGAAATTAGCAAATCCCCAGTTAACACCGTTTCCTCATCCGTCAAACCCGCCACAGGTTCATCTACCAACAACAAATCAGGAGATTGCGCCACCAGCATCCCAATCTCCAACCACTGCTTTTCCCCGTGAGAAAGTAAACCAGCCGAAACATCAGCTTTGTTCACTAAACCAATAGTTTCTAACAAACCAGAAACCGTGCGTTTTTCAGCGACAGCAGCAGGCTTAAACAGAGTTGGAAATACATTTTTATTATTGTTACAAGACAAATCTAAATTTTCGCGGGGCGTTAAGTTGAGGAAAACTCGTGGAGTCTGAAACTTGCGGCCAATTCCCAAACGCGAAATCCTATCTTCCGATAAACCACGCAAATTCCGACCTTTAAAAAGTACCCGTCCTTCCGTCGGTTGTACCTTCCCAGTAATCGCATCAAGAAAAGTGGTTTTTCCCGCGCCATTGGGCCCAATTACTACCCGCAATTCTCCCGCATTCATGCTAAATGTCAAACCGTTGATGGCTTTAAAACCATCAAAACTAACCGTCAAATTTTCAATTTCTAATACTTTTTCATTCATAATTACCAATCAACTCACTAATGGACAACAACCGACACCAGTTACTTTCTGCTGGTAATTTACTCTAAGGTAAAACTACTAGAACTGCTCGAAACAGGAGCTGGAGCTGATGCTAAGATACGTTCAGCTAATTTCGAGAGTGGCAGACTTTGAATATAAACTTTACCAGGCCCAGTCATCTTTGCCAAAAACAAACCTTCGCCTCCAAATAAAGCATTTTTAAACCCACCGATAAATTGAATATCGTAGTCAACTGTGGCGGCAAAAGCTACCAGACAACCAGTGTCTACTCGCAATACTTCACCTACTCCCAAATTTTTCTCAACGATGGTTCCTCCGGCGTGGACAAAAGCGAGTCCATCACCTTGCAATCTTTGCAAAATAAAGCCTTCTCCACCAAAGAAACCGGCACCGAGTCGTTTGGTAAATGCTACCTCAATTTCAATGCCGTTAGCCGCGCAGAGAAATGAGTCTTTTTGACACAAAAACTTGCCACCTAGCTTACCTAAATCGAGGGGAATTACTTTGCCGGGATAGGGTGCTGCAAAGGCGACGCGGGCTTTGCGATTTCCGTTGTTTATAAAGGTGGTGATGAAGAATCCAGCCCCGGTAAACATCCGTTTGAAACCTTGAAATAAACCGCCTGTTGTAGTTTGCATTTCGATGCCGCCTTCCATGTATGTCATGGTTCCAGCTTCGGCCCTGACTCCTTCTTTGGGGTCGAGTTCAATCTCAATTAGTTGCAAGTCGTCGCCGTAGATTTTGTACTCAATAATATCTGCCATATTTTACCTCAAATTTTAGATAAACTTTAACACAATCATGGTTCGAGTTCTCCTTTTTCATGGATCACTTCGGGGTCTTGTTCGAGGCTGGGGTAAGTAGACACGTACTTGGGTTTTCTGAATAAGCTGCGGATTTGGTCAAAGCCTTGCTGCTGGAGCCATCCAACTAAGCCATCGGGCAGGACTGTGACTACTATTAAGAATAGCGCACCTTGAAAAAATAGCCAAACTTCGGGGAATTGTTCGCTCAAGAAACTTTTGCCAAAGTTGACCAGAAGTGCACCTAATATTGCTCCAGATAATGTGGCGCGACCTCCTACTGCTACCCAGATTACCATTTCAATTGAAAAGGCAATATCCATTGCTTTGGGTGAAATAATTCCGGTTTGTACGGTATATAAAGCGCCTGCAATTCCTGCCATTCCCGCAGAAATTGCAAATACTAAAACTTTGAATCCTGTGGGATTGTAACCGGAGAAACGCAGGCGGATTTCGTCGTCGCGAATGGCGATTAGTAGGCGGCCGAAACGCCCGCTGGTTAGCCATCGACAAAGGGCGTATGTTGCTGCGAGAAATAGTATGGTGAGAATGTAGAATATGTATTGAGTATCTCGGTCGTTTATACTGGCTCCAAACAGGGTTTTGAAGTCGGTGAGTCCGTTGGTACCGTTAATTAGTTTTTGTTGGCCGTTGAAGAAGTTGAAAAATACTATGGTTGCTGCTTGGGTAAGAATGGAAAAGTAAACGCCTCGAATTCGATTGCGGAATACTAAGTAACCTAGGATTGCGCCGAGTAAGCCGGGGATAAGAATTACTGCGAATGCTGAGAAGGGAAATGAATTAAATGGTTGCCAAAACCAGGGGAGTTCGGTGACTCCGTAGAGGTTCATGAATTCGGGTAGTTGACTGCTGGATGTTGGGGGGATTTGGAGTTTGAGGTGCATGGCTAAGGCATAGCCACCGATCGCAAAAAACACCCCATGCCCTAAACTGAGTAAGCCTGTGTATCCCCAAATTAGGTCAATGCCGAGGGCTGCAATGGCTAGGGCTAGAAATCGTCCTAGTTGGTTGAGGCGAACGTCGGGAAGTATGCCTGGGACGAGTAATATGAGTATAAGTGCGATCGCGCCTACAATCGCCGCTTCTTTTATCCATGCCTTTTGAGTGAAATTATTCATGGTTAGTAAAATCTTAGTTAATAAATTTTAATTTTCCACCGTGCGTCCTTTTTGCGGAAAAATCCCTCCAGGGCGCACTTGTAGAAAAGCCATAATTAAGGCAAACACCATGACTTTTGCCATGCTAGTTGTGGCGAAAAAAGTGAAAAAATCAGCTAAAGGCTTGACAGGAGTCAACATTGTTGCTATGGTTCCTGAACCGATCAGGTAATTTGCAGTACCGATCGCGATCGCAGCAACTACAGTCCCCATTATTTTACCAACACCACCCACAACCACAACCATAAAAGTATCGACTATATAATTTTGCCCCGTATTTGGCCCAACAGAACCGAGCAAACTAATCGCGCATCCAGCCACACCAGCCAACCCCGAACCCAAAGCAAAAGTCAGCGCATCTACTTGTTCCGTAGGAATGCCCAAACAAGCACTCATGCTGCGATTTTGCGTCACAGAACGAATCCGAAGTCCCCACACAGACTTCTGCAAAAACACATAAATTCCAGCCAAACAAATCGCTGTTAATACAATAATAAAAAGTCGCGCGTAGGGCAACTGAAAAGTTCCCAGGGGTATGCCACCTCGTAGCCATGCTGGTGCTGTCACATCCACATTTTGAGCGCCAAACCAAGGCTTAGTAACTCCAAGCTTATAAGTTTCGCCTAAAAATGCGCTTACCGCCCAAGCAATAGCCACAGAAAGAGGCAAAAGTATCGCCATAATTCCCTTGCGAACCTGCTCAAAATCTGGGCGACGTTTCAAAACTTGCAAACCGCCAAAAAAGAGCAAGCAAAATATCACAATTCCTGTCACCAAAACCCAACTGACACTGCGAACAAACTGCTGTAAAATTAAACTAACGCCCCAAGTTGCCAACAGAGTTTCTAGCGGGCGTCCGTAAAGATAGCGAATCACACCACGTTCGAGAATTAATCCTACTAATGCTGCTACTAAAAAAGCAGCAGGTATAGCAAATAAAATATAGGTTTCAAAAGCAAATCCTCCGATACCTTTGAAGACATTTTGCACTACAAAAGTTGTGTAAGCGCCCAACATCATCAACTCGCCATGAGCCATATTAATCACGCCCATCAGCCCGAAAATAATCGCTAATCCTAGGGCGGCAATTAGCAACACAGCACCGATGCTAATCCCGTTAAATAAACCATCAAGTATCGCCACTTGTTTTCCTCTTAATTGATAACCATCAGGACACGGCAGTGCCGTGTCCAACCTCGCTTATCAAGCTTTGAATTTGCCACCTTTTGCAGGGTCTGACCAATCGCAAGAAAAGCCCTTAGTTTCAAGTACAAACTGATTCCAAGGTAGTGGATTGACCGCTTCTGGAGTAGCAAAAACTATCTTGAACAAACCGTCTTCTCTAACTTCACCCAACCGCACAAATTTAGATATATGATGGTTATTTTCCATCGTAACTTTACCCCCCGGTGCGTCAAATGTCTGACCCAAAGCTGCGGCCCGAACTTTGTCTAAATCATCAGCGGTTGCGGCTTTTTCAACGGCTTGTTTCCACAGGTAAACCATGATATAAGCAGCTTCCATCGGGTCGTTAGTCACTCTATCTTTGCCGTATTTGGCCTTGAAAGCTTCGACAAATTTTGTATTTGCTGGAGATTCCACAGTCATGAAATAATTCCAAGCAGCATAGTGACCTTTCAGATATTCTACACCGATCGCCTTTACTTCTTCCTCAGCAATACTGACAGACATCGACGGATACTTGTCGGGCCCTAAACCTGCGCCTTGCAACTGTTTGAAAAATGCTACATTACTATCACCGTTGAGGGAATTAAAGATGACTCCGCCGTCTGGCAAAGCCGCTTTGATTTTGCTAATAATTTGCGTTACTTCTGTACCGCCTAAAGGAATATAGTCTTCCCCGACTACTTCGCCACCTTTGGCCGCTAGTTGTGCCTTGATGATAGTATTTGCTGTGCGGGGAAACACGTAGTCTGAGCCGATTAAGAAGAATTTTTTACCTTTATTTTCTAGTAGCCAGTCAACTGCTGGCTCGATTTGCTGGTTCGGTGCAGCCCCGGTGTAAAAGATGTTTTTTGAACACTCTTGACCCTCGTATTGTACGGGATACCAGAGCATATGATTTTTTGTTTCAAATACTGGCAATACTGCTTTCCGACTTGCGGAAGTCCAGCAACCAAAAACAGTTACGACTTTATCTTGGTCGATCAATTTCTTGGCTTTTTCGGCAAAAGTTGGCCAGTCAGAGTTGCCATCTTCGACGATTGCTTCTATCTGTTTTCCTAATACGCCACCAGCTTTATTGATTTCTTCGATTGCTAATTGTTCGGCATCGACGACGCTTTTTTCGCTGATTGACATTGTGCCGCTCAATGAGTGCAAAATGCCTACTTTGATTGTATTTCCTGCACCTGCTGCTGGTGATGCTGCTGTTGAAGTTGGAGAAGCAGAAGCTTCTGGAGTTGGTGTTTGAGTCGGAGTTCGGCAAGCTTTCAGGAATAAGCTTGATGTGATACTCGCAGAACTGTATAAAAGAAATTTACGCCGATCGAATCGCTTTGCCATTGTATTTTTTTCACTCCTCAAAAAATAAGTTTCATGCTTGAGCATGATAACATACAGGACTGAATGTTAAGACTCATCTTAGAAGATAGTTGTCTGTTTAGATACAAAACGTATCATTAACCAAACAGATTTAGATCGCACTATGCTTTGAATTCGATCGCAATCTGTCTGGTTAAGAGTTTTGACTGATGGAAAATAGCGGGCTCGAACCGCTGGCCTCTGCGGTGCGATCGCAGCGCTCTACCAACTGAGCTAATTCCCCGGATTGATCCTGAATTGAGGACTTTAGATTTGCGATTGCTGAATCTAAAAACCTTTCTGTCGCACACTGTTACATACAATAACACGTAAGCGATCGCAATGTGCAGTCTATTCGGATGTTGATTCAATTGGCCCGATCGCACAAATTTCTGCCACCCTGTCCAATTCCAAATCAGCAAAATAGTCCACCGTCCAGTTAGCTTGGCGCTGAATCATATGAAACGGGTAAGTGTGACTCACACCCAATACCTGAATCCCGGCTTGTTTCGCCGCTTCAATCCCAGCAAAAGAATCTTCCACCGCCAAACACTCTCCTGGTTCCAGATTCCAGCCTGGATATTGGCGATTCATCAATTCCACAGCTAACAAATAGCGATCGGGTGCTGGATTACTCGTCATCGTATCATCTCCCGTGACAATCAACTCAAAGTATTGCGCCAAACCACTCAGATTTAACACCAATTCTATATCCGATCGCATCGCCCCGCTAACTACCGCCATTTTCAATCCCGCAGCCCGAATTTTAGCAATAAAATCTGCTAAATCGGGATAAATGGGTAATGTTTCCAGGGTATCTATTTTAGCCTGATAAGCTTGAGACTTGCGAAGTAGTAGGCGATCGAGATAAACTTCAGTGAGAAAGCGTCCCCTGCGTTTGAGTAATTCAACAAGACAAGTGCGATCGCTTTTTCCTAAACAAACCTCTCGAAACTCCCCACGTTTGAGCTGAAGATTTTCCTCAAGCATCAATCCATCAACTATTCGCTCATGAATCGCATCATCATTAATAATAACACCATTAAAATTAAATAAAACAGCTTTTAGAGTCATTGGTAATTGGTTATTAGTTATTAGTTATTGGCAGTACCCTGAGCGTAGTCGAAGGGTTATTTGTTGTTGTTAGTTAACAGCCAACAGTTAACAGCCAACAGTTAACAGCCAACAGTTAACAGTCAACTATTCATACATTAAGCAGGGGATGGAAAGCCTTGTAAATCGTCACCAAAATCAGGAGTGCGATCGACCAAATTCCACCCTCTAGCCACCCGCACCTGCTCCAAATCCTCACCTGGAAGAGGTTTCACACCCTGCGTCACCTGATGTACCCACCAGTGTTCCTGAGTTTGTACCTTAGCAAATCCAGCCGCCCCCATCCAAGCATCGATGCTACCCGCCGCGTAAGACTTAATATAAGGCTCCTCAAAGATATCAGTCAGCCACTCAGTTTGCCGCAAAGTTTTCTGATTCCCATCCAAAATTACCACCTGTCCCCCAACCCCCAGCAATCGGAAACTTTCTCGCAAAATTGCCCGCGATACAGCCGGCGGAGTCTCGTGAAACAGCAAAGAAGCAGCAACTAAATCGAAGCTAGCATCTGGGAAACCCACACTTTCGGCATTACCATGTCTCCACTCAATGTTCAATCCAGCTTTTTGAGCTTTAATTTCGGCTACTACTAACATATAAGGCGACAAGTCAAGACCCACAACTTCCGCTTCTGGAAAGGCTTGCTTGAGCATGAGCGTAGTCGAACCAGTCCCGCATCCCAAATCGATAATTCGGCGTGGTTTCACCTGTACAGCATCAATCAAGCATTGTCTGACGATTGTTTCTTGGGGAGGCAAAACATATTGGGTAATCGGATCGTAGGAAACCGCAGCACTAGGGTTGAGGTAGCCACCTTTAACCCCGTGAAAGTTTTGACTACTATAATATTCAGGATAAACTAAGTCAGGTTGTCGGAGGCGATCGCCCGCTTGTTCCCAATCAATACTTTTGTAGAATCGTTCCATTGCTGCTTCGTCTATCCCCAACCGAATCAAGGGCGACAAAAAGCGTTCAAAAATCGTATCCTTACCAACAGCCATAAAACTCCTTGTATTATGTTTACATTTGTGGCTATCATAGCAAATCTGGTTTATTTAGTAGAACCTTCTGGAGTGTATAGCTTGAAACAAAGCTATTTTTTTCTTCCTTCTTCCTGAAGCGTTCCCTGAGCCCTTCGACCCTTCGACCCAACGACTGCGTTTATCCTGAGCGTAGTCGAAGGGCTCAGGGCGACGCTCCGCTCAGGATAAACGCAGTCGTTGGGCCTTCTTCCTTCTTCCTTCCCCTTATTAAAAGGAATTTGTACAGAAAACTCCGTCCCACCCCGTGGAGGTTTAGAAATATTGATGCTACCACCATGTCCATCAACTACAATTTTGTAGCTAATAGCCAACCCCAAACCCGTACCTTTACCAACTGGTTTGGTCGTAAAAAATGGGTTAAAAATTTGGTCTTTGATGCTATCAGGAATACCAGGCCCATTATCTGCGATCGCCACTTTGATAAATTTAGCACTCTTTTCTCTAAACAATGCCGTAGAAATAGTAATGATTTTATCCGAGCGTTCGCTCTCCATCAAAGCATCAATCGCATTGCTCAACAAGTTCATAAATACCTGATTTAGCTGTGAAGGATAGCACTCGACCAATGGTAAATCTCCATAGTGTTTGACCACATAAATGCCATTTTTAATCCGATTGGATAGCAGCAACAAAGTATTGTCAATACCTTCATGAATATCCGCCTGTTTTTTATCAGATTCATCAAGTCTAGAAAAGTTGCGTAAGGAAAGAACTATATTCCGAATCCGTTCAGTTCCGATTTTCATAGAACTCAACATCTGAGGCAAGTCTTCTTCAATAAAATCCAACTCAATTTCCGCTGCAAAATCTTCAATTTCCGGCGGAATCTCTGGAAAAGCTTGTTTGTATAAACTCACCAATGCCAATAAGTCTTTAGTATATTTAGTCGTGTAGGGTAAATTAGCAAAAATGAAATTAACGGGATTATTGATTTCGTGTGCTATCCCGGCAACCATTTGACCTAGGGATGACATTTTTTCACTTTGTACTAAATGAGTTTGAGTTTTTTTGAGTTCAGTTAAGGTGCTATTGAGAAGTTTTATTTGGTCTTGAGTTTGGCTATAAAGATGAGATTGAGTAATAGCTATCGCGAGTTGATCTGCCACAGCTTTTAACAGTTGAACTTCACCTTTACTCCAAAACCAATGACTAGCATGACTGCAAATCAAATAACCATGCGACTGGTTTTGAGTCAATACTGGTACAGCCAAATAACTGTTAGCTTTTAATTGAGAATGTTGATTTTTTTGTTCTAGCCAATTGTCGCTATCCAGAATAATTGGTTCGCATTGTTCAACTCGCAGTGACAAATTATTTAGACAGTAAGGAGCAAAAGGTTTGACTGGCTTGGCTTCTTCTGACTTGGAACATTCCCACATAATTTGTAACATTTGCTGTTGCGGGTCATACCAGCCAAAAGCAGCCTGTTCTAGATGTAGCAAACTTACTATTTCTTCGACTGTACTTTGCACAATTTTATCTAATTCAAGGGAAGTCCGAATGCGTCCAGAAATCCGGTTAAGCATAGCTTCTCGTTGAGCCTGAGCGCGATTTCTTTCGGAGCAATAAATTACCCAAATTGCCGCTAACATTGTCGGGAAAAGCAGTCCACCAGCGACGAATGTCAACAAATTTAAGGCTTGTAGTTGTGATTCAATATTGTGACTAGGAATGACCAAAGCCATCGACCAGTTAGCTTCCCTGAGGGGTGTATAGGCGACATAAACCCATTTTTGATCTATTTTTACCAGTTCAATATTGGTTTGACCCTCGGTCATTTTGCGGGCAATTGCCGCTAGTGCCGGGTCTTGTGATTTTACAAAACTTGGGGCTGGCTGGTCGATAGTTCCGGTTAAGTGATTGTTGGGGTGTACAATGGGTACTCCTTCTGAATTTAGCGCAAAAGCATAACTGTCTGAACCGTAGTACAAGCTTTTCGCCACATTTGCTACTCGGTCTACTTTAATGCTACCTGAAATGACTCCAATTACTTTGTTGGGAGTGGGAGGCAATGCCCAAATTGGAGCTGCAATGATAATTGTAGAAATCTTTGTACTGCTGCCAATGAGTGGGTCGGAAACATTAACTTGTCCATCCATTGCCTTTTGAAAGTATTTGTGGTCTTTGCTGTTGGCGGTAGTACCTAAAGTGTTCTGCACTGAACCATTGGCTTGAACTAATGACAGGACAAAATATTCTGTTAACCTGTATGTTTCTCCTTGCAAAATTGGTTCAACTAATGTCCAATTGAGAGTACGAATAGTAGGAGAATAAGCAATAGTTTCTATTTCTGCTTTGCGGCTGCTGAGCCAGTTATCGATTTCGTCGCTACCTTTTTCTAGTTTTAATAGTGCTATTTGTTTTAAATTGTCCAGGATTAGTCCGCGCACTACGAAATAGCTGATGCAAGCCGTGGTGCTACTTACTAAAACAGTGCTGCCCAAAATTAGCAGTGTCAGAAGGTGGCGACGATGGCGTCTGTGTTCCCAAAGGCTGTGTAATTGTTGCCAACGCGATCGAGCGGTGATGCCAATGTTTTGCCACAACTGGCGCAGCTTTTTTCTTTGCTTTGGTGGCTCTACAGACACAGCGCAGGCTTGATTTGCTGAGTTTTGCATCGTTAATTTTTCTCTCTTAAGACGCTAGATTTTAGATTTTAGATTTGATAATTAACTGTTGCTTTACGATATCTTTAAGAGCTATCTCGTTTGTATAACAAAATAATTTTAAATAACACAGAAAAACTACGGATTTTTCTAAATATAAATATATTTATATTTACGGGAAAATGCGGATTGACAAAAACAATAACTTGTGCTTAATCCTCAAGAAGAAATTTTTTCGTCTAAAGCTTTTTTCGCAAAACTGGTTACATAAACTGTGAGGGCGATCGTTGCTACCAACCCAATGCCGTAAAAAGCCCACTCAGCAGCGGTGCGCGATCGCCCTTGGGAACCCAGTGCAGCCAAACTCCCAGCCAAGGAACCTATATAAACATACATTACAGTTCCGGGGATCATACCGAGCCAAGATGCGAAAAAATAGTCTCTTAGAGATACCTGCGTGACCCCAAAAGCATAGTTGAGCAAATTAAATGGGAAAATTGGAGAAAGCCTGGTGAGTAAGACTATTTTCCATCCTTCTGAGGCTACTGCTACATCGATGGCTTGAAATTTTGCATTACCTTGTATCTGCTGGGAAACCCAGTCGCGAGTTAAATATCGCCCGACTAAAAAAGCGCAAGTTGCACCCAAAACCGAGCCGATGGAAACGCAAATTGTACCGCCAACTACTCCGAATAAAACACCAGAACCCAGAGTCAGCAAGGAACCGGGAATAAACAGAACTGTTGCCACAATATAAATCAGAATAAAAGCTGCTGGACCCCAAGGGCCGAGATGGGCGATCGAATCTAGCGCATTTTTCAAAATTCCTTGAAAATTAAAAAACTTCGCCGCCACAATCAAAGCCACAACTAAAACCAGCAAAAAAATTAACTTCCACTTATTTGATGGTGGCGGATTTTCATCGATTTGCGATCGGGAATCATTCATTAATTAAACTCTCCACTCTCAATAATATGGGCATCGCTGGACTGGGCATCGGGCATCGGGCATTGTACACTGAGCGTAGTCGAAGTGCCGAAATATAAAAGGGTATTCTTCCTTCTTCCTTCTTCCTTCTTCCTTCTTCTCAAATCAAAGTACCACCGCAACTAGAACCTGAACCAGCCGTACAGCCGTAACAATAAACAGCAGTTTGCACATCTTGAATCAAATCTAAACTATCAAATTCTAGCAATTTAGCAACAGTAATGGTTTCACCCGTGCTAGTTTTAGCAGGTAAATTTTCCATTTGGTTAAAATCGCAGTCGTAGACATTGCCCAAATAGTCGATCGACAATTCATTGCGACACATTAAATGTTCAACAGTACCAGGATTAAAATTATCCTCCAAGAACCCAAGATAAGGCCTATGGAGTTTTTTGTGTTCCAAATGAAACTTTGTCCGCCCCACTGGCAAATTAGTAATCGTGAATAAATGATTAAAACAAATACCAAAATGTTCAGCTAAATAAACCTGATAATCTCGCTGTAACTTGCCCTGTTCTGCTGTTAGACTAAATTTATCTGTAGTTGGCACTTGCGGATTATACACCAAATCCAGAACTAGATTGGCATCTTTGCCATATCCTAGCTGATTTAGCTTTTGCAGCGCCACAATTGAAGCATCAAAAACACCATTGCCACGCATTTTGTCAACATTATCAGCTTGGTAACAGGGCAGAGATGCCACAATCCTAAGTTGGTGCTTCGCGCAATATTCGGGGATATCTTCAAACCCGTTTTCAAAATAAATCGTTAAGTTCGATCGCACAATCACCTCTTTTCCTGTCGCCCTAGCAGCTTCCGCCAGCGGTTTAAACCCATGAAGCATTTCGGGTGCACCGCCAGTGAGGTCAACAGTTTGAATCTGGGGAAATTTGTGAATTATTTCAATTAATTGGTCGCAAATTTCCGGTGAAAGTTCTTCTGTTCGTGTTGGGCTAGCCTCTACATGACAGTGACTGCAAGCAAGGTTGCAGCGTTTCCCTAGATTGATTTGTAAGACTGTAATTTGCTTTTTAGTTAAAGCTGAGTTGAGTTTGTTTTTGAAAGGCGTGAGTGCGGTTTGAATCATATGCTAATTTGGTTTGCCTGTTTTCGCAACGAATTTATAGGCGTTATGGTATAACGCCTCTAATAATTTAGCACTAATTCCGGGGAAGGGACAGTGACTAATTTGAATTATTCGTGACAAATACAAAGTCGGCGGTTATAAAGAGGCTGTTGGCGAATTCACAGAAGGTTTCACCCCTCACCTTTGAAAGCAGCACTCGCGGTGTTTCTGTCATAGATTCTGTAGGTTGGGTAGAGCGTTAGCGAAACCCAACACATTATTTTGAAAGAGTTGGGTTTCCCAAAGCCTCAACCCAACCTACACTATGTACATTTTATCTGTGAGGGATATTACCCTTTTTTAATTCGTCAACAATCTCTTATAAACCCCTGCTACACAACCAAAGTCTGCCTCCGCAGACTGAAGAGAAATTCTTAATTCTTCAACCCGCCCCGCGCAGGCGGGTTTTGTTTCTGTAGTCGCGATTTCAATCGCCGGGTAATTCTACTTATTTGAGAGAATCAACCAATTTCTCAACTCGTGCTTTAATTTCATCTCGCACGCGGTGAAAGGTTTCGATGGGTTGTCCGTCGGGATCGTCGAGTTGCCAATCTTGAAAGACTTCTCGCAATACCCACGCTTCGGGTAAATTGACACCGCAGCCGCACAGAGAAATTACCGCATCGTAGTCTTCTGCATTGAATTCGCTTAAAGCATTGGATGTTTGATCGGTGATATCAATGCCGATTTCCGACATGACTTGAATTGCTGTTGGATGAACTCTGCTTAATTCTAACCCGGAACTGGTGACTTCTATCTTGCCACTTCCGATAGTTTTAGCTAATCCTTCTGCCATTTGCGATCGGCAGGAGTTTCTTTTGCAGACAAACATGACTTTCTTCATGGGATTTGTTGTTGGTTATTAGTGAGATGTTTCAAGGGCGCGATTTGCGATCGCGATCGCCTCCTTGGCCGCTGTTTCCTTACGTTCGCTGTGGCGATCGGTCAAATGGTCAACTTCCTCCCGCAACAGCAGAGTAAACTTGTACAATTCCTCCATAACGTCGATCGCGCGATCGCGATAAGCCGAATCCTTCATCGTTCCATCCTCATTAAACTCCTGATAAGCCTTAGCAACAGAAGACTGATTCGGAATCGTAAACATCCGCATCCAGCGGCCCAAAATCCTCAAAGTATTCACAGCATTAAAAGACTGGGAACCGCCGCTAACTTGCATCACCGCCAAAGTGCGGCCTTGAGTCGGTCTGACAGCCCCAATACTCAAAGGAATCCAGTCAATTTGATTTTTTAGAATACCAGTAATATTACCGTGCATTTCTGGACTAGACCAAACTTGACCCTCCGACCACAAACTCAATTCCCGCAATTCTTGAACCTTCGGATGCGTATCAGGAACGCTACCGTAAATCGGCAATTCTAGAGGATTAAAAAACCTAACTTCTGCACCAAAATCCTCAATAATGCGAGCCGATTCTTCCGCCAATAAACGGCTATAAGAACGCTCCCTTAAAGAGCCGTATAAAAACAAAATTCTCGGTTTGTGCGTAAAACTTGTCATGCTACTTTCAATTAAAATCCCGAAATCCGTTAGACAGTTCCCGATAAACTGCGACTGCTAATTGTGCTCCCCAAATCGGAGCCACCCAATAAACCCAATGGTGTTCCCAAATGCCACCAATTAAAGCTGGACCGAGAGAGCGTGCTGGATTCATACTTGCCCCAGTAATTGGACCCATAAATGCAGCTTCTAGTGCTACAGTTAAGCCAATTGCTATTCCTGCAAAACCGATATGAGCACGTCTGTCAAGTCCTGAACCGAGGATAACAAACATGAGTATAAAAGTCAATACTGTTTCTAGGATTAGAGACTGTAACCAGTTACCATTGAGAGGAACAGTTGCACCAAGATTTGCTACTTCACCTAAAGTAATTAGCAGCAGTTTAGAAGCTGCCATCGCCCCCGCACACTGCGCTAAGATGTAAGGCAAAACTTTGTATTTTGGGAAAAAACCGCTCGCCCAGAACCCTAAAGTTACGGCTGGATTAAAGTGTGCACCACTGATGTGTCCTAGGGCATAAATCATTGCAGTTACTACTGCACCAAATACAAAACTAATGCCTAAATGAGTTATGGAACCAGCGCTAGTTTTGTTGACCATCACCGCGCCGGTGCCTGCAAAAACCAGAATAAATGTACCTAGAAATTCGGCGATCGCCTCTCGCCTGCAATTTAGCCCAGCATTCGCTAACCTATCAGCTTTTGCATCCATTACTCTGAATTTATTGGTTCTACTCAATTATATCAAAAAAAATTGATATGTCAAGTTTAGTTAAAAACTAATAGGGCATAAACATATTAAGAAATATTGATAAGTTAATCTGCATCGGAACACGATCGCGCCGGCAGAATCTGGCTAAAACGGCGGTAGTCCGATAGGTACTGTTCCAGGGCGAGAAACTGAACTAGATTCAGGCTGTAGTAGATCCAGCGACCTTCTTGGCGACTGCGGACTAAAGCTGCTTCCTTCAAGGTTTTGAGGTGAAAAGAGAGTTTAGACTGAGGAACTCCAAGCCGATCGCACAAATCGCAAACACACAACTCCTGTTCCCGCAGCAACTCCAAAATCTGAATCCGCAGGGGGTCAGAAAGAGCGTGAAAGCCCGCAGCAATCTGTTTTGCCGAAATTGGCGACTGCGCTACCAAATCCGGCGCAATTGTAGATTTTTTAAGCATCAATTATTTAGAATTCTCTACCCTAGCTGGAACATTAGTTAATCCTGCTTTTTGCATGAGCGAAATCACACCTATAGATAGAATTCCCCCAATAATTGCACCGACAACTATCAGGATAATAAAGAATTTTTGCAGCGTTTTTTTAGTTTCTGGATGGTAGCGCCTCGGCAATTCTCCACTAGCCTCGTCAAGCCGATCGGGGTCTTGATTTAAGGGGTCTAGGGGATTGGATGGATTTGAGTTAAACGGATTCGGTAGTTGATTCATGGTTGGGCTTGGTAAGATGAAGGATATCAACAACTATCTTAGCTTGCGATTTGCCATCGCAGCTTAAATAATACATTCTGGTTTAACTCAAGACTTTATAAAATTTATTAAGATACCGAGAATTTTACCAACATTATTGATGAAATACTCACTCGTATCAATCTCGATCGCAATTCCTTCCAACTTGAAAAATTTCCAGATACTCCCGGTTGTGACAACTCCATAAATTGTCTGAATGTCATTTTCTTGACGCTGGTTAAATATTTGTGCTGCGATCGTTTCTGCCATGCACTGTCCTAAGCCGGATTGAATGTTGTCATTTTTGGCTTCAACCAAGGCGATCACTGGGGATTCAATGACTAGCTGTTCGGGCGATCGGCTAATTAGAAAATCGCAATAACCGCTCAAACCCCTAGCAGCATCTACATTGAATTCTCGACCTGAAAATAAACTCATCCGTTCCGGTAGCAGTTTTTTGATCTCAACTAATATTGGCGCGACAATTAGCTCAGATCGAGCTTTCTCAGAATTGATCTCTAGTGCTAAAGGCAGATTAAATTGCAAAGTTTCTTTCAAAAAAGAGCTGGGTTCTATTTCGGGAATGTCGGCAAATAAGTCAACCGTTCTCGTCAAGGTTATGCCAAAATTTGTCTTAATTTGTTCTACGCTAAATTGACTGTATGGCATTTGACTCCCTCTCCCGAAAAATTAAGTATTTTTAAGAAGCTAACATCAGATCGCTCCAAAAGTATTTGTATATTACCTGAAATCAGGATACGGCAATGCCGTTTCCCTACTCCAAAATAATATTGTAGGGAAACGGCATTGCCGTGTCCTCGGTTGCTTTTGAAAAAAGTATCGGTATCTATTATTGCCCTGTTTTCGATAAACGATCGAGGGAAATTGTTGCCGCCTCAGATACTTGAGAATTAGCATCTTTTGCTAAGTATTTCAAAGCAGAGATACTTTTGGCGCTAGGCAGATTTCCCAAAGCTTCAGCTAGCCTTTGACGGATTAGCCAATCTTCTGACTGAGCAAAATTCAGAATGCGATCGATCGCCTCAATCGCCTTAATTTCTCCCAAAGCCGAAATCGCCGCCTGCTGAATCACCACTTGCTCACTTTCGAGAGCTTTCAGCAACACATCACGAGCTCGCGGATCTTTGAGATTTCCCAGAGAAACCGCCGCACTGAAGCGCACCAACCATTCCGTATCTTCATAAAAAGCGTGTACCAAAGCGTCAAAAGCTCTGATATCTTCCAGATAGCCCAAAGCACCAGCAGCATCAGCGCGAATCCCATAATCCGGGTCATTTTCTAGCAATTTGACTAGAATGGGATAGCACTCTTCCGTCGGTTTGACTCCAAGAGCAAACACAGCCATCGATCGCACTTGCAAACTTTTGTCATTCAAAACCTTTTTAATCAAAGGCACTGCTTGTTCTGCGGACACATTTCGCAAATTTGCCAAAGCTACCATGCGATCGGCTGAATTTTCGCTTTCTAGCTTAGCTGCAATTTCCTGTAAGCTTAAATTTGTCATTAGGGATTAATTTTTAGTAAAACTTTACATTTCTCTTGTTTTGATTATATAGTATCTCCGTTGAGTGAAGTACAAAGTACGGTAGGGACACGGCAGGGACGTGCCCCTACCATACTGTGTCCCCACAGCCACAGGGCTGTATTTCATCCGATTGAAAAGTGCTATGGGCGATCGCCCATAAGTAGTCAAAAACCTGTTTATAATTGTCTGTAGCTTCTCTATTTAAACAAATTATACTTATTGATAAATGACCGTCGGCTGTCTGTTTTTTCACTAATTATAGGCGTACCGATCTACTATATATGCCGTTGTACCACCAGCCTTTTTACTCCTCAGCATTAGAACAAGCGATCGACCGCTACCCCCTAACTGCTGGGCAGGATACTTCCTTAGTAGTGGCGATCGCGCTGATGAGTCAGTTGCAAAACAGTTGTCCGTTAGTCAAGACAGTTGTACCCTCAGACCGCGGGGTCATGCACGAATTACCCCCAGCCGACAAAATGCGCGCCCGGTGCGTGCTAGTGGTGCATAACCAGCAGATGATTGGCGCGGGAAATTTATCAGAAAACCCCAGCCGAGGGCTATTAATCGGGATATTAACTCCTGCTGACCTAGTTCGGCTGATCGCTTCTGGAAAAATAGGCACTCAGAAAAAAGTAGCCCTACACAAAATACCGATTTCTGAAGTGATGTCCCCAGTGTCAGTCTCCCTGACAGAATCCGATGACCAAGACGTGTTCGCAGCTTTATCCTTATTTCGCCAGCATGGAATTCGATATTTGCCTATAGTCAATCAATTTCGCCACTTGGTAGGAGTCCTGACTAGGGAAAGAATTCGCCAAGTTTTGCAACCCTCAAACATTCTCAAATTGCGGCGAGTCGCAGAATTGATGACTACGCCAATTACAGCGCCCCACACCTCCTCGCTGTTGACAATAGCGGAACTGATCTCACAGCATCAAGTCAGTTCCGTAGTGATTACAAAAAACAAAGAAGTAACAATGGAGAAACCCACACATGATCATACCTCCATTTTTCACTATTCTTTTCAGCAACCCCTAGGCATAATCACCGAATATGACATTGTACAAGCGCAGTTTCTCGAACTAGATTTCGAGAAAACCTTCGCTTCCCAAGTCATGGTCACTCCGCTGAAACTAATCAAACCAGCCGATTCGCTGTGGCAGGCCCACAAACAAATGCAGCAGCAACAAGTGCAGCGATTAGTCGTGTGCGGGGGACGGGGAGAACTGTTGGGAATTATTACTCAAACCAGCTTGCTGAGAGTTCTTGACCCGACAGAAATGTACAGAGTTGTCAAACAGTTGCAGCACTCCGTTTATCAACTCCAAGCCGAAAAAGTGGAACTGCTGGAAAGCCGCAATACCAAGCTAGAACAGCAGGTGCGGGAACGAACGGCAAAACTTCATGAACAAGTACAGCGCGATCGGCTTTTGACTCAGATTGCCTTGCGGATTCACCAATCCCTAAACCTCGAAGAAATTCTCCACGCCAGCGTCGATGAAGTTCGCCAAGTTTTGCAAGCAGACCGAGTAGCAATCCTGCATTTAGAGTCGAGCAATTCCGGCATTGTAGTCGCAGAATCCGTTGCCCCCAAGTGGTCTTCTATATTAGGAGAAATCTTTCCAAATACTATGTGGCAAGAAGGTGAATCCGTGCTGGAAGATCAAATTTATGCCGTTCCCCACATTGACCAAGCTAATCTGAATCCCGAAAAATATGCGCGATTCCAGAAAGCACAAATCAAAGCATATCTAATTGTACCAATTTTGCAAGACAGCAATTTGTGGGGGGTGATGTGCGTCCACCAATGTTCGGAATCCCGACAGTGGCAGGCATCAGAAATCGATTTGCTACTGCAACTGGCAACTCAAATTGCGATCGCGATTCAGCAAGCACAACTCTACCAGCAGGTGCAGAACCTCAACACCGACCTCGAACGCCAAGTTCAAGAACGCACCGCCGAATTGCAGCAAAAAGTTCACGAACTCCAGCAGTTAAACGTCATTAAAGATGAATTTCTCAGCACAGTTTCCCACGAATTGCGGACACCTCTAGCTAATATGAAAATGGCGATTCATATGCTGAAAATTTCTCCGACACTTGACCGCCGTCAAGTTTATTTAGAAATATTAGAAGCAGAATGTACTAGAGAAACCGATCTAATTAATGCTTTGCTCGATTTGCAGCGACTGGAAGCTGGAGCTTGTGCGATCGAGCTCGAACCAGTAAACTTACAAATCTGGCTACCTACGATTATTGAACCATTCTACACTCGCACCCACAACCGCAACCAGCATTTGCGAGTCGATTTCGTGTCCAAACTCCCCACTATCAATTCCAACCGTGCTAGTTTAGGACGAATATTAGCAGAACTGCTAAATAATGCCTGCAAATATACTGCCAATGACGGTGAGATTGCTCTCAGGGTCGAGTGTACAGGTGCAAAGAATAGACAAGAAATAAAAGTTAAAGGAAATGTTTTAAACTCAGAGATCCAATTTACACTCAGCAATGAATCGGAAATTCCTATTGAGGAATTGCCACGAATTTTCGAGAAATTTTATCGCGTTCCCAATGCCGATCCCTGGAAACAAGGAGGCACAGGTTTGGGTTTAGCTTTAGCCCAAAAACTTGTCGAACAATTGGAGGGGAAAATTGAAGTTGAAAGCGGAAATGGCAACACTATTTTTACTGTCACCTTTCCGATTGGGCAGGATCGGGAATTGGTAAATTGATTTACAGCAGATTAGTGAACTCAAAAAATCGGCTGACAGGCTATCGAATTTGGTGGCAATCTCCTCGGACTGTTCTAGTAGGGGGTTTAGCCTCCCCTCAGAGACTGTAAAGCAGGGGAAACGGTAAAAACCCTGCACCACTTTTTTAGTTTCAATAGCTACTGTCGATCGCCATCAGCTTTCGTCATGATTAGTACAGCATTGTTCACCAGTCGCCTCTCAGACACCGTTCTCCTAAGATTGGCGATACACAAATCAAACAGCAAAACCCTTGTTCTGGCCGAATTTTATCTTTTATCAACGCTGCATCTTTCTATTGTGTCCGATTTATTGCAGGAGTTGGCGATCGTACACAATTTTTTACATTTTTTTGATTCTATTCCATTGGGAATAGACGAAAATTTGTATAGTTAGGAACTGCTAATCGCCTGGTATATTTGGACTTACGGTTGTTTCCGCAGTTCATGTTGAATTCGGTTAAATTCCTTCTGTTCTTCAGTCAGCAAGCTATTCTCAATCTGCGGGCGCATATCCCACTGTAATTCGGACAATAACACTAAACAACTAGCCATAATTATGCCTGTGGTTAGATACTGCCAAGGCGCAACAAATGCTAAGAGAGGTATGCTAAATAAATGAGTTAGTCCCATTATGAGAAAAGTGCGCGATCGCAAACCGTATCCAGTACAAAAATAGCCGATCGCACTTAAGCCCAACCATAAGTCGCAAAGGTGCAGCAGCAAACCTCCCCAACCGGCAAAAATACTGCAATCAGTCAGCACCAAACCAGTGATCATCAAAATCGCCCAAGCATAAAGAATCCAGCAAACACGCTCGACTCTGACCCAAAACAAGGTCAAAACAGCCATTCCCGCAGTGCCAATCAGAGTCAACGTTGACCAGAGAATCGCCTGAAAACTCCAACTCAGCGGGAAAAACTGAGCCGTAAAAAAAATACCCGCTGTCACCAAACCCCAAAGCAGAAAAGTTTGGTCAATGCGGGTATAAAATCGTGAGAAAGGAGTAATATTTCCAATTTGCCAGTGGAGTCGCAAGAGGCCTTCGAGATCTTGTACGTCGAGATGTTCTTGTTTGGTGCGGATTAGAGGTTCAGAGGCGTTGAAAAAGGTCATCCGGTGTGAGGGAAGATATTAAGTTTTATGTATTGTAACAAGTCTTAAGGAATATTTTTTATATTTTTTATCATTTTTTATTGTTTCCCGGATCTACCTGGGGAAGCAGATCCAGAGGTTCTGCCTCTCTTTCTCCCCATCTCTCTCCCTTTTTTCCGATATACGTCAAAGTTGACGTACAATAAAAGAAGTACATGGCACAAATATAATTAAGGAAAGAATATGAAAGCGAATCCAGGGGGCGAAATTGCTTCAGCCGAAGTCATGGGTAGAGATAACCTAATTGCTGATTTGTGGGGGATTTTAGAGCAGCAAAGTGTGATGTTGAGTGCTGAGCGCCGGATGGGTAAAACTTCGGTAATCAAGAAAATGCGATCGGAAGCTACCGCAAATAAATTGCCGATTTATCGCGATTTGGAAGATGTGAAATCGCCCATAGAATTTGTCAACACAGTCTTTTTGGATGTTAAAGCACATTTAACACCTTTGAATCGCACCACTAAGAAGACTCACGAATTTTTAAGCAAATTGGGAGGAGCAGAATTTAGCGGTTTCAAATTACCCGATATTGCCGCACCTCACTGGAAAGCATTGCTGATTGAAACGATCGCAGATTTGGTCGAAAATCAAGACAGCACACTCATCTTCTTTTGGGATGAACTCCCATATATGCTGCGTAACATCGGCGACGAAGCGGCGATGGAATTACTCGATACTTTGCGATCGATCCGCCAGATGTATCCTCGTGTCAGAATGGTTTATACAGGTTCGATCGGTTTGCATCATGTAATTGCGGATCTGAGAAAAGTCGGTTATACAAATGACCCGACTAATGATATGTACCCCCAAGATGTGCCGCCACTATCGACTAAAGATGCAACTATTTTAGCACGAAAATTGCTGGAAGGCGAGAATATTGTGACACCGGATATCCAAGGAACTGCTGTTGCAATAGCTGATGAATTAAGTAATATTCCTTTTTACATTCACCATTTAATTGTCAAACTCAAATTGCGCGGTGGTACAGGGGATATACCAGCGATTAAAGCAATCATTGCTGAGTCTTTGGATGACCCGATGAATCCTTGGAGGATGGAACATTATGCCGATCGCATCGATAGTTATTACGATGAGAAACAGCGTCCCTATGCCAGGAATTTACTAGATATTTTGGCAGTCGCAAACCAGCCTTTGTTATTTGATGAATTGTTTAATCGTCTCAAGCAGGAGTCGGAAACTCAAGACAAGGAAATTGCCAGGAAAGTGTTAAGTCTTTTGCAGAAGGATTATTATATTCAAAAGGGTGATTTGGGATTTCAATTTCGTTATCCGCTGATTCAAAAATACTGGAAATCCTTGAGATGTTGAGATTTTTCGTTTCCAATTAATCCGGCGGTTGAAACCGCGACTACACAAACAAAGTCCGCCTTCGCGGACTAATAATTTTTATTCTGTAGGTTGGGTTGAGGAACGAAACCCAACATTCAATTAATTAGTGTTGGGTTTCGTGCCTCAACCCAACCTACTAGGAACCAGTTAGAATAACCAACCGAATCAATCTATGAAAAATACATTTATCTCCCGATTTACTCCGAGCTTGATGGCACCAGAAACCCTGGAAGATATCCTAGTACAACGTCACACACTAGCAAATTATTTAGTAGATAAAATCCGGGATAGCGCCACAACAGATAACAAGTATTTTCAACTACTAATTGGGCCGCGCGGCATTGGCAAAACGCACTTGGTTTCCCTGATATATCATCGCGTTGCTAAGATGGAAGATTTGCAGGATAAATTGCTGATTTCGTGGCTGCGTGAGGAGGAATGGGGGATTGCATCTTTTTTGGATTTGTTGCGGGGAATATTCAGGGCAATTGCTCAAGAATATCCCGCAGCATATCAAGTTGAGTTACATGATGAGGTTGAAAAGCTTTACGATTTATCGCCGGAACAAGCTGAATATCAAGCGGCACAATTACTGACAGAATTTGTGGGAAATCGGGTGCTATTGTTGATTGTTGAAAATTTGGAGGACGTGTTTAGCGGGTTGGGAGAATTTGGGCAGAAGCAGTTGAGGGCGTACATTCAAAATCATTCGTTTTTGACCATTTTGGCGACATCACAAAGTTTGTTTGATGGAGTCAAACTCTATGATAATCCTTTTTATGGTTTCTTCTATTCACATACATTAAATGAGTTTAAGGTTGATGATGCTGTAGATTTGTTGAATCACATTGCTAACTTAGAAGGGAATACCGATTTAGCATCTTTTATTCAAACTCCTACCGGGCGCGATCGCATAAAAGTCGTGCATTACCTTTCTGGTGGCAGTCCTCGCGTGTATATTGTTTTTTCGGCGTTTCTGATGACTCCTGAATCCCTCGATAAATTGGTGGAACCATTCATGGAAATGCTGGATAGCCTCACGCCATACTATCAGGATCGGATGAAGTATATTTCAAATCAGCAACGAAAGATAGTTGATTTTTTGTGCGATCGAGGTGGTGCAGCACCAGTCAAAGAAATTGCTAAATACTGTTTTATTGACCAGCGAACTGTGTCTAGTCAACTTAAAGATTTGTCCGAAAAAGGTTATGTCAAAAAAGAAGAGATTGGACGGGAATCGTGGTATGAATTGCGGGAACCATTGATGCGTTTTTGTCTGGAGGTAAAGAAGCAGCGCAATCAACCGATTCGATTAATTGTGGATTTTATTCGGGTTTGGTATACGCGGGAAGAGTTGCAGCAGCGATTGGGATTGAGGATGGCGGATGTTGATTTTGCGGAGAAAGAATGTCATTTTATGTATCGGCGAAATTTGGAACCGATTCCACTTGATGCTGTGATGGATCGAGAATATCATATGCGGGCGCTGGAGGCAAAAGATGAGGAAGATCCGCGCCTGAAGGCTTATTATGATGAAATTGAATATTGTCGCGAACATAAAGATGATGTTTCGGCTTTAGCCTATGCGGAGAAATTGGTAGGAAGTCGCGGTGAGGCAAGGGATTGGTCGGAAAATGGACATTGTTTGAATAGGCTGAAACGCCACGATGAAGCTTTGAAATGTTTAGATAAAGCTATTGAAGTGGACTCCAATTATGCGAGGGCTTGGGCTTATAAAGGTGATGTACTAGACGACCTTAAACGCTATGATGAAGCCTTAGTATTTTACGATCGCGCGATCGCACTAGATGCCAATTATCAGTGGGCTTGGGCTAATCGAGGCAGTGTACTCAACAACCTCAAACGCTATGATGAAGCCTTAGCATCCTTCGATCGGGCGATCGAACTTGACCCCAATGATAAATGGGATTGGGTTAAGCGAGGCGATGTACTCGACAACCTCAAACGCTATGATGAAGCCTTAGTATCTTTCGATAGGGCGATCGAACTTGATGCCAATTATCAGTATGCTTGGGCTAATCGAGGTAATGTAC
>NZ_JAKJHX010000015.1:38324-38642 GCF_021648855.1 Tychonema litorale BBK16 | reverse complement strand
GATCGAACTTGATGCCAATTATCAGTATGCTTGGGCTAATCGAGGTAATGTACTCTACAACCTCGAACGTTATGATGAAGCCTTAGTATCTTTCGATCGCGCGATCGAACTTGATGCCAATTATCAGTTTGCTTGGTGGATGCGAGGCTATGTACTCAACAACCTCGAACGCTATGATGAAGCCTTAGTATCTTTCGATCGCGCGATCGAACTTGACCCCAATGATAAGTGGGATTGGGTTAAGCGAGGTAATGTACTCGACAACCTCAAACGCTATGATGAAGCCTTAGTATCTTACGATCGCGCGATCGAACTTGA
>NZ_JAKJHX010000015.1:27374-38224 GCF_021648855.1 Tychonema litorale BBK16 | reverse complement strand
TGCCAATTATCAGTGGGGTTGGATTAAGCGAGGCGATGTACTAGACAACCTCAAACGCTATGATGAGGCTTTAGAATCTTTTGATCGCGCGATCGAACTTGATGCCAATTATCAGTGGGGTTGGATTAAGCGAGGCGATGTACTAGACAACCTCAAATGCTATGATAAAGCTTTAATATCTTACGATAAAGCGCTCGAAATTGATGCAAATTCTGACTGGATTTGGGCTAATCGAGGCGATGTACTCTACAACCTCAAACGCTATCAAGAAGCCTTAGCGTCTTACGATAAAGCGCTCGAAATTGATGCAAATTCTTACTGGATTTGGGTTAAGCGAGGCGATTTACTCAATAACCTTAAACGCTATGATGAAGCCTTAACATCTTATGAAGAAGCTTTAATATCTTGCGATAAGGCGATCGCACTTGGAGATCAATATTCATCTGTCTTCTTCAATCGCGCCATTGCCATTCTCGGATTAAATCGTTGGGATGAAGGCATCACCGCCTTAGACGACGTATTCCAACGCATTGAATCAGATGATAAAGTTTATGCAGAAGATGCCCATTTAATTATCAGAAACCTATTCACCACAAATGATCCAGCCATATCTCAAACTCGCATAACCAGCCTAATTGCAGTTTACGAAAAACACAAATATCTCTCAATCTTAGGACAGGGAATTGTGCGAAACATCCCCGCGCTAATGTCAGAAATGGTCAGCGACAAAGCCGCCCGCACTTGGTTAGAATTGTGGCAAGAACCAACCCGCAACTACGAACAATTCCAAATTCCCATCCGCCTGCTGAATGCCGCTGTCCGCTATAAGGAAACCAAGGGCGACAGACGAGTTTTGCTAGAACTTCCCATTGAAGAACGTAGTTTATTAGAACCATTGGTGTCAGGAAAAGTAGAATAGGCGATTAGAAATTGCGGTGACGATTGAGGCCCCGGCGATTGGAAATCGCGGCTACACAAACGATGTCCGCCTACGCGGACGAAAGAAAGGAAATTCAACCCGCGAAGGCGGGTTTTGTTTGTGTAGACGCGGTTTCAACCGCCGGATTTATTCAACCCGCGAAGGCGGGTTTTGTTTGTGTAGACGCGGTTTCAACCGCCGGGTTTATTCAACCCGCGAAGGCGGGTTTTGTCTGTGTAGACGCGGTTTCAACCGCCGGGTTTATTCAGCCCGCGCAGGCGGGTTTTGTTGAAATAGATATACAATAGAAATTGATGCTACTAGCAATGGAGTCATACCCATGACAGCAACAATTCCCTCTCAAACTTTGCCAGCAATCATCTACCCAGACAGCGACGGAAACCCCATGTCTGACAATACCAAACAGTTCCAATTAATCGTAACCATTCAAGGCGGCATAGATGCCTTATTCAAAGACAACGAAAATGTCTTTGTAGCAGGTGATTTGCTGTGGTATCCCGTCGAAGGAGATAACAAAACTCGCCAAGCACCTGATACGATGGTAGCCTTTGGCAGACCCAAAGGTTACAGAGGTTCCTACCAACAGTGGCTGGAAGATAATATTGCGCCGCAAGTTGTCTTTGAAATCCTCTCCCCCGGAAACCGCATGGGAGCAATGTTTAAGCTGTTTAAGTTCTACGAGGATTATGGAGTCGAAGAATATTATGTCTACAGTCCAGAGGATAATGAGTTAATAGGTTGGCTGCGAAGTGATGGAAGACTCAACTATATTGAATCAATTGAGGGTTGGGTAAGTCCCCGTTTGGAAATCCGTTTTGAAACTGCATCTGGAGACTTAGAAATTTATCGTCCCGACGGACTGAAGTTTTTGTCTTATGTGGAGTTGTCAAGACAAATGGAACAAGAAAGACAGGAGAAAGAGTTGGTACAGCAAAAAGCCGATCGCCTTTCAGAAAAACTCCGAGAAATGGGCATAAATCCAGAGGACATTTGAGACTTTTGTAGCGAGTAGTCAGAAACCGGGTTTTTATCGAATTTGCGGGCTGTAACCAAGTATTATCGTAAAAAACCCGGTTTCTCGGCCGCCATATTTTATACTATGCAAAATCCCCGCCAAATAGCCTTTCTCGCACTCCGCGAAGTCCACCGTCGCGGTGCATTCGCAGATGTCGCACTCGATCGCACTTTTCGCAATTCCGAACTCACTGACCTCGATCGGCGTTTAGTCACAGAATTAGTCTATGGTAGCGTCAGGAGAATGCGCGCGATCGACTTTATCATCGACAAACTCGCCACCAAAAAATCCTCCCAACAACCGCCCGAACTCCGTACAATATTGCATTTAGGCTTATATCAACTCCAATATCTCAACAATATTCCCCCATCCGCCGCCGTCAACACCACCGTTCAACTAGCAAAAGAAAACGGCTTTTCAGGACTCAGCAGTTTTGTGAATGGTTTGTTGCGGCAATATATTCGTTTGACCCCCCCAACCCCCCCTTACCAAGGGGGGGCTAAGAGTAGTCCTAATTCCCCTCAGCAACCAGAGACTAAAACCACCTCTAATCCCCCCCCTTACCAAGGGGGGGCTAGGGGGGGTTTAAATCTCGAACAACAACCAGAGACTAAAACCACCTCTAATCCCCCCCCTTACGAAGGGGGGGCTAGGGGGGGTTTAAATCCCGAACAACAACCAGAGACTAAAACCACCTCTAATCCCCCCCCTTACGAAGGGGGGGCTAGGGGGGGTTTAAATCCCGAACAACAACCAGAGACTAAAACCACCTCTAATCCCCCCGCTAGGGGGGGTTTAAATCCCCTAAAATTACCCGAAAACCTAGTCGAACGCCTCGGAATTCTGCACAGTTTCCCCGATTGGATTGTCGAAATGTGGCTCGAACAACTGGGCGAAACTGAAACCGAACAACTCTGTCAATGGTTCAATCAATCTCCTACAATTGACCTCAGAATCAATCCGTTAAAAAGTACGATCGACCAAATTGAAACCGCCTTTAAATCCCAAAACATCAGCGTTAGCCACATCCCACACTTACCCCAAGCCCTAAGACTAAATGGCAGTAGTGGCGCAATTCAAAATCTCCCCGGATATAGCGAAGGTTGGTGGACAATTCAAGACAGCAGCGCTCAATTAGTCACCCATTTACTCGATCCGCAACCGGGGGAAACTATCATTGATGTCTGTGCCGCACCGGGTGGAAAAACTACCCATATTGCTGAATTAATCCAGGATATAGGCACGATTTATGCTTGCGACAAAACTGCAAATAGACTCAAAAGACTTAAAGAAAATGCAGACAGACTCCAGATGCGATCGATCCAGATTCATACGGGAGATAGTCGCCAGTTTCCAGAGTTTATCAACCTAGCAGACAGAGTTTTACTAGATGCACCTTGTTCCGGCCTTGGAACCCTCCACCGCCGCGCTGACGCCCGCTGGCACCACACACCGGAAAATATTCAAGCACAATCTCAATTACAATCAGAATTGTTAGCAAATGCAGCGACATTTGTCAAGTCTGGTGGTGTATTAGTTTATGCAACTTGCACAATTCATCCCTTGGAAAATGAAACAGTTATTCGATCGTTCTTAGCCAACAATCCTCACTGGCAAATCGAACCGCCAATAATAGATTTACCAGTAGAGTCTTCACCGGAAGGATGGGTGAAAGTTTGGCCGCACCGAAATCAAATGGATGGCTTTTTTATGGTGAGACTCAAACGAGATTAGGAAAGAGAGAGGGCGAGGGCGGGTTTATGAGATTATTGATTTTAGGCAATTATTTTTGGTGAAACTCGCCCCTACAAAATTATGCAATTAATTCAAAATTATGCTGATTAAAGATATCGGTGAACAAGGCATTTTAACAATATTGCAAAAATTCTGCCCCGCAGAAGTAGTGGGTGATGATTGCGCTGTCATCCTCACAAATCCCCACAAGTCTCTGGCGATCACGACGGATATGTTGGTGGATGGAGTGCATTTTAGCGATCGCACTACCAGCCCTTATGACGCAGGATGGCGGGCCGCAGCCGCGAATTTGTCGGATCTGGCTGCGATGGGAGCAACACCTCTGGCGGTGACTGTAGCCCTGGCTGTGAGGGCGGATACGGCTGTGCTGTGGGTGGAGGAGTTTTATCGGGGGATGACGGCTTGTTTGCAAGAGTATCATACGCCGATCGCGGGTGGGGATGTTGTGCGATCGTCCGTGGTGACTGTGGCGATTACGGCTTTTGGGGAGGTTGAGTGCGATCGTACCATTCGTCGGTCAAATGCGCGGTCAGGCTGGGCGATTGTGGCTACGGGGGTTCACGGGGCTTCTCGCGCGGGATTGGAGTTGCTTTTGAATCCTGAATTTGGGCAAAATCTGGCAAAAGGCGATCGAACTTCTTTGATTCTCGCTCATCAGCAGCCTAAACCGCGGCTGGATGTTTTACCGGTGCTTTGGGAGATATTGGGTTGTGAAGGTGCGATAGAACCCCCCCTCAGTCCCCCCCTTGCTAAGGGGGGGAAGCAAGATTTGAATTCTTCGCCCCTTGCTAAGGGGGGGAAGCAAGATTTGAATTCTTCGCCCCTTGTAGGGGCGGTGCCCCCGTGCCCGCCCAAGCTGGGGGGGGTGAATTCCCCAATTGCGATCGCAGGAATGGACAGCAGCGACGGTTTAGCCGATGCGATTATTCAAATTTGTCGGGCTAGTGGTGTTGGCGCAAAAGTCGATCGCCAAAAAATACCAATTCCCCATATTTTCAGCGAACTTGTATCGACTGAAACAGCTTTAGATTGGGCATTGTACGGCGGGGAAGACTTTGAGTTAGTGCTGTTTCTTCCAATGGATCATGCTCAATTATTAGTAGAAAAAATCGGAAATGGAGCCGCGATTGTCGGAATTACTACCGATAGCAATGATATCTGGTTGACTGATAGCAGCGGTATGTATCCTGATCTTGTATTAAAGCTCGATCGAGGGTTTCAACACTTCTAACTATTCACCTGATTATTGGATGTGAAATTACAGATTCTGCTTTACCCGCCACCATAGCTCTTACAGAATGGGAATTATAGAAGATAGTTCAAAACTTTAAAAAATGGGTGTCAACAGAAAAAACACCGACGACTGGCCGTGTTTCGTCTCGGTGTTTTTTCTGGTTCGCTCCTCACACGTCCATTACTCTAACCGACTCAGCCAATCCTGTCAAGACTTTTTACAAAAGTTTTTTTTACAAGTCGTCAGAGATGGGAAATCAAAGCCTTGAAACCTCTCCCTGCAAAGGAGAGGGATACTTGGACAACCGATTAATTTAATTCGGTCATCCAGTCCAAGATCAGAGTATTGACTTCAGTGGGGCGTTCGTCGTGGGGACAGTGGCCTGTTTTGGGAATGGACACAAATTTGACCGATCGCCCATCATCGACCAAATCCTGATAAATTTTACTACCTGCGATCGGTGTCCAGGGGTCATCAGCGCCCCAAAGTACCAATAATGGCCGATCGACCTTGGGAAGCAATTCAGACGGTTGAGGGCCTGCTGGGGCCGTCAGAATCGACGCAAACACCTGTTGAGCTCCCGGATCGCAGGAGGGGGCGTGGAGGAGTTCCACGAGTTCGTCGGTGATGGCTTCGCGGTTCCCGTAGACTTGGCGCAGGGTGTTGCGGATGCGGTGTTTTTTGCGGATGTTGTTAAATAGAAATGGGCCAACGATGGGCGATCGCACTAATTTCGCAAAAGTCCCCATAATTAATCCCAGGGGAAAATTCAGTTCTTCGGGACGGTGGTTGAGCCCGCCCGCACAATTAATTAAGACTGCGCCGGCGGATATTTCGGGATGGTTGGCGACTACCATCAAACTGAGTAAAGCGCCGATCGAATTCCCGACAAATACAGCCGGTTCCTGTACCAATTCCGTCCAGAAATCTGTGAGTAATTCTTCCCACAATTCGAGGGTGTAATCTAGGGCTGGTTTAGCGGAACCCCCAAATCCCAACAAGTCTAGGGCGAATACTCGGTAGCCGCCAGCAGCCAGTGCGGGGATGTTTTGTCTCCAATGTCCGATCGAAGCCCCGAAGCCGTGAATTAAGATGAGAGGGCGGCCGGTTCCTTGGACAGTATATTGAATTTTGCGATCGCGCCAAGTCCAAATTAGTTTTTCTAAGCTGTTGGCTGATACTAGCTGTTGTGTCGTCACGATGGTTATGTAAAGTTTTGTTAACTAATTTGATGATAGCAGGATAACGGGGCTTATGGACTCCGACCAAAGAAACCGGGTTTTTGACTAAATCTGGGACTGTCAACTGTCAACTGTTTAGGCTAATTTGCCATCTTCCATATGAACAATGCGATCGGCAATATCCAAAATTCGATTGTCGTGGGTAACTAACAGAATAGTACAGCCCTGCTCTTTGGCAAGTTTCTGCATCAAATTCACGACTTCGCGGCCCGATTTGCTGTCCAGCGCGGCTGTTGGTTCGTCAGCTAAGACAATTTGCGGTTGACTGACCAAAGCACGTGCGATCGCAACTCTTTGTTTCTGTCCCCCTGACAAGTCATCTGGATAATAATTAATCCGCTGTTCCAATCCTACTAATTCTAGCATTTTTGTAGATCGATCGCGCATTTGGGAACGTGACAAATTTCCGTGAACTTCCAAACCCATTTGGACATTTTGTAGCGCACTCAAACTGCGATGCAAGTTGTGCGCCTGAAAAATATAACCAATTTTGCGCCGCGTTTTCACTAATTTATCAGAACTGGCATTGCACATTTCTTGACCGAGAATTTTGAGACTTCCAGATTGACCCGATCGCAGTGCGCCAATTAAAGTCAAAAGCGTAGTTTTTCCCGAACCAGAAGGCCCAGTCATCAGGACAATTTCACCTGCATTAATTTCTAAGTTGATGTCAAAAAGTACCTGTTTTTGCAGTTGACCTTGACCGAAGTAGTGGTCAAGTTTGTGCATGGAAATTACAGGCTCGGAAATCTGTAGGTTGTTGGCTGTGGGGTTGAGGGTAGTGGATTTCATATTTTTTATCGAACCGCGAAGACGCGAAGAACGCGAAGAGAAGAGTCAGAAAGTGATTTCAATCGCCGAGTTATCTACGAAACCAAATCAAAAAATGTCTGCTGGGTCGGCTGCTTGCAGTTTACGAGTGGCAATAGTTCCTGAAATACTGCACATCACCATGTTCAAAATTAATACTGCAAATGCCCGCATTAGGGTCATGTATAGGGGTAAATTTGTGGCATTGCGAGTCAAATGATAGAGTCCGATCGAAACTCCTACCCCAGGTAAAAAACCGAGAACAGAAAGAATTATAGCTTCTTCAAAAACAATGCCGAGCAAATAAATATTGCGGTAGCCCATTGCTTTAAAAGTAGCGTATTCTGCCATGTGGTCGCTGACATCGGTTGAGAGAACTTGGTAAACGATGATTACTCCTACTACGAAACCCATCGCTACGCCTAAGTTAAATATGAAGCCGATCGCAGTATTATTAGCCCAATAATTTTTCTCGAACTCGATAAATTCTTGTTTGGTCAGTACCTTGACATCCGACGGCAAATATGCTTTTAAAACTTGTTGAACTTCCACGGGGTCAGCACCGGGTTGCAGTTGAATTAATCCGGCATTAACACTTACAGAGTCTTGTCTGGGAAACAAGCGCAGGTAATTTTGATCGCTGGTCATCAAAATACCGTCGGCGGCGAAAGATGCTCCAATTGTGAATAAACCGCTGATGTTAATTGTGCGCCGATCGATCTCGGTTTTGACAGATTTTCCCTGATTGATTTGCGCGATCGCTCCTTGATAATTTCCTCTAGAAGCTCGGTCAAATAATACAGTATCTGGCAACTTAATCGAGTTCAAATTTTGGTTGACTTCTGGCAGCGCAAATGCAGGGCGATCGGGATTGAAACCGATTACCATAATTGATGTTTCGCGACGAGTTTCGGGATTTTTCCAGTTGCCAATTTTGATGTAAAGTGGCTCGGCTGATTTCACGCCTGGTACATTCATTGCCTGATATAATCGCCGCCTGGGAAAAGAAGACAAATTAATTAAATTTCTGGCTTGCGGGTGAATCAAAACTATGTCGGTTTGCAAATTTTGGTGTACGCGCGTATTGCTGCTGAAAAGCGCATTTTGAAAGCCCAATTGCATGAACATCAAAACATCAGCAAAGGCAATTCCCGCTACTGCTACTGCCATGCGCCCTTTGTCGTGACTGAGTTGCAGCCATCCGAGGGATGTTCTGCGCCTTAACTGTTGTAGTGGTTTTATTAGTCCAAGCATAATTTCCTCTTTAATTTTTGATGCTTAATTACTTCCGATCGCAACTTTGACTTGTAAATTAGTCAATCCGGCTACTTTCTGACTGGAAACAGCATCCAAACGCACTTTTACTTCCACAATTCGAGCGTCAATATTTGCTGAAGGGTCGGTATTAACAATGTTTTGTCGCTGCACTTGTAAGCCGATATGTTCAACACTTCCCTGCAATTCGCCCTTGAAAGAATCGCTAGTAATTTTGGCTGATTGTCCAATGCGTACTTTGTCCACATCGCTTTGGTAGATTTCAGCAATAGCCAGCATTTCGCGAGTTTGTCCAAGTTCGACAATGCCGTCATTTTCCACCTTTTCCCCTGGATATGTGTGAATTTTCAGGACTTGCGCGTCTCTGGGTGCGCGGATGTATGCTAGAGCTAGATTGGCTTTGGCTTGTTTGGCGGCTGAAGCGGCGGAATTGACTTCGGCGGTGGCTGATTGCACATCTACGGGGCGCACTTCGGAAATGCGATCGAGATTTGCTGCTGCTTCATTAATCTGCTGTTGTCCAGATTCCTGAGTTTGGCTGAGTTTGGCTTGGGCTTCGTTAATTTGTTGTTGGCGAGATTGCTGAATTTGATTCAGTTTGGCTTGGGCTTCGTTAATCTGTTGTTGGCGAGATTGCTGAATTTGATTCAGTTTCGCTTTTCCTTCGTTGAGTTGCTGTTGCGCTGTTTCGGTGGCGAGTTTTTTGCTGTCGGTGGTGGAAGCAGAGATTGCTCCTTCTTGATACAGTTGCGAGTAGCGTTGATCTTCGCTGCTAGCGTTGCGAAGTTCGGCTTGTAGACGGGCAATTGTGGCTTTTTGGGTTTGAATTTCCCCAAGCTGTTCGGCTCGGATGCGGGCAATTGTGGCTTGTTGCGCTGTGATTTCGGTGCTGCGATCGACTTCTGTGCGCGCAATGATCGCCTGTTGTGCTGTGATTTCGTTGCTGCGATCGGCTTCTAAGCGCCCAATTGTGGCTTTCTGGGCTTGGATTTCGCCGTTTTTGGCTCCAGCTTTGACTTTTGCTAGATTTGCCTGGGCGACGCGCACTTGTTCTTGAGCTTGGTCTAGGGCGGCTTCGAGCCGATCGCGACTATCTAAAATTGCGATCGCTTGGCCTGTTTTTACTCTGTCTCCTTCTTTCACCAAAAGGCGATCGATCCGGTTTCCTTCCGCGGCACCGGAAGCCGATACTTTGATGACTTCTCCTTTGGGTTCCAGTCGCCCCAAGGCTGTCACTGTGGTTAATTGGGATGCTGTGACTGCTGCCGCCGCTGCTACTGCATTGGGATCGGGTTGGTGCGATCGCCACATCGTATAACCTGTAGTTCCCCCCGCTGCGAGGGTTGCGAGTGCTGCCACAACGAGAAATTGCTTAACTAAGGGTGAATTTGAGGATAAGTTTTCTGCTATTGATTGGTGTACCATGACATACCTCTTTTTGAGAAAAAATACTAAACCGTTTAGTTCTGTTCTGTTTCAATACTAAACCGTTTAGTATAATAATGTCAAGACCCCAAGTAAAAAATTACAAAAACAAGGTATGGCAAGGACTAAAGCGATCGAACCAGACAGCGCCACAGCAGGCGACAAAACCGAACAGATCCTGCAAGGTGCGATGCAAGAATTTTTAACCCACGGCTATGCGGGGACGAGTATGGACAAGATAGCGAAGACGGGGGGAGTGTCCAAAGCCACCATTTACAGCTACTTTCAAGATAAAGAGGGATTGTTCGCTGCTGTAATTCAACGGCTAGCAGCAGAAAAATTCGTTTATTTTGCGACGGTTACAGAATGTACAGAACCTGCGATCGCCCTACGATTCGTTGCCACGACTATACTGGATCACGGGAATCTGGAACCTCATTTTCTCACCTTTGTGAGGTTAGTAATTGCTGAATCAGGGCGTTTTCCCCAGCTAGCCCAGATTTTTGTGAGAAACTTAACGAAACCGGGGATTGAGCGACTGACTACATATTTGGCATCTCACCCGGAGTTACAATTGCCTGATCCAGAGGCAACCGCACGGATTTTTATTGGATCTTTGGTACATTTCCAGTTAACGCAGGACATGATGCACGGCAAAGAAATTATACCAATGGAGCGCGATCGACTGATCGACGGCTTGCTGCAATTGATTTTGCGATCGGAATCAAATTCTTAGTGTTTTAGATACCCGACTTCTTCAAGAAATCGGGTATCTGAGTTTTCGGTTTTTTATTCAGGGATTTTGCTTAACCTTTCCCTCAATTCAGCATCCGATAGCTGCGGCAGTTGTTCCACAAACAATGTCAATTCTGCCACAGGCAAAGCCAATAAATTAGTCACAGCCTGGGGCAGAATATCCTCCAAGTTAGTAACCGACATTTTCAACACACTTTCAGCTAACAACTTGACCGCTTCTTCTCGCCCCAATTCATCGACTGTCAGCATCGAAATTGCCAGTAACAAAACCGTAAATTCAGCAGCAGATAACTTGGATATTGGAGACAGAAAAGCAGTCATTTTCGGGCTTAATTCTCCAAATCGAACTCGCAGAAAATTTTCTAATATTAACCGCTGTTGTTCTTGTCTGCCTCGTTC
>NZ_JAKJHX010000015.1:0-27274 GCF_021648855.1 Tychonema litorale BBK16 | reverse complement strand
TAGCCCTCGTTCTAGCCCTCGTTCTAGCCCTTGTTCTAGCCCTTGTTCTAGCCCTCGTTCTAGCCCTCGTTCTAGCCCTCGTTCTAGCCCTTGTTCTAGCCCTTGTTCTAGCCCTTGTTCTAGCCCTTTTGCCCTAGCTCGTTGCTCTGCGGCTTGTATTTGTTCTCGAAAAAGTGGTGCTATAGCCATAATTAACTCCCGCTCTTCTGGCTCCATTTCCTGTGGGATATCGGTTACTAGATTTGACTGTAACCGATACAATAATTCTAGCGCGATAATCCGCAACGGATCGTCTGTTGCTAAAGTGCTCAATTGGGCGATCGCCCTTTGCTGCACTTTACCCTTGCCCAAAATCCTCAACCACAGGGTTTCTGGCGTTTCTGGCAACTGGTGAATCACTACAATTGCCGATCGCAAAGATTCCCCCAAAAAATAGATTCCTTGCATCCAATTTCCGGTGTCTGGTGTCGCATTAAAGCTATCTACCAATGCTCTCGATGCTGTCGGTGTCAAAATCCACAGTTTGGGCAACTGAGCGTCATCATAGCGAGTATTTTCTCTTCTAAATTTTCGCTCCAATTCGCCTCGCACGTCCAATAACTTGCCCAAACAGCTACAAATTTCGCTGGCGCTTGTCGGATTGCGAAATGGTTCAAAAATTGCAGTCGTACCAGCCATTTTCCCCAACAATCCTAGATTTTCGGAGTATTCGGGAATTGCGGTGCCAGGAGTGAAGTAAACATCGATTTCTCGGACTTCGCTCGTCACATCGCGACCGACATTCACCGTGCCGATGGGTGACAGCAATTCTTCCAGGAATTCTTTGGCAAAGCGATCGTGAATAAATCGCGTCATAGCAATTACGATTAACTTTATCCATTAATAATAGCAGATGTGCGATATTTATTTAGGTTAATTTTAAATTCAAACACTAAATAGATTTTTCAGCCGTTTCCTTACCCACTCAACAGGACTCTCATCATCTTCTGACGCATCTACCAGTTGCATTTCTCGCAGTTCCTGTTGTCTCTCGCTGAGTTCTTCTTTATGTTTAGCTATTTCTTGAATAATCTGTTCATATAAATCAGGTCGTTCTGTTAAAACCTTTTGGAAACCTTCTTTATTGATCGCAAACAAAATAGTTTCTTCCAAAGCTCTCACCGAAGCAGTTCTGGGGATTCCCAACATCAAAGAAAGTTCCCCAAAAAAAGTACCCGAACCGAGATTTCTCAAGTGTTTATCAATTGCCTCGACAAAAACCTCCACTGAACCAGAAAGAATCATATAAAAAGCATCTCCTGCGTCGTTTTCTCGGAACAAGAATTCTTGTGGGCGCAGCCGCTGACGGTATCCAACTTCAATCAATTGTCGCAATTCTAGATCCGTGAGATGTTCAAAATATTTTACCTCTCGCAGCAAATTGCTAAGGGAAGATGGCTTTTTTATCCCCTCGCTCAAAATCGGAATTTTTGGATTATTTTCAATGATCATTTCTGGCTTAGTTACAGTTCCTTTTTTGTCGAACAGTGACAACAGAAATTCGGGATTTCGCAAATACAAATCTCTCTCATTGGACGGAAAATTGATTCCCTGCTTACGGAAATGGTACTCTATAGCAAAATTCAAAGAACTTTTAATGACTTCTCGATCCGTTGGTCGATCGGTCCACACCAAAAGCTCAAATTTAAAGCAATCATCGCCAAACTCCACAAAGAATACTTTCGGATTTGGTTCAGACAATACTCCTGCTTCTGCGTAAGCAATACTTAACAGAGTTTCTGTTACTAACAGCGGGTCACTATTCTCGGCTATTTCTATGGGAAGTCGTAGACAAAGCAGCGGATTTTGGTAACTCCAGTTAACTATTTTGTGGCTAATCATGTTACTGTTGGGAACTATGACGCTAGAATCGTCATTAGTTTTGATGATCGTCGAGCGAATCGAGATTTTTTTGACTATTCCCATCAATCCTTCTAATTCCACAAAGTCTCCGACTTTGACAGGTCTGTCTAAAAGCAGTGTCAGTCCGCTGACAAAGTTGGTTGTTAAATCCTGGATTCCGAAACCAATTCCCACTCCCAATCCCCCCGCCACTACTGCAAAAGAAGCGAGGTTAAAGCCGATTTCTTGGATGGAAAATATTACTCCAAAAGCTACGATTAAATAGCGTAAAATAACTGCAATAGCTTCCCGGTTTCCTTCGTCGATTCCTAGTCTGACGAGCAAGCTTTTTTTAAGAAAATTAGTAAAAGCTTGTGATACAATCAGCACAGCCATGAAGGATAGAATCAGTGCCAGAAGTGACCTGAGTGATACAGGATTTACCCCTATTGTAAATAAAGTTGTTGTAAATATTTGCGATATTTGTGTCGATAACTCTTCGGGTAGGATATTCACAGTTATTAGTTATGGGTTATTACTTATTAGTTAGTTGCTATTGATAATAACTAACGGCCAATCCTTGCCAATTACTAATTACCAATTACTGCGAACTGTTGTTGATTTCTCTCGGATAGCGCGGGCGACAGGGAGTTCCCGTGCACACAAAGCCGGCCGGCATATTTTTAAAGACGCTGCTGCGAGCTCCAATTAAGGCATTTGCACCGATCGCAACACCAGGCCCAATGAAGCAGTCGGCGGCAATCCAAACGCCGTTATTAATGATAACAGATGCTGTGATTAACCCAAAGGCTGGGTCTTGAGGGTCGTGAGTGCCGGTGCAGAGGTAGCTTTTTTGAGAAATAACGCAGTGTTTGCCGATCGCAATTCGCTCCAAACTGTACAATACAACATCATCTCCGATCCAACTATAATCGCCGATTTCAACTTTCCAAGGATAGGTAAAACGAGCCGTAGGGCGGATAATTACCCCAAAACCGATTTTCGCGCCAAACAACCGCAGCAACCCGCTTCTGATGCCATTAAAAGGGTGTGGAGTGAGGGGAAAGGCGATCGCCTGCACCAACCACCAAACCAAAATCAACCAACCGGGCCTTCCGCGATCGAACTTTGATTGATCGTACTTCCGCAAATCAACCAAAGATTCGCCTGTTAAAATATTTGCGTTGATTTCAGAATTGGGGGAATGTGCGATCGGCTTTTGCGGTTCCGGGTCGGGAGTTGGCGTATAATGAGTCATCTAATGTTTAATTGAAAATCGAGTTTAGCTGTAAGGATTGCTGCATGACATTTCCAGTTAGGGACAATTTTAACTCTGAAAACACTAAGAATCTCGCACAATGCGACAATCCCAATCCCAAAATTGCCAAAGTGCGACTTTTGCAAACAGCTTTAGTATTGCTTAGTAGCTTTTTTGTCGCAGAGTTAATCGCCGCCACGAGTTCTCACAGTTTGTCTTTATTAGCAGATGCTGGTCATGTTTTGTCAGATGTAGCAGCTTTAGCGATAACTTTGACAGCTACTTGGTACTCGTCATTAGAAAAAAGTAAATCGGTGGATTGTGCTAACGGGCGATCGGCAATTCCTGCCCGCCCAGAAATCATTGCCGCCTTAGTTAATAGTATCAGTTTAGTGGCGATCGCGCTGTGGATTGCAGCAGAGTCGATCGCCCGTTTGCAGTCCCCAACCCCCGAAGTAGAAGGACTCCCGATGTTAATTACCGCCATTGTCGGTTTAAGCATCAACTCGATCAACGCTTGCTGCTTGCATTCCTGCTGTCACGGCGACTTGAACCTCAAAAGCGCCTTTCTGCACGCAGTCGCCGACATATTTTCATCGGTTGGAGTAATTTTAGCTGCGATCGCCGTAGCGTGGCTACACTGGAATTGGGCGGACGGCTTAATTAGCTTGCTGGTGTCAACATCAATAATTTTATTAACTCTACCATTACTAATAGAAAGCATCCAATTGCTGCTAGGAAACGTATCAGCAATATCCGCAATTCAAGAACCTTGCGACTGTGAAAAAATTAGTGCTGAAAAACTGCTGTTTCCATCTCTAGAAGAACTGATTAAATAAAATATCCTCATCAGCCATCTGCGGTTAAAATCAAAGAAACCGGGTTTTTCCCCATCTCTTCGCCTGTAACAAATATTCTCGCAAAAACCCGGTTTCTGGCTACCCACCAAACATGGTAAAATAAACCCTGGTATTATTCACAACTCCCCACAATGGAAGAAAACCGCGTCCCAGCCTATCTCCAATTAATTCACACCCTGCTGAATTGCCCCAAGGGAGACGAACCGCAGATATTACAAGATCACTCAGAATTACTCGATCGCGGATTTCTGGAAACTTGCGACGAAGTAGCAGCAAAATTGGCTGAACAAGGAGGCGAAAATGGCGCTAATTTCCTCCGAAATCTGGCCAGTCAGCTAGCGCAATTCATGGATATGAACGATGGCGGAGATAGCACTAATTCTCAAGGTGAAAGTTCCCAAGAGTATGCAAACTTTTTCCTAGAATTATTGCAAGCAGAAGAAGCTAATAATAGCGATATTAAAATAATTCACCCCATGCTCGAACAACGGCAACATCTCCTAAATACCAGTTTTGCCGAGACTTTACAACAAATATCCCAGAAATTACTTGCTGGCGAAAATCTAGAAACAATTAACTCAATTGTCACCCTAATTGAAAATTTGAGTATTCATATTATGGAATTTCCCGGTGGGAATAGAGCCAATAATATTCAAATTGCAATTACTGGTTATCAAATAGTTTTAAATAATCGCGAACCGGGAAGCGAAAAATTTGCTCAAACTCAAAACAACCTAGCTCTTGCCTACAATGAAACAATCAACGGTTCGCAGTCGAATAATCCGTAATATCAATTCCGGGCTGCGCCGAAATGGAGGAGACGGCACTGCCGTTTCTCTACGCCAGATTGATTGTAGGGAAACGGCACTGCCGTGTCTACGCCAGATTGATTGTAGGGAAACGGCACTGCCGTGTCTACGCCAGATTAATTGTAGGGACACGGCACTGCCGTGTCTACGCCAGATTGATTGTAGGGAAACGGCACTGCCGTCTCCTAATTTCTTAAAAGAGTCACTCAATCGATCGATCGCCCAAAACAAACTTTTCGATCGCAACAACCACCCCATCTTCCTCCACATCCGGCGCAACCCAATTAGCACCAGCCTTTACCTCCGAGGGGGCATTACCCATCGCCACGCCCACGCCCGCATAAGCAATCATTTCCACATCATTGAAATTGTCGCCGATCGCCATCACATTCTGGGGCCGCAACCCCAACAACTCCTCCGCTATATACTTTACCGCCACTCCCTTATTAACTAAAGGGTGAGTCGCTTCAAAAAAAGTCGCAACCGATCGAGTTAAATACAGCTCCGCAGGCGTATAGCGTTTTCGCATAGTGCTCAGCAAACCGTCGAGAACCGCCGCATTTTCGCACAAAGCCAAGACTTTCGTCGGTTCACCCGGAATATCTCGCCGAAAGTCTGTAATCACAATTGGTTCAATGCCCGATCGTTCGGCGTAAAGTCTAGTAGCGGCAGTAATTTCCGGTACATAAAGTTGGTCGTTAATGTAAAAATTCACCGAAAGGAGCGATCGTAAATGGGGTTCTTGAAAATGCTCCAACAGTTCCAGAGCCCTTTGTTTCGACAGCGGCAGGTGGCGCAGCATTTTATCAGTAACGGGATCTTGAATCCACGCACCTTGGTAAGAAATCAGTGGCAAAGTTGACCCAATATCTCGGTGAAAGCGCAAAGCCGATCGATACATTCTACCAGTAGCCACAGCAACCCTCACCCCCCGCGACTCGGCGGCCAAAATAGCCCGCTTCACAGGTTCTCGGATTTCATTGGATTTACCTGCGATCGTCCCGTCGATATCCACCACCAGTAGTTTAATCTCCGCGCCACCAGAAACCCGATTTGATGCCATTACATTCTGCATAATTGTCTTTTGATTTTAGCTTTGGATTTCCACACACCAGTTTATTTTGTCATTGGTGCGATCGTAAAGCGCAGTTTCTAATTTTTTAAAGGCTAGAATGTAGATTAGGAATTTTGCAGAGCATCTATCGATACTTTTTTGTAGGAGTAATCTCCCCGCCATTGCCCCAAACCGCCGATCAAAATCAAAACACACTACATAATAAAACACTTTTGCTCCCATGAACTATCAACATAAGCACGACTTAATAGCAGCAGAACAAGCGCGATCAATAGGCAATATTATCGAAGCAATGGAATATTACGATCGGGCAATTCAAGGAGCACAAGAAAACGGACATATCCACGAACAAGCATTAGCAGCAGAATTAGCCGGAGCATTTTACCTATCCATAGGAAGAGAAAAAATTGCCAACACATATTTAACAGAATCGCGCTATTGCTATCAGCGTTGGAGTGCAAAAGCCAAAGCACCGCATCATGAAAACGCGCAATTTTACGCAATTTTACAGGAATTCAATCAGACTCTAGAAGAATTAGTACAACAACGTACCTCCGAACTGTCCCAAACCTTAGAAGACCTCAAATCTACCCAAAATAGACTGGTAGAATCAGAAAAAATGACAGCCCTTGGAGGGCTGGTTGCAGGTGTTGCTCACGAAATCAATACCCCGATCGGCATTGGCATCGCCGCCGCCTCGCTACTAGCTGAAAAAGTCAAAAATTTCTCTGAGATTTATAACAATGGTCAAATTAAACGATCGCAGTTAGAAAATTTTCTGGATATCACGATCCAAAGTAGTAATATGATATTGGCTAATTTAACGCGGGCAGCCGATTTGATACATAGTTTTAAAGAAGTGGCAGTCGATCAGTCTAGTGAGTTAAAACGAACTTTTCATCTGAAAAACTATCTAGAGGAAATTTTGACTTCCTTAACAGTAAAACTTAGAAAAACCAAACAAATAGTAAAGGTCAATTGCGATGAAAATATTGTATTAGATAGTTATCCTGGCGTATTTTCTCAAATCGTAACAAATCTGGTGATGAATTCCCTGATTCACGCTTACAATCAACACGACGAAGGAGTTATCACCTTTGATTTTCAACTAGAGGGCGAACTGTTAGTATTTGAATACGCCGATAATGGCAAAGGCATTACCCCAGAAAACCTCAGTAAAATTTTTGAACCTTTCTTTACTACCAAAAGAGGTCAAGGCGGCACTGGATTGGGATTGCACATTATTTACAATCTCGTAAATCAAAAACTCCAAGGCACAATTAAATGCCAAAGTCAACTCGGTCATGGCACAAAATTTTTGATTAAATTTCCTGCTAAAATTTGTAATTAGTTATCACGTCAGCGTCAATAAGATAATATCCAGGAGAACTAAAAATGTCAGAAGCTAGTAAAAAAAAAATTGATGCTGAAGACGAAGACTTGATATTTATCGAAGAAGAAGCTCTGGAAGAAAAACCAATAAAAGACACTTGGAAAGTATTGATTGTAGACGACGAGATTGAGATTCATACTATTACAAAACTAGCCTTAAAAGATTTTATATTTGAAAACAAGTCAATCATATTCTTCAGCGCTTACTCAGGTAAGGAAGCCAAAGAAATTATCAAAAATAACGATGACATAGCATTGATTTTGTTGGATGTGGTTATGGAAACGGAAGAAGCAGGTTTGGAAGTAGTTAAATATATTCGCGATATTTTAGACAATAAGATAGTCCGGATTATTTTGCGTACAGGACAGCCGGGACAAGTGCCTGAAGATGTCGTCATTGTTAGCTATGATATCAATGATTACAAAACCAAAACCGAACTGACTAATAAAAAATTATTTACCACAGTAGTAACAGCACTAAGATCATTTAGTTCCCTCAATCAAATCGAATCTAACAAAAGCGAAATTGAAAAAATTGCCGCCGCGTCAGCCCGTTTTGTACCCCGTGAATTTTTGAAGTTCCTCAAAAGAGAAAGCATTGTTGATGCCAGACTGGGAGATGCTGTACAAGCAGAAATGACGATTATGTTTGCGGATATTCGTTCCTTCACAAGTTTATCTGAAAGTATGTCTCCTCAAGAAAATTTTGAATTTATCAATTCTTACTTGAGTAGAGTTGGACCAGTGATTCGACAGTATAATGGCTTTATAGATAAATACATTGGCGACGGCATTATGGCTTTGTTTCCCAACTGTGCCGAAGATGCTGTGAAAGCAGCAATCGAGATGCAGCAGCAAGTTAAAATCTATAATAAGCACAGACAAAATAGTGGCTATAAACCTATTTCGATCGGTATTGGTTTGCATACTGGAACTTTAATGTTAGGTACAATTGGCGAAGCGGAACGAATGGAAAGTACGGTGATTTCCGATGCCGTCAATTTAGCCTCTCGCGTGGAAGGATTGACAAAGCTTTATGGAGTTGGTATTGTGGCTAGCGTCCAAACTCTTTGCCGGATTGATGACCCTCAACATTATAAGTGCCGATTTCTCGATCGCGTTCAAGTCAAAGGAAAACAAACCCCTGTTGCTGTATTTGAAATTTACGACGGCGACTCCGATATCATGATCGAACTAAAAACACAAACCCAAACTTATTTTGAACAGGGTATTTTTTTTCACTATCAGCAGCAATTGGCGCAAGCAAAACAAATGTTTTTGCGTGTATTGCAAGTCAACAAACAGGACAAAGCAGCAATCTTTTATGTAGAACGCTGCGATATGTTGATGAAAAACGCACTGATTATGACTGTGGAAGGGATAGAGATCTAGCGAATTTTAGATTTTAGATTTTAGATTTTAGATTTCTAATGCCAACTGCCAACTACCAACCGACTAAGTTATGCGCTTAAAATCCCTTGATGTTTTTCGTGGAATTGCGATCGCCTCAATGATCCTAGTCAACAACCCCGGCAGTTGGAAACAGGTTTATCCTGTGCTAGAACACGCAGAATGGCATGGTTGCACCCCAACTGATTTAGTTTTCCCATTTTTTCTGTTCATCGTTGGCTGCGCGATGTCTTTTTCCCTATCAAAATATATTCAAACTACTACAAAAATAGAAACAAATATCTACTGGCGGGTTGCGAGGCGCGCCGCCATTCTATTTATATTAGGTTTACTTCTAAATACATCCTCGATCGCACTTGACGTACTTCTCAACAGCGCCCCCATTGAAAACTTCAGTAAAATCCGCATTATGGGAGTATTGCAGCGGATTGGCTTAGCTTACTTGATTAGTGCGATCGCGATTCTGAACCTTTCCTCCCGCAACCAAAAACTCCTCGCCCTAGCCCTACTTTTCGGCTATTGGAGCGCCTTAACCATATTTGCTGTAGGGGGGTACAGCACAAGCGCACTTACACCGGAGGGCAATTTTGGGGGATATGTCGATCGCGTAATTCTAGGTAGTCAACACCTCTACAAAGGCGGCCCCTTCGATCCAGAAGGACTTTTCAGTACCTTACCCGCAGTTGTCACAGTTTTCGCCGGCTACTTTACCGGAGAATGGTTGCGAGTACAGCCAATCAAAACTCGCACCAGTATTAACCTAGCAATCTGCGGCCTCAGTTGCGTGGTCATCGGCCATTGGTGGGGATTTATCTTTCCGATCAACAAACAACTTTGGACAAGTTCCTATGTCGTTTTTACCGCCGGTTGGGCCTTACTATTACTAGCAGTTTGCTACGAAACAATAGAAGTGCGAGGTTGGAAATGGGGACGACCATTTGAAATCATGGGATTGAATGCGATTTTCGTGTTTGTTGCTTCCGGGATTGTCGCCAGAATTCTGTTAAAAACTCATATTGGTAGTGGCGAAAAGCCTCCAAGTACCTACACTTGGATTTACGAAAATTGGTTTTTGCCGTGGGCTGGGCCGCTGAATGGTTCTCTAGCATTTGCGGTGACTACGGTGTTATTTTGGTGGTTAATTTTGTATGGGATGTACCGCCGTGGTTGGGAGATAAAAATTTGAGTCAAAACACAATATACATAGAACCGCAACTTCTTTAAAAAGTCGGGGTTCTAAAAGCTCATGGTAGGTTGACATCCACAGGCTGTTGCCGTTAACATATTTATCAATTCAAAAAGTCTTTTAATATTAGAATGGAGAGAGCAATGAATGACTTCTTAGATAGCTTGATCTGTCGGCAGACATTTGATACCCAGGCTCTGATCAATTCTCATCCACCAGAATTTTACAACCCTAATAAGCAGATAGTTTATCACATTTGTTGTCCACCTGGATGCACTCATCGGGGTCAATTAGCATTTTCCCGATGGTACGCAATGCCTTTTCCAGAATATCTTTCTCCTCTGGAACATCATACCGATATTTCTGAGAGAAAGGAGTATTTTGCATACGAGCCATCGGCAGATAGCACTCAGATGGAGTGGTATCTCAATTTCGCTCATTACGATCTTTTTTGTGCTTATGGTGGTTCGCTATTTGCTCAGGATGAAATGCAGGTAGCTGAACATCCAGCACTCAGTTCATTGCGAGAAGCTTTACTAGATTCCAAGATTAAGCCTTTAACAGTGGAGAGTCAACAACCCACCCCAATTCTGATTCGTGGAGTTGAACGGAGGTGTGCAATTTCTACCGATCGCAATCCAGAACAGGGGCGACCTTTTGGTCTTTATGGCAATAACTTTGGACGAGCGACAGCAGATGCGATCCGACAAGCAACACAACCTCTCAACCCACCTACAATCACAAACATCATTGCGATGGAAGCTCCTGCTGGTGGGAATGGTTGTTATAACATGAACGAAATTGAATACATTTTTAAAACAGCATTCACTGGATTTTCGGCAGCACGAATTGAGTCACAGTTAGAGTCGTCTCAAACACCAAGTTTGATAATTCATACAGGCTTTTGGGGATGCGGAGCTTACGGTGGTAATCGTATCCTGATGGCTCTTTTGCAATTGTTGTCGGCTCGTCTGAGTCAAGTGAATTGTCTCGTCTTTCATACCAGTGATGCTATGGGCAGTCAAGATTTGGCAACTGCTCAACAAATACTCGATCGCGATTTAGTACCTGATGATTCATCGGTGAAAGTTTCAGATTTGATAGAAAAAATTCATGGGATGGAATTCCAGTGGGGATTTAGCGATGGAAACTAACAAATCCTTCGAGCAAACTGATACCTGGAGTGAAAAAGATTGTCTTGATGTAACAGCCTTTTCTTTGGAATATGCAGTTAGTATCTTTCATAGTGACCCCGACATTTTAGGTGGAACTCCTGTCTTTACTGGTACTCGCGTCCCCATCAAAACCCTATTTGACTATCTTGAAGCAGGTGATTCCGTGGACGAGTTTCTCGACCATTTCCCTAGTGTCAGACGTGAACAAGCGATCGCAGTCGTTCAATCCAGAAAATAAGATCGCCCAAATACCTGAAATCCACGCCAAATTAAGGATTTTGTACCTAAAAGCCGTAGCTTGCGGGGCGGAACGCCATCGCCCGCCGGGAATCCGTAACTACAAATCAGCCCCACCCGCTAAAATTAAAACATAGAGACGTAAATAGGCAGGCCCCGTCAATGATCCCAACAGTTATAGAACAATCCGGTCGTGGCGAACGCGCCTTTGACATTTACTCGCGACTTCTGCGCGATCGCATCGTCTTCTTGGGCCAACAGGTAGACTCAGACTTGGCTAACCTGATTGTTGCCCAATTGCTATTTTTAGACGCTGAAGACCCAGAAAAAGATATTTACCTCTATATCAACTCCCCAGGGGGTTCGGTGTCAGCAGGTATGGGCATTTTTGACACCATGAACCACATCCGCCCCGATGTTTGCACCATTTGCCTCGGTTTGGCAGCCAGCATGGGCGCTTTTCTGTTGAGTGCGGGTGCTAAAGGCAAGCGTATGAGTCTGCCTCACACCCGGATTATGATCCACCAACCTCTCGGTGGTGCTCAGGGACAAGCAACGGATATTGAAATTCAGGCGAAGGAGATTTTGTACCACAAACGCCGTCTGAACGGATTTTTGGCAGATCATACCGGCCAGCCGCTTTCGCGCATTGAAGAAGATACCGAACGGGATTTCTTTATGTCGGCTGAGGAAGCTAAGGAATATGGTTTGGTGGATCAAGTGATCGATCGCCGTCCTTCTGCAATTCGCCCGATCGCGGCCGTCGCCTAAATTACACTTTCCAATCAAACCCGGAGATCCCCGTAAATCCCCCTTATTAAGGGGGACTTTGAGTGATCTTGTCCCCCCCTTATTAAGGGGGGCTAGGGGGGATCTCCGGGTTTGAAAACACGCCCTAGGGGTGGGTCTGATTCCCCATCATCGTTTTTTTGATAATGAATCCACCCTGCTTAGTTATCAGATGGCAAAGATTCGAGATATTGCAGGAAATCGAGCAATTCTTCTTTACTCAAAAAGTGCCGTGCTTCTTTACCGTAAGCTTGTTTGAGATAATCCTTTCCTTGACTCGGACTCCAACTCAAACGCTTAATTTCATCAGTGGTTTTGCTGTAAATTTGGACATAATCTAGGAAGTCTATCAACTCTGCCGCAGACAGAATTCCCTGGGACATTTTGCCGTAACTTTGTTGCAGACAGTCACTTTCTTGTTTTTTAGTCCATTTCAAGCGCTTGAGGATTGCCTCTATTTGGGCGATCGTTTCAGAAATATCCTCGATCGCATCACTGGGAATCCCAACAGATATTGGTTGCAACTCCCTGACTTCGGCTGCTACGGGTAAAAATTCAGTTTGGCTAGTCGTTGGTATGGAAGGTTCCTGAATCGGTGCGCCGTAGCTGGAAGAAAGCCAAGCGTCAGAGTCGAATTCCTGTCTAGATCCTGCCACAGATCGATCGACCATTGGTGGCAAAGGTTCTGGTATTGGGGCTGGTGCGATCGGCTCTTCGATTAATGGCGATTGAGTATTGACAAAACTGCTCTGATGTGATATGGCAAAATTGTCAGTGGTGATAGGCAGTTCTAAGACAGGAGCAGCCACGGGAGCGGGAGTAGCTACCGGAACTGGAACAGGGGCAACAGGAGCAACCACAACAGGAGCAACCACGGGAACAGCCATGGGAACAGCCACGGGAACAGCCACGGGAACAACAGCCACGGGAGAAGGAGAAACAGGGGCGACGATCGCAGGTTTAGCAGCATCATCAAGTCCGAGAAGGGCGATCGCACGCAACCGGGCACGGTCTTCAGCCTCCTCAATCGACTCAGCAGCCGACATACCCGTAGCGAGAGTTTTGCCGTCAACCTGAACCAGAGAGCGAACCACAAATTTACCGTGATGAACAGTCAGCAATTCACAGATTAACTGTCCAGTGGGATAAATAGCACGAAATTGAGCAAACATAATTTTTTGACCCCGAAACCAAAGGGAGCCTATAAGATAAGTGTAGTACAGACCAGAGAAAACATTTTTCGCAAATCACCTATTCAACATACAATAAATTAAAGGTGAATCATCTGCGTAACCTTTCACGCCACTCAACCATCTCACATCTTGCGGTTTAAGCTAACAGCCACCGGGCGTCATTTCTACCTACTATCGGAAATGACAAACCAACTAAGCAAAAGTAGTAAGGGTAACAGACAGTTTTCTGCACCGTCAGAAGTCAGTTGAAGACAGACAGCAGAAAATTGGTCGCCATTGATGCCGGGAGAGAATTTGACAAAAAATCCCCACGCTCAAACTAGGCGGCTGTGCTTGTCTAAACTTACTAAAACGCGCCCGATCTAGGGGTGCAAGCACTGCAAAGGCGGGAAAGGGCGTGGTAGATTTCGCCAAAATTAGACTAAATTGCTGGAAAAAAGAGGATCAATCGCTACATGGAATTTTCTATCGCTGCACTGTTGGCAAATTTTACAGAAGACAAATTAGTGGCTCCCAAAGCATTAGAGAAAAAACTCGATTGCAATGATGTCACCAGTCAACTCAAACTTCAAATCGCCTTAGAAGCTCTAGAGAAAATTGGCATTTTAGTCAAAGACAAAGGTCGATATCGCCGAGTCACAGAAGACGATGTGGTAGAAGCAAAACTGCGCTGTTCGAGCAAAGGATTTTGCTTTGCAATTCAAGATGCTGAAGGCTCGGAAGACGTTTATGTGCGGGAAAGTCATCTCTCGACAGCTTGGAATGGCGATCGAGTTTTAGTCAGAATCATCAAAGAAGGTAGTCGCCGCCGATCGCCCGAAGGTGAAGTTATGCTGATACTCGAACGCGCCAACCCCTCGGTACTCGCCAGAGTCAAGCAAACTTCCACCCCCACCGGCCGCGTCAGCTACAGAGCAATTCCCCTGGACGATCGCCTGTTGTTTGAACTAGACTTACTGGCAAATGGTACAAATCTCCAAGAGGCGATCGACCATTTAGTCCACGTCGAAGTCAAACGCTATCCCCTCGGCACCCATCGCCCAGTCGGAAAAGTAGTGCAGGTACTCGGTTCCGATGCCGAAGCCGCCGACGACCTCGATATCGTATGCTGCAAACACGACTTACCGCGATCGTTCCCAGCCTCCGTCATCAAAGCAGCCGAAAATCTGCCCAGCAAACTCAAAAAAACCGATATCAAAAAACGCCTAGATTTGCGGGATATCCTCACAATTACCTTTGCCAAAAATGAACTAGGCACAACCAACAACGACAATGACGTCCCAGAAACCCCAGAGGAAGATTTCTCCGACGCCATACCAAACGAATTTGACCCAGCCTCATTCCTGTCCGATCCACCAGTCGAACGGGCTTTATCCATTGAAACCCTCAAATCGGGAGGTTGGCAAGTCGGAATTCACATCGCCGACGCGGCCGAGTATGTGCAACCAGAAACCCCGATCGACCGCGAAGCCCGCAAGCGAGGCACCGCACCCCATCTGGGAGACAAAATCATCGCCGTGTTGCCAGAAATCCTCTTAGACGATCGCTCCTCTCTGATTCCCGATGTCGAACGGCCAACATTCAGCGTCATCCTCACCATAGACGAATCAGGGGAACTGGTAGAATACGAAATTCAAACCAGCATCATTCAAGTAGACTGCCAACTCAGCTATCCAGAAGCTGAAACAATTCTCGAATCTGGATCGGCATCCACAGTTCACCCTTTATCCTCCGCCATTTGTCCTTTCCTGAATCAAGTCTTCGCAGCCTCAGCCGCCGTCAGACAGGTGCGACTCAAGCGTGGAGCTTTTGAACTAAATCTGCCCGATGCCAACTCTCACTTCGACGACGAAGGGGAATTAGGAGCATTTGCGATCGCTCCCCCTGCCCAGTCAGCCGTATCTGAATTAGTTGTACTAGCCAACCAAGCCGTAGCCACCCACCTGCAAGCCTTGGGAGTCCCCGGAATTTACCGTGTCCAACCCATGCCAGATCCGGCCGACATTCAAGAGTTCATCAAACTCTCCAACAACCTCGGAGGCGAACTGTATCTAGAAAACGAAGAGGAAGTTCTGCCTTTTGACTTTCAGCGATTTACCCAGCAGTTTGCCGGATTGAAGTCAGAGAGAGTTCTCACGTACCTGCTGGAAGACACCATGAAGCCCGCTGTTTACAGCACAACTCCTAAGCCACACTTCGGTTTAGCGCTGCAAGATGGTTACACGCGCTGCACTTCACCGCTGTCCCGCTATGCAGATTTACTGGTGCTGCGATTGTTGCAAACAGTGTTGGAACAAGGCCGTAGTAGCCGCACAACACGGGCGAAGGAAAAAGTCAACCTGCGCCATTCTTCCTGTCACGGCCAAATTACTTGGAACGTCCTCCCCCCAGATTTACACCACGAATTTGAGACGGAGTTCGCATCGCTGGTGGTTCATTTGACGGAACGCGAAAGAGTTGCTGAGGATGCTGAAAGCGATTTGCAGGGATTGAAGAAAACGGGATTGATGAAAGAGCGCACCGGGCAAACTTTCCAGGGTTTAATTACAGGTGTTCAGTCTTACGGTTTCTTTGTGGAAATTGAAGTGCGGCCACCGGAGAGTGAAATTCTGCGAGTTGAAGGGTTGGTGCACGTTTCTTCGCTGAAGGATGATTGGTATGAATATCGATCGCGCCAACAAACTTTGGTGGGGCGCAAAAACCGTAATCAGTACCGTTTGGGCGATCGGGTAGAAGTTCAAGTCAAGAGTGTAGACTACTATCGCCAGCAAATTGATTTAGTTGCAGTTGGTGGCGGCAGTCAAGCTTTTGATGATGATGAATAGTCATTAGTTATTAGTCATTGGTCATTAGTTATTAGTTATTGGTTATTTCCTGCAAATAACCAGTAACAAATAACCAGTAATATCGTTAACTAATTACTAACAACAGTCAACTAATTAAGGATCGTGGATTAAATAACTTTCGTAGGTTGGGTTGAAGCATGAAACCCAACAATCAAGCGTGGCGTTGGGTTTCATGCTTCAACCCAACCTACATAAAATGCAAGTTATTTAATTATCATTCCTTACTAACAACAGTCAAATAACAATTAACAATTAACTAATGACTAATAACTATCCCCTAATTGTAGGAGTTACCGGAGCATCAGGACTGATTTACGCCGTGCGAACTCTGAAATATCTCTTGGAAGCCGATCGCGCCGTCGAACTGGTAGCATCGAAATCTACCTACATGGTTTGGCAAAGCGAACAGAACATCCGAATGCCCTCAGAACCGACGCTTCAAGAAGAGTTCTGGCGGGAACAAGCTGGAGTCCCCACAATGGGCAAACTCCGCTGTCATCCGTGGCAAGATGTCGGTGCTAATATTGCTAGTGGCTCCTTTCGTACCCAAGGGATGATCATTATTCCCTGTAGCATGAGTACACTGGGCAAATTGGCGGCTGGCTTGAGTTCGGATTTGCTCGAAAGAGCCGCCGATGTTCAGCTTAAGGAAGGGCGAAAATTGGTAATCGTACCTAGGGAAACGCCTTTTAGTTTGATTCACCTACGGAATTTGACTACCTTGGCGGAAGCGGGAGCTAGAATTGTACCAGCAATTCCTGCTTGGTATCACAATCCGCAAACTATTGAAGATTTGGTAGACTTTGTGGTGGCTCGTACTTTAGACCAGTTGGGCATTGACTGTGTTCCTCTCAAACGTTGGAAGGAAGACGAAGGAAGTCATTAGTCATGGGAATTGGGCATCGGGCATCGGGCATCGGGCATTGGGCATGGCATTGATAATAGTTAATAGTTATATAGTTAATAGTTAATAGTTTTTCTAATAATAAATGCCTAATCCCTCGGCTTCCCAATTCCCAATTTCCAATTCCCAATTCCCAATTCCCAATTCCCAATTCCCAATTCCCAATTCCCAATTCCCAATATTATTATGCGTGCTTTATTTTTGCTTGTAACTGTGGTGGGGCTGACTATTTTTGCCCTACAAAATGTGCAGCCGATGTCGCTGGTTTTTCTGGGAATGCGATCGCCCGCATTGCCATTATCTATCTGGATCTTATTCACCATCGGAGTCGGAGTTGTCACATCTTTGTTGATTTCTGGCTTGCTGGCTTTCTCAAATTACCTATCTCAACCGCGAGGCCGCACCGATCGCAAAAACGGCCGCAACACTTTCACAGAAGACGACAGAACACCTTACCCAGTGTCTCCTCTTCCCAGAAAACCAGACATTGAACCCGATCGCAATTCCAGAAATACCGCAACTCAGCCTGCTTCTGGATATCGCACAGAATACGGTACACCCACTGGTTATAATGCTCAGACTGTCCAGCAGGATGTGCCACCCCCAAACTCTGGTAACGCCAAGACTTATGCTCAAGCTGGGGCTTCTATTCCCGCTGATGATGAGGACGATTGGGTGTCAGGTGGCTCTAAAATTGACTCTCAAGGCACTGAGGAGGATTGGGGCTTTGAAAACGAATCGCCCTCATCGTCTGCCGTAAATGACGTTGTAGAGGCAAATCCGAGAGATTACGAAGCCAAACAGGAGCCGCAAAGCCAATCCTGGAAAGGCTCAGTTTACTCTTACGGCTATCGAGATCCGAGCCAATCCGGGGTAGGCCAAACTGAGTCTGTCTACGATGCCGATTATCGGGTGCTCGTTCCCCCCGAAGAGGCGGCGATTCCTGAAACAATTGTCAAGGAAGTGGCTAAAAATAATAGTGAAGATGAGGAAGATTGGGGTTTAGACGAAGGTGATGAATTAGAGGACGATCGCCCTAGTGGTGGGCCGATTAACCTCAAAAAATAGTAAAATATCGGAGGATTTGACTGTGGATTTGTTGAGAGGAGCCAACCTCTATCTCGTCGGGATGATGGGTGTGGGGAAAACAACCGTAGGGCGGATTTTGGCAAAGGAATTAAAGTATCGTTTTTTTGATACTGATTCAGTCATTGCTCAAGTTGCTAATCAGTCGATCGCAGATATTTTTGCGGATCAAGGAGAGGAGGAGTTTCGAGAATTAGAAACTAAAGTCCTCGGCCAATTGTGTGCTTATACAAATTTAGTCGTTGCTACGGGTGGCGGCACTATTTTGCGATTGACTAATTGGAGTTACCTGCACCACGGTATAGTGGTTTGGCTGGATGTGCCTGTAGACCAACTGTGCGATCGGCTACGGAACGACACCACTCGACCCCTACTGCGCGAAGGGGATATCAAATTAAAGCTAGAAACTCTGTGGAAGGAGCGAGAGCGTTTCTACACTCAAGCAGACGTGCGAGTATGTGCAAATGTTAGTGATTTGCCGGAAGTTGTAGCTGCTAGGGCGATCGAGGAAATCCAAAAAGCGATCGAAGCCAAAATCGGGAACGATGTTAATTAAATTAGGCTGCATAACCATTTTATGCTGAAGAGTCTGTTATCTCAAATCCTCTCTTCATCGGAATTATTAATCTCTGTCTTCTCTTCCTTAGCGTCCTTTGCGCCTTCGCGGTTAAATCATTCCGATACCACCGGAATTGATATTACTGGGTTGTGCCAAAAAATAAATTGGCCCTACCGCTCAAGGGCTATAGGGCGCAAGGACAGTTAAACGCTTCTTTTATTGTCGGGAAAATCAGGATAAATCCTATCCTCCTATGTGACGATTTTATAATTGTCCATTCACTCAGAAAATGTGTTGTATCAAAAAATGTAACCTAGGGGCGATCGAATTTAAGCTGTTCTATTCTAAAAGTAATACCTCATGCAATTCCAACTAGCAGCTCCCTAAAGCTGCTTTTTTATTGCGAATGCCAAGGAATAAGGAATAAGGAGAAATTACCAATGCCCAATGCCCTATTCCCAATCCCCCATTCCCCATTCCCAATTCCCCATTCCCAATTCCCAATTAGAAAAATACGAGTCGGCGTGTTACTGACAAAAACTCGATCGCACCTCCCAAGCCCAAACCCGCCAGAGAAACACTAGCTAATATTCCAAAAGACCGCCATTTCTTGAAACCCGATAGTTGAATATCAAGTCTTGCCAAAGATCCGGCTGATATCAAAACTAAACAAGTAGTAAACAAGTGTAGCCAAGTAACAATGATTACTGCGACAAGAGACCATACAATAATTGAAATAAAAGCACCCATATCAGTCGATAACCACCGCATAATTAAGGTTTTCGTATCCCTCAATGGGAATGATAAGACGATAGATAGCAGTAAACTAACAGCTACACTTAAAAACCAAACAAGGTGGGGGGGAACATCAAACTCAGATAATTTCCAGCCCAAACAGAAGTAGGTAAGAAAAAGTAGGGTGAGGGAAAGCCAAGAGTTTTTTCTCATAGCCTACAAGTTAGTAGAAATAGCTTGCACCGGACAGGTAGGGATGCACTGCTCGCAGACAATACAGCGCGATCGGGCAAAACTTAGTCTAAAGCTTTCTGGGTCAAGGGTCAAGGCTTCTGTGGGGCAAACACCCGTACATAAACCACAGTGAACGCAGCTATCCTCGTCTATAAGTATTTCCCGATTGGCGAGGGAAACCCCGATATTTTGCGATCGCAACCAGTCGATCGCCGCTTCTAGTTGGTCGATGTCCCCAGATAACTCTAGCACCAATTTGCCCACTTGATTCGGAGCCACCTGAGCGCGGATAATGTTTGCAGCCACATTAAAATCCTTTGCCAGTCGATAGGTGACAGGCATTTGGATCGATCGCTGGGGAAATGTCAGCGTTACCCGTTTTTTCACGCTGTTAGTCCTCGGTAATTTACAGTGATTTTTTTATTCTCATTTTTTAGCGTACTTTAGATTTGTCAACGGCACGGAAGTTTCATAAAATATTTATCATAAACGTGTGGTCATCTCATAATATGGTATAATCTAGGGTGGCTATTAAAAATAAAAAACCTACAATTAAAATCCAAATTCATTTTATGAGTTCCAATTCGCCAAACTCAACTACTGCCACCACGGCAAAAAATTCGGAAACAAATTCAGCAGCGAAACGGGTCAGAAACTTATTAATTGCATTAGCTGCGATCGCCCTTTCGGTATCCATATTTTTCGGACTACGAACCCAAACACCATCAAGTAGTCTCACCGCAATGGCAAAAGCCTCCGCACCACTAGAAACAGCCTTAGCCAACGGCAAGCCAACACTCATAGAATTTTATGCCAATTGGTGCGGTAGCTGTCAGTCAATGGCAAAAGATTTGAGTGAAATCAAACAGAAATATGCCGAACCACTAAATTTTGTCATGTTAAATGTGGACAATGACAAATGGCTGCCAGAAATCACCAAATATCGAGTAGATGGAATTCCGCACTTTGTTTATTTAAACAATAAAGGTAGCGCCGTCGCTGAAACAATCGGCGAAGCGCCACGCACCATTATGGAAGCTAACTTAGAGGCTTTAATTGCCGAAAAAGAGTTGCCACACGCCAAAGCTACGGGTCAAGTTTCTAATTTTACACCCGCCACAGGGCCTGTGAAAACAAGCAGTTCCGACCCCCGCGCCCACGGGAGTCAAGTACAGTAAATTGAGAATCCCCGACGTGAATGCACGGGGATTCTTTGTTTGAAAAGCAGCGATTTAAATCACCGATTCAATCGCTAATTTCCGTTTCCGCTTGAGCACTAGCCCAGCAAGAAAAGCAGCAGAAGTTACGATCCCCGCAATTTCTGAAGGTTCAGGAACAGGTTCAGCAGCATCAGCCCGCATCTTAAACGAAAACTTATCCCGATTCGATTCCAACTTAATCGGAAAAGCTACAGGATTTTTCGGGTCAATTTCTGCATCGATACTAGCGACGCGAAACTCCGAGACACCGTAACCGAGTAAAGATACAAAATCTACAACTTCATTGGGTTTGAATTTGCCGATTTCTTTCCCGCCAACTAAGACAGAAAAAAGTTCGTCAGCATCAATCCCACTAGGTAAACCAAGGATTTTGGTGAATAGCGATGGTTCGGTTCGGGGATTAAGTGCAGGGTTTTGGTCAACCATCAACCCATCAGCAATCCCTCGATCAGAAGTCGCATCATCACCTATTTTGAAAGTAAAACCAGTAGATGTCGGCGGATCAAACCAGAGACGATTGGCGACATTACTAAAAATATGCCAACCATCCTCAAAGTTATCAGGTAAAAACGGATTTCGCTGAGAACTACCGGCAATCGGGTTCAGCAGAAAACCATGCTGTTTCCCAGTCGCACGGTTAATGCCTTGGCCTACCATTTGTCCGGCATCGTTAATGCCGTTTATTTGCTGTAAAAACCAGCCAGAATTCACATCAATCAGGCTATTGACATCAGCAATCTTGCCATCTTCCCAGATGAAACCATGAGCAAGTCCACCATTGCCAGTAGTGTTTCCAAAACCGACTACTTGACCTTTATTGTTAATATCAACCGCAGCAGTTTTATTGCCGCCGAGAGTACCCAAATCTGTAATTTGACCATTAGACCACAGAGTAGCGCGCTCTTGCTGAGTGATATTATTTGCAGAAGCACCAACTGCCTGTCCAGCATCATTGATATCATAAGCTGTGCTGTCGTTATACCCTGGAAGAGTTCCCAAGTCAATCATCCGACCATTTTCCCATTGGAAAGCATGAGTTATGCCGAAAGCAAGGCCCGAATAACCAACAACTTGCCCTCGGTTATTGATACCCTGAGCTCCTCCATTGAAACCAAGAGTACCGAGATCAATCATCTTGCCGTTTTGCCACAAAAAGGGATTAAATTTTTCTTGGGAAATCATAAACCTACCAACTATTTGTCCAGCCTCATTGATGTCACTAGCCAGACTACTGATACCACCAAAATAACCGAGGTCAGTCCTTGTACCGTTTTCCCAGACGTAGGCATTATCCGTCCAATTTTCACTCAGATAGCGACCCACAACTTGGCCAGAATTATTCATTTGGTAAGCCCAAGTGCTATCTTTGACCTCAGTCAGTTGACCGTTGTCCCATATCCAACCAACACCTTTCTGACCAACGATTACTTGTCCCAGATTGTTGATGCTGTAAGTATTGCCTTCGCCGAGGTCGGTAATCCCATAGGAAGCAAAACCTGTATGGATACTGGCGGCGTTGACTGGTTCAACTGCGGTAAATCCCAATACTGTAAAAGCAGTCAGCGAGAGACAGTTTTGAACAAAGCCTTTCAGGGGATGTTGTTCAAGCATTTTTGTGAATCTTTTCATGTGCACCTCAGATTTTGTCATCAAGTTGGTCTAACCCCTTTGGGGAGTAGAGAACGAGTTCCCTGTATATTTATCTGATGCGCGATCGAGCTTTTATGCGTAGACACAGGATTTGTTACAAAAGTTTATATTCTTAATGTTATTGGTTATTGGTTATTGGTTATTCGTTAGTTGTTGGTGATAATGCCCAATTCCCCATGCCCCATGCCCAATGCCCGATTCCCCATGCCCAATGCCCTATGCCCCATTCCCCATTCCATTACCATTCCTGAGTCGAACTCGGCGGCAAACGCAACCTCGGAAATCTATAAAAAGTATCTCCTTCATCATCCACATCTAAAATCGCCGAAAAAATCTTAACTTGTCGGTCTAAATACTGCTGAGCGACTTGAGCCTCCACCCTAGCGCTAGCCGCCAGTTGAATCAGTGAAATTTGACTATTTTGAGTTTCTAATAACTGATAAAAAGCCTCATCTAACTGTCTTTTTTGCTTGCTTTCATTCAAATTATTGACAACAAATAAACCGACAAATCCACTCAAACCAATTGCCAATAAAAATTCTAAAATCGCCATATTTGATAAAGTTATTTAGTTCAATCATGCTCTAAAAAAAACTTTCAGCCCGCGGAGGCGGGCTTTGTTTGTATAGACGCGATTTCAATCGCCCTCATTGTTTGCTATCGCCGTCACCAATTAAACTTGAGGTTTTACCAAATTTTCGATCCCTTTAATTACCTTAGCAGATACAATTTTGTCTCCCTGCTTCAGTTGATCCAAAACTTCTTTTCCCTCAATCATATAACCAAAAACAGCATAGCGACCGTCCAACAGATTCAGACCAGCCGGTGTCAGTTCAGGTTCAAACAAGAAAAAGAAAAACTGCGAAGAACCGCTATCAGGTTCAGCTTCAGCACGGGCCATTGCTAAAGTACCATAGGCAGAAAAAGGCAAAACAGGTTCATCTCGATAACGTCCCGCATCTTCTAGAGTAATCCCATAGACAGGTTCCTTGTCGTCTCTGACGAGAACTTCTAGTGGCACATTCCGGTATTTGCCAGTACCAGGGTCAATAAAACCCTCTTCTTTACCTTCGGGGTCTCCGGTTTGTAACACATAGGATTCTTCCGATCGAATAAATGGTAAGCCATTATAAAAACCGCGATCGACCAAATCCACAAAATTACCAGCAGTCACCGGCGCACTGTAGCCATCCAGCACAACAGTAATTAGCCCTTTTTCAGTTTCCACAGCCACCGTAGCGCGACCTTTCAGTTGAGGCAAATTAGCATATTCTGAAGGGACTTCAAACGGAAACCCTGTCACCATTAACTCTTCGATATTACCAACCGAACGGAGTATTTTGGCTTTCAAATCAATCACTGTTTCTCTGTCCTTAGCCTCAACAGCCTTTTCCAGCAGGGAAATTCCCTCCTTAACTTGTACCACTAGAGCTTGAGCTTCCGGCTTTTTAGGATCAGGAATACTTTGTAAAATATCCGACTCCCGCAAATTGAGCAGCCTCGAAGCCTTACTGACATCGTTACTAATCGGCCCCCAACGTTTCGAGCGAATATGGTTTCCAATGTCTTCGAGACTGATTTGCACTTCTCGCACAGTCTTATTGTCAATAGGTAGAGCGAATCGCAGCAGCGCCCGGCCGTCGGTAATCGCATTCCCCGCAGGCATACTGCGACTGGGGCGTTTGGCATGGGATACCGGACTGAAATTCAGGGAAAGGGTGAATAGGAGGAGTGCTAAGACACCAGTTTTGACCCAGCGCTTCCACGTATCGATCGCGAAATTAGACCAATGCAGCATAATTTTAAGTTTTATTACCTTTATTATCTTCCCACAGCGCTGCCCGCCTTCTAAGTTGCCATAGGAGAAGAATCTCTGGATATTTTGGGTTCTATCTAAAACTCCCTTTCAACGGTAAAATAAAATGCAAATTGTTTTTTGATGTAGTTCCCCCGTGCCACTTGGCGACGGGATTGCCTGCAAAAATTTATATGATCTCCAGTAACGACTTTCGATCAGGTGTTTCCATTGAATGGAATGGTGGCGTGTGGCGGGTGATTGAATTCCTCCACGTCAAGCCAGGAAAAGGCTCGGCTTTTGTGCGGACAAAACTCAAAAACGTCCAAACCGGAAACGTAGTAGAGAACACCTTCCGGGCTGGGGAAAGTCTGCCTCAAGCCAATCTGGAAAAGAGCGCCATGCAGCATACCTATAAAGAGGGCGAGCAGTTCGTCTTTATGGATATGGAAACTTACGAGGAAAGCAACCTCACTGCCAAGCAAATAGGCGATCGCGTCAAATACCTCACTGAAGGGATGGAAGTCAACATCCTCCGTTGGAACGACCAAATTCTTGAAGTTGAACTGCCCAACTCGGTTGTCTTAGAAGTGACTGAAACCGATCCCGGAGTTAAAGGAGATACTGCCACCGGCGGCAGTAAACCCGCCATCCTCTCCACCGGAGCTCAGATTATGGTGCCTCTATTTATTTCCATTGGAGAACGGATTCGGATCGATACTCGCGAAGACAAGTACCTCGGCCGAGAATAAACCCGCGTTGCAGGTTCCCAGATTTAGGGAGACGGCAATGCCGTGTCCCTACAGGACTCTAACCATATAGGGAAAGTCCAATTCCCAATTCCCAATTCCCAATTCCCAATTCTCAATTCCCAATTCTCAATTCCCAATTCTCAATTCCCAATTCTCAATTCTCAATTACCCTTGAATCTGCTGTGCAACTAGACTTAAACCAGCTTTGCGAACTGCTAACTGTTTTAGACAAAACGGGCATTTCGGAGCTGACGTTAAAAAGTGGAGAGCTTGAACTGACTATACGTAAAGGTGTTCAAGCCAGCGAACCAGGAACCTTAGCTGTTGGCCATCCGGCAGTTACGACTCTCGCGACGATCGCAGAAACTTCTGCTACCCCCACTTTAGCGTCACCTTCTACTGTTAGTCAAAATTCAGGAGCAAGTCTCACCGACTCTGCACCATTGGCTCCTGCTGCTGTGCTTGCCGCTGTGCCTGCCCCTGTTGATACCAAATGGGTGTCAATTATTTCGCCGATGGTAGGAACCTTTTATCGGGCTGCTGCTCCCGATGAACCGCCTTTTGTGGCAGTGGGCGATCGCATCAAAGTCAGCCAAACAGTCTGTATTATTGAAGCGATGAAGCTCATGAATGAAATCGATGCCGATGAGGTATCGGGTCAAGTGATGGAAATCTTAGTTCAGAATGGCGAGCCTGTGGAGTACGGTCAAATTTTGATGAGAATTAATCCGGATTGAAGGATTACTTGATTGTTATAGACAGAATAAGTCCTAATATTTCCAGATCACTTCTCCCAGGTCAGTTTGATGAAGTCATCCCAGCCTGTTCCTCAAGAGGTTGTACAACAAGTTGCTGAATATTTCAGTATTTTGAGCGAGCCAATGCGTTTGCGAATTCTGAACTTGCTTCGCGACGGCGAAAAATGCGTGCAAGAGTTGGTGGAAGCTACTCAAACCAGTCAAGCCAATGTTTCTAAGCACCTAAAACTTATGCTCCAAGCTGGTATTCTCACTCGCCGGAGTGAAGGAACTTCCGCCTATTACAAGGTGGAGGATCAGTTGATTTTTGAGTTGTCTACTATGGTATGCGATCGGCTTGCCACTCGGATCGAACAACAAGCCCAACAATTTAGAGCTTTCACTCTCACTACCAAGCCATAATTTTTAGTCCCCAATTTGAGAAACGGAGTCCAAGGCAGTGCCGTTTCCCTACAATTAATAGGCGTAGGGAAACGGCACTGCCTTGGACTCTATCATTCCGGTGCAACCGGAATTGATATGACTAATGGTTAATTAGTTTGATGACTAAAAATTACGGAATCGGAAAATTTTTATCAAAAGTTTGACGGGTACTCGGCTGAGCAACCTCCAACCCTTCCCCACCCAAAAGCTCTAGAGGCTTACCTTCCACCGAAATCCAAACTTTGGCATTCGGTTTTAAACTCGTAGCTGTATAGATAACTTGCCCCAAACGACTGCTCATCGAACTGCTACCTCCTCCCGAAACAAATTCATCAGACAAATCGACGTAAACTCCCTCATTCTTGACACTCAAACTCCTCAGTTTTGTCCCCTTGGGAATTTCGCTAGAAACATTTGCATCCTTTGGTCCAGCCAACAAACTGTTAAAAGCAACCTGTAAAGTTGTATCAGAGCGATCGGCTTCTTTGAGAGCTACTGTGGTAGGAACCCCCTGAAATTTACCCCCGGCATCTTTAACCCAGTAGACTTGAACCGTCTGAATAGCCCTTGGCTGTGCGGGCTGAGGCTGCGACGACGGTGACTTGAGAGCCTGCGACGTTTGAGCTTGTGGCGTCCGAGTCTGGGGGGTCTGAACTTGTGGTGTCTGAGCCTCCTCCGGTATCTCAACAGGATTTGGAGCAGGTACGGGAATAATTGCAGCAGGAGATTCCCCAGGAGTAGGGGACTGTATGGGAGCAGTAGTGGGAGCAGCAGACTGCGTAACAGCCGACGTTGAGGAACGGCTACTACTCCACCAAGCAATGCTACCTCCCGTTAATAAAGCCAAACCGCAAACACTGGCAATCACGACTGTGGGTACGAAACGTGTTTCTTGTCCATCTTTCATAAAAATTAATACGGGATGGGGGAAACTCAGCGACTTTAGTCCTGAGAGGGAAGCGACTCGTGCGGTTTTAACCGCCGTGGTACTTGTGCTATAATTAGATTGTGAGTAAGAACAAAAACATCTACGTGTTGAAACATCCT
>NZ_JAKJHX010000014.1:24174-63474 GCF_021648855.1 Tychonema litorale BBK16 | reverse complement strand
AACGACATGGCTACGATCCGACTTGCCGTGTCCCTACCGTAATTAATTGTAGGGACACGGCACTGCCGTCTCCTAATTTCTTACCGGATTTGATATTATTTCAACGGATGATGATCTGCGAGAATTTTCTCAACTCTCGCCTCATCAATTCTCGCAGTCAATCTAGTAGCCTCATTGTTATCCCGAATGGTTTTTGCTAAAGTAAAAGAAGAACCAACCGAGAAAGTCAAACCCATACCCACAAAACTTTTCACCCATACATCAACTGGCAAGTAAATAATACCGATCGCCGTGGTAGAAGTGGCTAAAATAAAGGAAACCCAGCACTGTAAAATCCAAGCATTAGTATCTTTTTGACGTACCATTTGTTGCTGCATAATGCCTCTATCTAAAATATATCTTTTGGTTGATTAACTTCAAGAATAGAGAGTATCAATGAAGCGATCAGGAGAGATAGGGACAGTTTGGATAAGTGCACAGGGCGATCGGGCTTTTGACTAAAAAGGCGATCGGCACAAATAGGGTTTCAGCCTCAACCAGCCCGGATGGGAGCAGACAGTTGGGGAAACTGGACTAAGGGAGATTGATGAAGTTAGATTCGTTTTGTTAATTACTAGGGCCGGAGTCTGTGGTTTGCTGCTGTATTTGTTGTAGCAAAGCTTGATAACGTTGTCGCTCTTGTTCCAGTTGGGCGATCGCTTCATCTGCACGTTGGCGTTCATGTTGGGCTTGAGATTGAGCAATTTCCTTCTCTTGGCATTCTTGTACCCTGAGTTGATCCATTTCTACAGGAGTGAGAAACTTCCGTCCATCTGGATGATAAATTTCCAGAGTATTTTCTGTCAGTTGAAAACGAATTTCCAATAGCGGACTAACCCAACCATTCATTTCTGCGATCGGTTCAAACCAATCTTCATCGCGAACAAAGCCACTCAATTCGATATTATCTGGATCATAAATGTAATATTCTTGAACTCCATAGCGCTGATAAAACAGGACTTCTTCTCCTGTTTTAACCGAGCGGTTCCCAGGGGATAAGATTTCAAAAGCGACTTGAGGAGGGATATTATCTTCTTTCCATTGCTCGTAAGAACCTCTGTCACCTTTGGGCCTACCAAAGACTACCATTGCATCCGGTGCTTGGCGAATTTTGTTATTTCCTTGAACGGGATACCAAAGCAAATCTCCAGCGACGAAGACATCTGCAATGTTGGCAAACAAGATTTCCAGATTTTCTTTAATAGTGACAATCCATCGGAATTGTTTGGTATTGTCTGACATTGGTTCTCCGTCGCTGTCTGGGTAGATGATTTCTGGTTTGGTTTCAGAGGTGAGTTGTTGTACCATGCTATCAGTAATTAACCAGGGTAATTTGAGTAGTTTTACAATACCTGCAATAGAAGTGTGTAAATAATAAGGTTTAACTCCTTCACTTTAATACTTTTACTGTCAATTTCTACTCGATCCAGAGATGTTTCTAGCAGCTTTGTTGCGAGTTTTCCTAATTGTAAAGTTCTTTGAAGCATCAAATCACGATCTTGATTACCCTCTTGATTCGTTATTAACAATTGTGTTAATAATTGACTGACCTGTGCAGCTAATTCCTCTTTACTTTGATTGTCATTGGTTTCTTGACCTTCATTTTCTTCATTAGCAATTCCTTCAGCCATCATAAATGTCCTATTTCTCCTGACCAAAACTTCAGGTTCATCAGTTAAGATAAACCCATCCACAGATGAATCTGCTCTTAACTGTTCATTGGTAAAATTCATGAGTTCTCTCATTAACGCACCAATAACTCTCTTACGAAGCTCTGTACACAATTCAGGGTGTTCTTGACAATCTATACCCATATTCTTTATTTACTCCTTTAATAAAAATCTAACATCAACGGCAAATGTGGCAATTTTCTTGGGAACATTTTTTACTACTTTGTAAGTAATTTTCGAGAAAATTACAGCTTGTGTATAGCAGAGCATCTAGTTGATTAGAACTATCTTCTGTAGGACTTATTTTACTTTTAAGTAAAGTCCAAATTCTTACGGTTCCATCATCACTGGCAGAAGCCAGCAGTTTAGAATTTTTTGGATGAAAGCTTATGTGACTTACTTGCCCTCTATGTCCTTGAAGAACTTCTAACGGTTTATCTAAGTGCCCTGAGTTAATCCCCCTATTTTTTAAGGCTTGATTGACACTCCAGATTTTAATACTTCTATCTTCGCTTGCAGAAGCAATTAATTTGCTATCAGGGCTAAATACTACATGAAGGATTGGATCTTCATGTCCTTTTATTTGCCCGATTAAGGTCACATTTGAACCTTTGATTTCCCAGAGTTTTATTATCCCTTTATAATCCCCTGAGACTATTTGATTTCCCCCTTTATTAAATCTTACTGAACTCACCGCATATTCATTGTTACCAATGTGTTTAGGTTTATTTTCCTCTTTGTCATTTAAATTCCAGACATTTAGATCGTAATCTTTGAATCCTGTAGAAACCAAAATTGATGGATTGATAGGACTATAGTCTAATCCATAAGTTGCATAAACTTTTTTTACCTCAGAGTCTTTATCAATGAGAGATTTAAGCAGGATTCCTTTTTGGACATCCCATATTTTGATGGAGCGACTTGCACCACAAGCAGCAATTTTTTGGTTATACATATTAAAACTAACATCGTAGACACTCTGATCTTTATCTCCGAATTTAAGAGTATGTAATACCTCTCTCTTTTGGTTCCAGATTTTTACAGTTTTGTCACTACTAGGAGAAGCAAATAATTGGCTATCCCGGCTATATCTAATTCGCCAAATGGACTTTTCGTGTGCTTTATTAAGAGAGTGCATAATTTTTCCCTTGGGGTTCCAGAGGATAATATTCTTGTCACTTCCAGCCGTAGCAATTGTTGTGCCATCTGGACTAAAGCTTACAGTGTTCACTTTACCTTTATGCTCTTCTAATCGATTTTGCTCCTGCACGTTATAAATCACTGAATGGATTTTTTGTAATTGCTCTGCATTTTCTCTTCCAAGCTTCTTGATTTCCTTGAGCGCTTCCACGCTTGCTATCAATGCCTCAAGCTGAAGATTGCTTTCTAAGAGCTGTTGAGCTTTGCCAATTAAAAGTCCCACTTTGCTGGCTTCTTGTTCTCTTTTCTGACCTACAAGTACATTTGACACAAGTCCCAAGCCAAGTGTAAAGGTTAAAAGGATGCCAGACGCGATCGCCAACCTCGTTCTTTGCTTTTGAACTCTTACTCTAGCTTCTGCCTCTCTCGCTCTTGCCGCTTCTGCATTCACTTTGTCTTCGGCTGCGATCGCTCTTTCCATCTGAGCTATAGTTTTAGCTCTTTCCTCTTCAGCTTTTTCTGCTTCAGCTTTAGCCTTAGCTTCGGCAAGTTCTCGCAATTGTCGCTGTTGCTCTAACTCATCTTGAATTTGCCGATCGCGCCTACCAACACTTTTTACCAAAAACTCCCTCTCATCCCCCGTCAAATTCCGCTGCACCCTCCTCTCCCACTCCTCCACCTCCGCCAATCGCGCCCCAGTCAGCAGCGCATCATCCGACTTACCATAACTCTCCTTCCACTCCCGACAAGCTGTCTCTAACCGCCGACTAATCCGAATATTCTCCCGATCCTCTTCAATCCAACCACTCACTAACTTCCACCGACACAACAAAGCTTCATGAGCCACTTCCACCGTGTTTTCATCCACAATAATCAAACGCTGCTGCGCCCCAGCCAACAACCCAATTACCCGATCCAACTGCTCAGTAGAATCCGCGATCGCACTTAATCTATCCCAATCAACCCGCCGTCGCGTTACCTCCGAACCCTCACCCAACTGCACCAACTCCATAAAAAGTTTGCGAACAAAAAGGCGATCGCCATCACTAAGACTTTGATATATCGCATTAGCTCGATTTTCCAAAGCCCCTTGAACACCACCAATATCTTCATAGCCCTTTCTCGTCAGTAACGGCTCTGGTAATTCTGGTTTTTCAATACAAACTCGCCACAACTCCTTCAAAGCATATTGTAACAAAGGTAACGCACCCGGTTGACCCGCCACATCCTGAGCAATTTGTGATACCAACCCCCGCTCAAATTTAACACCATGCAACAAAGCCGGTTGCTCGATCGCCTCTGGCAACTCCTCCATCCCTAACGACTTCACAATATAAGTGCTAGGCGGAATATGATTGATCAAATTTAAAACATCTGGATAATTAGTACAACGAATTAAAAAATCCCCACGAATTGCAATAATCATCCGACTATTTCGCGCGGAATCATTCATCTCCTCTGCAATCAAACGGATAAAACTCCCTCGCTCAGATTCATCCTCACAAAGCGTAAATACCTCCTCAAACTGATCGATAAAAATCACAAAAGGCTGGTTCTGATCTCGATACCGAGCTAAAATATCTACCAGTTTTCCCAAGGGGTGCTTCCCAGGAGTAAAAGATTCAACAGGCCAATGACTACTACCAGGAATTCTATCCCGGCTCAACTGCGGCGACAATCCCGCTTTAATTAAAGAAGATTTCCCCGAACCAGAATAGCCAATAACCGGAATAAAACGACTATTAGTTAAGTGAGTAATCAGTATCTTAACTGCTTCCTCCCGCCCACAAAAATACTTCTCTTGTTCAGCTTCAAAAGCAGAGAGTCCCAGATAGGGATTTTTGCGATCGAAACTAATTTCAGTAGCCGGCATTTCTGACTGCGGATACGTTACCAGAGTAATGGAACGGCCCCAGCCCATGCGAATCGGTTCTTGCACAAAACTCTTAAGTTCCCCACTGATGTAATCGAACAAACGATCGCCGCTGACTCGACGATTTCGACCCGCATTTTCTGATGCCAGTCCCTTCAGCACAGCACCTGTAAAATAACTATTTGGTTCACCTTTTAAAGATTTGGCAGTCTCAAATGTTCGGCAAGCCGCCATTAAATAATAATCTCTTTGTGTACTGAAAGCCGTCAGAGCTCGCTGCACAAGCTGACTTTCTAAAAAATAGCCACTATGACAACAATCCAACAACATTACTAAACTGCTCAAATCGGATTGCTGAATTAAATCGTTGAGACTTGCTAAAGAAATACCATATTTATAGTCAATAACTTCCTTCCCAGCCATTTCCACCTGACAGTCCGAAGTCGCTAAAACTCCCTTTTGCTGTCCCAATGTATCGGAGAAGGTAAAGCCGTGACCAGCAAAATAAATCAAAGCTTCATTTTTAGTAGCTCTATCTAATAGTAAAGTTCTCAGTTCTTTACCTACTTCAGCCGCTGTAACTGCCTTATCTGCGCTGATTTCAAAACAACTTTTTTCGGCATTCCATCGTGCCGGCAATCGCTTCACCTCAAAACCGCCATACTGCTCTAATACTTGCGCCAAAATCTCCGCATCACTAGCAGCTTTCGGGAGACGAGACATTTGTGAGCTTTGATACTCAGTAATACCAATAACCAGGGCATAACGAGCCATTGAGTTTCACCTAAACTTAAAAATACTGGCTTAATTGACAAACACCCTGAACCGCTGTTTTCCTTTAAACGCTATAATAACTAAGCTTCCCGGAAGCAAGCTCAATCTTTAAGCAAAATCAACATAAACTTAACAATAGGTAACATTATGATAGAGCGTTTCGCCTTTGAAGAACATAAAGAAGTATACGAAGTCACCATTGAAGAAACTGCAACGTCAGAGGACGATAGTCCTTTTGATGAACAAAGGGGCATAGGAAGCGATGCCATTAACCGGATGCAGCAAGCTCGATCGCTAATTCGCAATTATGCTATGTATGCTGTGACGGCTTTTAAAGATTTTGGTGCGGCTGAGGTTGAAGAAGTAACACTAAAATTTTCTATCAAAATGGGTGGCAAAACGGGCATCCCCTACATTACGGAAGGTTCAGCGGAAAGCAACTTAGAAATTGAGGTAAAGTGCAAGTTTCCTAAATCTGCTGAAACAAATTAGGAAACGGCACTGCCGTCTCCTCTGTATCATAAGACATGGCACGTGCCGTCTCCCTACAATAATGACGGTAGGGACACGGCACTGCCGTCTCCTCTATATCATTCCGGCGCAGCCGGAATTGATATGAATATAGCAAAAGCAAATAACTCAAATCCCTGTAATTGCTTCGTTATCTGTTTCTGTTGCCAAATTTCGGCTATACCAACGGAAGTGTCACCACACAAGTTGTACCGATACCAACTTCACTGGTAATCTCAATACTACCTTGATGTAAGTCCACGCACTTTTTAACCACGATCAATCCCAATCCAGTACCAGGGATAATTCGGACATTCTTACCTCGGTGAAATGGCTCAAACAACTGCTTGATATCTTCAGGAAAAATGCCAATTCCTCGATCGCAAACCCGGAGTAGCACCTGATGCAACTGAAACTCTAACCCAAGATGCACGTTGCCTCCCTTGGGCGAATACTTGATCGCATTCGATAACACATTGGATAGAATCGATCGCAACAATTTTTCATCCAAACAAACAGGAATTGGATTCCCTTCGCAGGTAAAGGTGAGGGTGTACTGACTACCAGCGCTGAGTCGCATTTCCTCCACAAATTGATAGCAAAACTGGTCAAAAACCAGAAGTTTTGGATTAAATTCTAGTTTTCCAGTTTCGGCGCGATTGATGGTTAAAATATCATCAAGCAACTGCACCATATTTCTCACAGAATCTTGAATTCGGTGCAGATTTCTCAATTTCTTTTGGGAGTCATTCCATTCGTCTGGACTGTTTTCTAGGATTTGAGCTGCTGCTAAAGCGGTACTAAGTGGGGTGCGAAATTCATGGGATGCCATTGAAAAAAAGCGGGTTTTGAGAATACCGAGTTCTTTTTCACGCTCTAGTGCTAACCGAATTTCGTCCAGTCGTTTTCGTTCGGTGATGTCACGAGCATTGACTATAATTTGTGTGTTGGCTGCATTATCGATAAAAGGCTGGCTAATCGCTTCCAAGGTTCGCCAAGAATTATCTTTGTGCCGATAGCTGAACTCTATGGGACGGGTAATTTCTGCACTTTGAAGAGTATTCGTAAGACTGTAATAAGTAGTGGCAAAATCATCGGGGTGAATTGGCTCAAATATTTTATTTCCCAGGAGTTCAGAGACTGAATATCCTAAGATTTTTTCCACAGAAGGACTAACGTAGCCGATCGTGCCATCTGTATCCAGAATCATAATGATGTCTAGAGCATTTTCAATGAGCGATCGAAATCGTTCTTCACTCTGTCGCAGGGCTTGTTCTGCTTGTTTTCGTTCCGTTGTGTCTCGCTGGATGGCGATCCAGTGCGTGTACCAACCCGTGCGATCGGTAACGGGGACAATACTGAATTCATTCCAAAATTCGGAGCCATTTTTGCGGTAGTTAATCACTTCAACGGTGACAGGTTCCCAACGCGAAAGTGCTGTCCGAATTTTATCTAATTCTGCGCGATCGGTTTTTTTGCCCTGCAAAATCCGGGGTGTTTTACCCAACACTTCTTCTGGGCTATATCCCGTGATTTTGGTAAATGCTTCATTGACATAGATAATGCGAGGGCCAAGTTCGTTAATGGGTTCTGCTTCGGTAATGACAACGGCATCGTTTGTGTTAACGACAACTGACTGGAGGAGTCGCACCTGTTCCGCTTGTTGCTTTTGTTCGGTAATGTCGGCAATCACTGCCACAATACCATCAATCTGATTCTCACTATTCTTTAAAGGGGCAGCGGAGAAGATAATGTCGATCGCACTTCCGTCTTTTTTGTGGCGACGTAGTTCCACTCTGCTATAAGTGGTTCCTTGCAGCAGATTGGTGCGGAGTGTGGAATAGTCTTCTAATGGATCGTCGAGAAAAATTGGGTTGGGATGGTCGATGACCTCTGCTTCAGTCCAACCAAACATCTGTTCCGCAGCAGGATTCCAGATCTTGATGTACCCCTCTATATCGAGGGTGAAAATAGCGCGAGGAGAGGCAGTAATTAGGGTTTTTAGGGTGTGGTTAGTGTGGCGCAATTCCACTTCGGTGCGCTGTCGTTCGGCAATTTCGGCGCGTAGGGCGACATTGGCTTCAGCTAATTCTTCGGTGCGCTGCTGAACACGCTGTTCGAGTTCGGCATTGAATTGTTGAAGTTGTTTGTATAATTCAGACTGTTGAATTGCGATCGCCACCTGTGTCGCTAGTTGCTGCATTAACTCGACTTCCCAGGTTTCCCAAGTACGAGGGCGATCGCATTGGTGGGCAATTAATAACCCCCAAAGATTGGGGATGGAAGGATTCCCTTCAACGTCCCGATTCTCTTGGAGAATGGGTACAACCAATTTGGCTTTGACTCCAAATTGTTGGACAAAATTCGTCAGACAAGGTTCGACATCGGCTTGTTCAACATTCGTAATCAGGCGGGTTTTTCCCAGAGAGTAAGCCTGATGGTATTCCCTGGGAAACACTTCTTCTGGGAAAGACGTTCCTAAAATGACGGGATAAGGAGGTAATACTGTTTCGTTGATGGCGCTACCCGTTCCATCGGGCCAGAGGCGGTAAATCAGAACGCGATCGGCTTCTAGAAAGCGCTGCACATCTGCTACCGTGGTTTCTAGCACTTCGTCCAAATCCAAAGATTGCCGAATGTGTTGAGCAATTTGATTGACTAACCGTTCGCGATCGGTTTGTTGTCGCAGCACCCCTTCTGCCCGTCGTCGTCGGGTTACTTCCTGCTTGAAGTAGAAGCAAATCACTAGCAGAAATAAAACGCCGATCGCAACGAGAAAAGTGCCATTCAGCATAGGAATTAGGAATAGGAGAATTGATCTCGCTTGTTTAGATAAGTATCAAAGAAACCGGGTTTTTACCAAATCTGCGCGCTGTAACGCATCTTTTCGGCAAAAACCCGGTTTCTGACCACCCGTGCCTCAGTCGTATACTAACTACTGATTGCCGATCGCAATGGCCAACATGACAATTACGATGCCCGAAATAGGCAACAACAATGCTGCAACCATTGGCCCATTAGCTCGTTCCACGAAGGTCTGAAAATCAAACCGTTCGTTTTGAGTAAACAAACCATCGGCCCTTTGAATCGGCATCCACGCACCACTGAAACTAGATTGGGGAAGTTTGTTGCGATAATCTATGCCATAACGAGCCATGCGCTCAAAGGGCAAGTCGCCTTGACTACGCTGGGGCAGAATCCGTCGCCGTTGATAGGGAACCGTGTCTTCACCAAAGTTTGTCAAATATTCTTCGCTATTTAGCAAGTCATTAATAAACCCTGGCAAGCCTTTTGTTGCCAGAACGATCGACCAAGCTATCTTTTCGCGATCGCTATACACTTCACGACCTAAAATCCGCTGGATACATATTTGCACAAAGCGATAGTTATTATTACTATCGTAGACTAGCCGCCGAAATGAATCAGAAACAGCTAATCCTCGAATGAAATCTTTAACTGTAATTTGACCAATCCTCAGTTGAGACTCCAAAAGCCGTTGCCGATTGCTAGCAAGCATCTGTTGTTCGTGAAATATCTGGCGGTAGGCACAGTGAATTAGGGTATCCATCTCCCCCGCTGAGAGGATATTTTCGGTGGTGTAAATTCTTGGTTGTTCATCACCACGAACTTCGTAGCCTGCGACGCGCTGATTTTGAGAGGATGGGGAATAGGTTAAAAGGGGAAGAGTCATGAAATTATCCTGTACTTTAAATTTAGACAAACTGGATTGATTGGATAAGCTTCAGATCGAAAATATCCTGGGCTAACCAGTGTCGCCAAGATCAACAACTTGGATCGAATCGAGTATGAAAACTGCCATATTTAAACCAGTATTGCTTGAGGTTATGACAAGGCGTATGCAAACTGGCTTTGGCACGATATAGAATGACTTGACGATGATCGCCCATCCAAATTTTGCCGATCGCATCAACCGAGATTAATGTTCCTCCTAAAGCCGTAATAGACTCTGTAAATCGCTCAATCGCGCTATAGTCTATAGTCTCAAAGATATAAAAGTTGCCAGAACAAATTAAATGACGGCTGCGAATCCAGCATTGCAACTTTTTTTGGGCTTGTGGTGGCAACATTCTTATATGGTTGAGTGTGAGACTCATGGTCGATCGGTTAAACAGTTGACAGTTGAGCGCGAGGTTTGAGGATGGGAATTTAAACAGTTGACTGTTAACAGTTAACAGTTAACAGTTAACAGTTAACAGTTAACAGCGAAAATCAGATTTCGGTTTTTGCTGTCCATTGTCCACTGTCAACTGTCAACTATTTAGCTAATCTCCGTGATGCTCACAATTTTGCCAGAGGTGCGATTAATCCTCTGAATTTGGGGAGTCATATGGTTTCCTTGCACAATGTATGTCGTGCTACTGCGGCGCCGAGGTCTGTCGAATTTAGACCCTGTTACCACAATCTTGAACATCTTTTCGGTTGCGACATAAGCGCCTCCTCGACTGGTTGCAGGCTTGATGGTGTTGGCGCTGTTGGTGGCAACGGCGTAGACTAACTGAGATGCTTTGACGGCACTGTCGATTTGGGCGAAACCGCGATCGAGAGCAGACATCCGGTTGTAGCCGACTTGTTTGGTATTTGCTTCGCTGCTTCTGCCTCGGTAATAGGGAACAACGTTTTCACCAAAAGCGGATTGATACTCGTCGCTGTCAATATAGGAGTCAATTTCGGCAGCGTAGCCTTGCTCAACACAGCGGATAATGTGTTCGGAAATTTCCGTTTGATCTTGGGGCGCACGGCCTAGTATGTGCAGAAAATTGAGTTCTACAAATCGGTAGGGAGCACATTTTTGAAAGTAGCGAGTGCTATAGAAATCAGATTTAGCAACCAACCGCACAAATTCACGGACGGAGATGGTGCGATCGCTCAATTGAGATTCCGCAGATACCAAACGTTCGCTTTCCATCACATGGGGATTGCCCAAAACCTGCTTATAGACTGCACGAATTACAGCCTGAACTTCATCTACACCACTGGTTGGCCACAGTTCATATGTCGAATCTGCCATTACAATTAATCTCCTCTACAGATAGTTGGGGTAATACAGGACTGATATCAATTCCAGTTACACCGGAATAATGGTTGATTGTTGATTGTTGATTGTTGATTGTTGATTGTTGACTCTATTGAAGCAAAGCTCCGAATCCTCATCACAAGCCCCCGGAGAATTCTTCAACCTAAAATCTAAAATCTAAAATCTAAAATCTAAAATCGATTGACCAGTTCTTAACTAGACAACAGTGATACTAGCGATCACGCCACCCTGTTTGTGAATTCGTTGATAAGTTTCGGATAGATCGTTGAACGGTACCAGGTAAACCTGGTTACTGCGACGAAACTTGGAAACCCGATTCACCACATTTGCGCGATAGCCTGTAACTTCAATGCGGTAGACTTTCCCGTTTTCATCCGCTCCCGCACCATGACGAGTCCGGGTACTACCCAAGGGATTGCGGAAAGTCGATCCACTGCTGGCTGGAGAAATTACGGCGGTTGGCGTTCCCTGAATCACCAGGGAATTCAAACGTGGACTCTTACCTGCCAGATTGCCCTTCAAGCTGCTGCTAGAAGCACCTCGCACCAACTCGAAGGTATGGGTAAACTGCACCATGCTTTGACAAGCTTCGGTTTTGTATCCCCGGATGTAGGGAACAATGTCATCTCCAAACGTATTCTGGTATTCATCGCTGTCGAGATAAGAATCGATCTCAGCCTCAAAGCCCTGAGTATCCAGAATGGTACTTTTTGACCGCATTTCTTCCAGATCCAGGGGAGGACGACCCAGTAGATGTCTGAAGTTGAGTTCGATCGCCCGATAACGAGGACAACTATCGAAAAATCGCGATCGATATAAGTCAGACTTTGCCACCTGCCGCACAAAATCCCGCACAGTCAGTTCACCTCGCTTAAACTGTGATTCAGGAACGCTAAGGCGTTCGCTTTCCATCACATAGGCATTTCCCAAAACTTGCCGATAGACTGCCTTAATGATGATTTCAAGGTCTTCATTTGAGTTGCCTATAACCCACTCAAGTGGTGGGGTTTCATCAAACAGGCTAACTCCCAATCTTGAAGCTGGTCCAAAAGCCATTTAACAGTAATCTCCAAAATTAAGAATAAAAAGGGTGGGAGAATTTGCCCCATCCAATTGCTTATGCAACCCAGAATTACATATCACAAGTAAAGGAATGAGTCAGAAAACGGTAAAGAAATCGGAAAGATTTTCAATCGGTAATAAATCTTGATTTTTAGCAATATTTTTTAAGAAAGCGTTTGCCGATGGTTTCTGACCCCCCTTGAGTCAAAACTTATTGATATCTCCATCAACTATCGATCAAGTTTTAGGCCCAAATTCTAATACAATTCTTACGAGTGAGTAATGCCGATCGCCCTATTTGCAGATCGATGAGGTTGGCTCAGTCAATCTTTTATCAAATCACTCAGTTGCTTTTTACTCTCCCCCAGCCTCTGTCCTATGAGGATTCTCTTGGTTGAAGACGATCTGCGCCTTGCAGAAACCTTGGCGGAAGCCCTAACAGACCAGCGCTATGTTGTTGATATTGTTACCGACGGGGAATCTGGATGGCATCAAGCCAATATGCTCAATTATGATTTGCTGCTTCTAGATTTGATGTTACCAGAACTCGATGGTATTAGCTTGTGTCATCGATTGCGATCGCATGGCTATACTATGCCTGTCCTCATGATCACAGCTCGTGACACCCTCAGTGATGAAATTAATGGGCTTGATGCTGGAGCCGATGATTATGTGGTCAAGCCTGTGGATTTGCAAAAGCTATTTGCTCGAATTCGAGCCTTATTGCGTCGGGGAAGTACCACGGCCCCGCCGATTTTGGAATGGGAAGAAATTCGGCTCAATCCCAGCACCTATGAAGTTAGTTATGGACACATTCCACTTCATCTCACGCCCAAAGAATACGCGCTTCTAGAACTTTTGTTGCGAAATGGTCGCCGTGTTCTCAGTCGAAGTGTCATGATTGAACACGTCTGGTCGTTGGAATCTCCACCCGAAGAAAATACCGTAAAAGTTCACATTAGAGGTTTGCGCCAAAAGCTCAAAGCTGCTGGATCAACTGAAGATTTAATTGAGACGGTTCACAGCATGGGCTATCGTCTGAAGCAATCAGGTTCTACTACAAATTTGATGAACAATCCTCTGGAATTGAAAATCACAGGTTGAAAATTGCGATCGGGAAAATACAGCAGACAGGCGGGACGCCCATCCCACAGGTTGAGAGGGGAATTGTTAGTTTGGGCGATCGACAGATATTTTCAGTCTTAGCATTCGATCGCTACGCGGAATCTCAGGTTTTTACAATAATTTTCAATTTTAACCACTGGCTAAGTTCACTTGTTAACCACTCGATTTCTGATGCACTTAGTCCCTGCTTTTGTCCTAGTTTATATTTTGATTTTCCCGCTGTAACAATCATCTGAGAAGCTTGATATCCTCCAATTTTTTTAATTTCTAAGCGACAAATATCCTGTCTGGGGGAGGAGCGGCAATAATTCCATTTCAACCCCAACAGATGGCCGTTATAGGATATTTGCTGGCGATCGATTCTGAGATGCAATTCCCGAAACAGTGCAAACAAATACATTATTACACCCACCATTAAAAATCCTAATATCGTCACCCAAAATTGCCTATCTAGTAGACGGTCATAAATGCTCCACAATCTGAGACTCGCAGCAACTTCCGTCGCCAACAAGAAAACTAAACCAAAACCGACTCCTTTTGGCGGAATTACAATCTCAATCGCTTCATAATTTTTTGTTAATTTAATCTCGCTACCTTGCGGCTGCAATGCCATAATATTTTTAGATATCTGGCGGGGCAATTCGAGCGATCGCAATGCTTCCTCAGCCGAAGATAACCGTTTTTCCAAGCTCGGTTCTGTCATCCATTCCAGCCAATCAATTAAACTAGGATTGAAATGCGTTGCGCGATCGGCAAATTGAATTTTCAAATCCTGCTGCGACAGTTCCGTGGGATGCAAACCCGTCACTAAATAAATTAAAGTTGCACCTAAAGCATAAAGGTCAGAAGCAGGAACGGATCGCCCGCCAAATTGTTCTGGTGCCATATATCCGTAAGTTCCCACAACTGTAATTGTGCCGCCAAACTTTGCAGCTTGGTTCTGCACCGAACCGAAATCAACTAAATAAATTTGTCCGACACTGTTGCCGGATCTGCTATGCAGTAAAATATTACTCGGTTTAATATCGCGGTGAATCACAGGTGGATCTTGCTTGTGCAAATAAATCAAAATTTCTAACAGAGATTGAGCTAATTCTTTGACCTCGCTTTCGCTAAAAGTACGGCCAGATAGCAAATGCTCTTCCAAAGTTTTTCCCTCTACATAAGTCTGTACTAGGGCAAATCCTTTACTGTTTGGTTCGTCAATTTCCAGGTAGTCGAGGTAGCGAGGAATTGCTGGGTAATCTAGTGCTTTTAAAGTTTCGGCTTCCCGTTCAAATAGCTTGAGGTCTTGCCATTCAAAATCGCTACCGAGGAATAGCTGTTTGATGACAACTAATTCTTGAGTTTGCAAATCACGAGCCCGCAGCGTTTGGCGACCTGTTTGTTTTCCCAGTTGCCGCTGTACTTCGTAGCGTTCTGCTAATAGTTTCGCCGTCATGTTTTTCACCTTAATTTTGGTTCTACTATGTTCTACAAATCGCATGATTTAGATTACAGTCCACTTTCTTGTTGATACCACCGGGCAAAAAGCTTGCTGCTTATCCCCATTGATATTCCTGCAATTAGCGACGGCGCAAAAATGAAAAAAATTCGATCGTATAATGAGGGTGTATATGAGTGTAGAGAAACATCATAATGAATCATAAAGCTTGCCAAGAAAAAGGAAACCACTTTCCCTGGATCGAATACAATAAAAAATCCCAGGCTTATCAAAGTGCAGATTCCTGTACCGATCGCAGTTATAACCTGTCGGTTAAGTTTGGGATTAGTTAGGGGAGAAAAATACAATCTCGTCACAATTGCGATGATTATTCCGTTTAAAAATCCCAGCAGCAATCCGAGGAAAATACCGAGAATTCCTCCGGCTATTGTCCCGAAAATCGGAAAAAAAAAGGTGCCGTAAATTGCTGCACAAGCTCCTACAGATACAGTTCCTGCCCCGATGCTGCGCCAAATCGCATCGCAGAAAAATTCGCCAGTATCCACCCTTCTTCCCTGTTTCAATGGTAGGGAATATTTATTTATTGTCTGTGGTTTTTCGAGAACTTCTTTGGCAATCTGGACTGAAGCGGGACGGCGATCTAAACTGGGATGCGTCATCCACTTCAACCAATTGGTAAAACCGGGACTTAATTGGGTAAATTGCTCGAATTCGAGCTGCAAATCTTGCTGCGGCAAATCGGCTGGATGCTGCTTGGTAATTAAAGCGATTAATGTTGCTCCCAAACCGTACAAGTCGGAAGCAGGAACTGCTCTCCCGCCAAATTGTTCTGGTGGCATATATCCATAAGTTCCGACAACTGTGACTGTTTTTCCCTGTTGCGTGGCTAGGGTTTGAACTGCACCGAAATCGACTAGGTAGACTTCGCCGACGCTGTTGCCCGATCGATTCTTGAGCAAAATATTACTCGGTTTAATATCGCGGTGAATCACTGGAGGCTGTCGCTGGTGCAGGTAGGCGAGGATGTCTAGTAATGCTGTGGCTAATTGTTTAACTTCGTTTTCGCTGAAGGTGCGGCCGTCTGAGAGATATTCTTGTAGGGATTTGGCTTCGATGTAAGTCTGAACTAGGGCGAATCCTTTGCGGCTGGGTGTGTCGATTTCAAAGGAGTCTAGATATTGGGGAATTGCGGGATGGGAGAGGGATTTTAAGGTTTCGACTTCTCTCTCGAACAGTTTTAAGTCTTCCCAGTTGAAATCGCTGCTGAATGACAGCAGTTTGACTACTACTTGTTGTTGGGTTTCTAAGTCGCGGGCGAGTAATGTTTGCCGTCCGGCTTGCTTGCCCAGTCGCCGATCGCACTGGTAGCGATCGGCTAATATTTCTTTTGACAAATCACCAATGTTTTGTCCGCTCATTTTTTCTGCCACTTCAGCAATTAAATCTAGTTTAACTAACAAAACAGCCTTTAATTGATACCGATCGCACGAAAATGCCCCTGATTTAAGCTGAAATTTAATGTTGGATTTGCTTGTAAATTGACTGCGCTACGTCGAGTAGACTCAGGATTTGTTGCCATTCCGCAGCATCTGGCTGGTAGCTTTTGGTGCGCTGATTTTTTAAACTGTCATGCAACAGGTTTAGCAGCGCTTCTGGAGACTGTAACGACTCATCATCTTGATCTGCTGCGGGAAGGGAAGCATTTTCTTCGATAATTTCTTTGATATTTTGCGCCTTGTCTGCCAGGGTTAAAGCTCTACCTGCGAGGTTTTCCGGCATTTTCGGTCGTTCCGACAAAGACGCGCCTGTGAGTTCAACCAACAGTTGACAGACTTGATCCACCCATTCGCGATCGTTGACTGAGAAAGAACCCGATTTAAACACTTGGCCATCATGTCTTTTTTGAATACTTTGTACCTTCTGGATCAAAGGGATAGCCTTGACAGTGATATTTTCAGGGATTCTGGGGACATCTGACAACGAGCTACGAGCAATCTCAAGCAATAGTTGGTAAACCTGATCTACCCACTCAATATCTCCCGACTGCGAATTCCAATTATTCATAACTGACTCTAGTAGTTGTCTATATCTAAGACTTGAACATTGACTAAGTGTGTAAACCTAATTAAACGTAAAATCCTGTTCTGTTAGATCCCCGACTTTTGTAAGAAGCCGGTGATTTGGACAGCTAGGCTCAAAGTACAGGTATCTCACCTGCGAGTTGAAATCCGTTTATTTAATCATACAGTAACTCGTTGAAACTCTTTGTTTTAAAGATGCGCTCAATTCTTGATTTGGTCTCAAACCTATTGGGTTCATTGATAACAGTATAGGAGATTCAGGCTAATCGCGATCGAGGGAGGCGCACCCCTCGATCGCGATCCCAGTTACCGTTTGCCCCAATTGAGGAACAATTGCTACGGGCTGTTGCTATTTTTCGGTGAGATTCCACACACCATCCCAGTTGAGTACGTCCGAAAACTGATGTTGAAATAACATACAGCGATCGACGTGCAATTTAGCTGCTTTGTTTTTGGGGTCAGATTTCTGAACCTTTTTAAATTCCTGTTCAGCATCTTTAAACGATTTATATGCTTTTGGTTCCAGGCATTTTTTGAACTCGCTCAGCAGCTTTTTGACCCGATCTAGTCCCAGATTTTCAAATTCCTCATCTAACATTTCTGCAAGTGTTTCTGTTACTCGACTTTTAATTTTTGCCTGCAATAGCTGTCTGATATCTGAGGATTTCAGGCGTTTGATTTGGGGATTTGAGGGGTCATTGATATCTGCTTCCAAAATCTTTTTGACTTCGCCCTCTTGCAACTCTTTAATATCGTCTGCGGATAACGATCTGACCTTAGATTTTAGCAAGAGTGTGGCTTCGTCTTCGGAGAGGTTTTTTATACCTTCAAATTTCAGAAGTTTAATTTCTGACCGGAACATTTTATCGGATTTTGACGGATTTATCAGATCGTGTTCTGACTGCTTTTTAAGTTGATATAACAACTTTTTGAGTTCACGTTCTAACTGTTCATCAAGTTTGTAGGAGAGTTTTCTAATCTCTGTGTCCGGCATTTGCACGACATCATCTAAGATTTTTTTCACCTCATTCTCTGATAGTTTTTGAGTCACGGGCGTCTTGTAATGTTCGCGTGCTTTGTTGTAATGTTCTACAATATCTTGCTGTTGTTTCGTCAGCTCTCTGCCAATGGGCGAGTGACCTTCTTTGATGCCGACAAGTTCGTAAATGACGACTGGTTCGCTTTTGCCTTTGACTGTGATGAAATCGAGTTCTCGCACGTAGAGCCGATCTTTGTATTGTTTGTAAGTGTTGTCACTAATGATTAAGTCAGTGCCATACTGCTTACTGGCTCCTTCTAAACGAGAGGCGAGATTCACACCATCTCCGATCGAAGTTAGTTCCATCCGCTTGCTCGATCCAATGTTACCGCTTACCACTTCATCGGTATGGATACCCATGCCAATACTGATAGGTAATTCTCCATTTTTCTCACGCTTGTTATTAAATTCCATCAGTCTTTCCCGCATTTCCACTGCGGTTTGAATAGCGCACCAGGCATGATCTTCTAGGGGGGCTGGAGAGCCAAAAACTGCCATCAGAGCATCGCCGATATATTTGTCCAGAGTACCTCCGTACTTGAATACGACATCTACCATCACCTCAAAATATGTATTCAGCATCTCTACCACTTCTTCGGCTTGCAATTTTTCCGTAAGTGTGGTGTAGCCGCGAATGTCGGAGAACAGCACTGAAACGTTTTTGCGCGTACCTCCCAATCCTGTATTTCCTGAAGCTAGCAGGGCTTCGGCTACTTCTGGAGTCATGTAGCGGTACATCAAGTTTTTGACTTGCTTGGCACTGCTGATATCTTCCATCACAACTAATGCTCCGTTGACTTTGCTGGGGTCGGTGGCATCGGTCATTGAGTTCAGCGACAGATTGATGCTCTGCTGTTCTCCTTCTAAGGCGATCAATACTTGGTCGGGGTAATACTGCTGGCGGTCTTTATCGTTTGTGGGGCACAAAGCGACATCGAACCATTTGGCAAAGTTGCCTTTTTCTAGATTAATCAACTGACGCAAAGATTTACCCTCTGCTAAGTCGGTATCGCTGACACCAAGCAATTTCTTGGCACTGGGATTTGTGGCTACTATATTGCCTTTTTGATCGGTAGAGATCACGCCGTTAGTCAGTGCGTGCAGCATATCTTTTTGTCTTTGTTCTTGCTGCTTGACTTCGGCAAATAGTTTGGCGTTTTGCAGGGCGACTCCTGCTTGGATGTTAAACGCTTTCATAAATTCCATGTCGCTGTTATTGAAACTCGCCCGCCACTGTTCGGGAGCTTCTGGCCAGTGTAGTGGGTTGTAGGAGGGGAATTCTCCTTGTTTTTTCTTGTTGATTAGTTGAGTAACTCCGATCAATTTTTGGTCGGCGTTAAACACTGGCATACAGAGCATACTGCAAGTGCGATAGCCTGTTTTTTGGTCTGTTTCTATGGAAGTTTTAGCACGGGGGTCGTTGTGCACGTCAAAGGGAATCAGTAGAGGTTTGCCAGATTGGGCGACAATGCCTGCGAAACCTGCTGTTTTCGGGATCCGAATTTCTTGAAGTTGACCTGCGATCGGGATTTTTGTCCATAGTTCGTCTTTATCTTCGTCTATCAGCCACAGGGTGCTGCGATCGGCTTGCATCAGTTCTTTTGCCTGACCCATCACCCGTTTGAGGGTATCTTCTAGGTCTAGACTGCTCTGAGAAAGAGCGTTGACGGCGTTCATCAATGCTGTTGCTGCGCGCTGTCTTTGGGTTGCTGCGTAGAAAGATTTGGACGACTCTAGAATTAGGCGAATCGATGGTGCAAATTCTCTGAAGATTTGTTCGTCTTCTCTAGTAAATCCTTCTCTGTCAATCTGTTCGTCTAAATGATCGTGAGTATGATGATCTGGCTTGAGTTTATTAATGAGTTGAACGACTGCTACTAACTCTTCTGTCTCTTCGTTGATCAGGGGCATCGCCAACATTGTATAGGTGCGATATCCTGTTCTTTCGTCAGTTTTTTTGGCGTTAGTCGATCGCGCGTCGTTATAAAAATCGTAAGGGATGTTCACCTCTTTTTTATGGGTGGCTACTTCTCCAGCAATGCCTACGTTGGCGGGAAATCTGAGTTCTAGGTTTTTGCCATTTTCGTCTTTAGCAACAATTGCCCAGAGTTCATTGCTTTCGTCGTCTAATAAAAATATGGTGCTGCGATCGGCATTTAGCAATTCCCCGGTTTTGAGGGTGATCGACTGCAACATTTCGTTGAGAATAGCATCAAACCCTTGACTGTCTAGGAGGTTGTCAAGCATTCCCAAGGTTTGATTGACAACCTTGAGTTTTTGCTCTACGTCCTTGGCGACTCCTTTAAAACTATCCTTGTTTAGGGGGGCCAGAAAACTGGAGAAGTTAGCGTTTCCTTGGGTTGTGACGATTTGACTACTGCTAGAGGGATGGTGAGAATGCTTTTCCTGATGGTGTTCATTGACCACAGTGTCATCATTGACATCAGTGACATCATTGACAACAGTGTCATCACTCATCACAGTGACATCACTTATCACAGTGTCATCACTTATCACAGTGTCATCACTCATCACGGTGACATCACTTATCACAGTGTCATCACTTGCGTCAGTGGTATCACTCATCACGGTGACATCAGTGACAACAGTGACATCACTAACAACAGTGACATCACTAACAACATTTCCCTGAGTTGATAGACGGAAAGATGCAGGAGAATTCATAGACCTTTACAAAAGCTTAAGTTTAATATTTGGTCTCTCAGTTGACATACTCACCGGCTATCAGGCACGGTAGGAGATCTGCTGGCAGGTCGATCGCCCTGGGAGTCGCACAAGACTAGAGTGAAACTATGTTTACGGAGTGTTTACAAAAGAGTAGCTCGATCCAGTGGCTAAGATTTAAGATTGTCCGATCGCCCGCAGGAACAGGAATGTCTGCCGGACGCAGAACTGGTGGTAAAGGGGCTGTTAGATGCGGACTCCGTTTGGAGTAGTCGCTATTCTGACAGCACCATTGGCTAATTATATGTGCTCATTTCTACAATTGTGGTTTTATTATATATAATCTATTTGAACCTCCCCGGTTGAAACCACTATCGACTTATCCCGATGTCCAAAGGCAGAGGCTTGCGTCTCGTCTTTCTGTCAACTTGGCTACTAAAACAGTAGACATCTCCTAAAAAGCCTGTGAAGAACAGGCAGGATGCCTGTTCCACAATAATTATGGGAGATGTCTAGTAGCTTAGACTTGCAAAACTGTTGCATTCGATCGCCACGGACGATCGCATTTCACAGCTAACTGCGACCTAAACGCCCTCTTAATTGCCTAAATTTTAACAGATAGATGGTGTTTCTATTAAAAACAGTCATTTTGGGGAATTTAAGTTTTTTTCGACTGAATTTGGCGCAAAGAAGCTGCTTGAGTTAGCAGGGATTCAGCAAAAGCGATAGCTTCTGTTTCCGATCGCCCGCTGGCAAGTTGAGCCAGTTCTTCCCGTCGCTGCTGACTGTTGAGAGTCATCACTCGCACTACAGTACGTTCTGATGATTCCGAGTTGCCCATATCTTCATTATTTGTGCTGACTTCAGAGGCGATCGTCTGTTTGTTGACGCGAAAGTGACAGTCAGCCATCGCAGCAATCAAAGGTTGGTGGGTAACACAGAGGAGTTGATGTTTTTCCGAAAGTTGATGGAGTTTTTTGGCGATCGCCCCAGCCACCCTCCCAGACACTCCAGCATCAATTTCGTCGAATACAAGAGTGCTAGCACCTTCTATTTGGGAAAAACAAGCTTTGATGGCCAGCAAAAAGCGGCTCATTTCACCACCAGAGGCGATCGCCCCTAGTGGTTGCAGAGGTTCCCCCGGATTTGGACTAAAACAAAAAGAAATGCGATCGGCCCCAGTCGTGGTTGGAGTAGCTGCGCTGATTTCCACCTGAAACTGCACTTTCTCCATTGCTAACGGCTTGAGTTCTGCCACTAAATCGGCTTCCAGTTTGAGAGCCGTCGCTCTTCGCAGATTAGTGAGTTGACCACAAGCCTCCTTTAATTGCTCCATAGAGGCTTGATATGCGAGTTCTAGGGCTTCCATTGACTCACCTCCGGCTAAAAGTTCACTTAGCTCATTTTGGATGCTTTGATAATAGGCGATCGCCTCTTTGAGCGGGCCATATTTGCGACAGATTTGTTTAAGTTCCTGAATGCGCTCTTCTACTTCTTCCAGTCTCTGCGGATCTGCTTCTAATTGTTCACCGTAACTGCTAATTTGGCGACTAGCTTCTGTGGCTTGAGCTAGGGCATCACTCACCATTTCTAGGATAGGTTGCAACTGCACATCATAGACAGCCATATCATTTAAAGTTGCCTCGGCTTTGCTCAACAAATCGGCGGCGGAGGCGGCATCAGTGTCATTTTGATAAAGAGCTTGATGTACCTGGTAACTTTGTTGCTGCAACTCCACAACGTGACTGAGCCTGATGGATTCTTGTTCTAGGTTTTCCAATTCGGCTGCGTCTTCAATGTGGGCTTCGCTAAGTTCTCGGACTTGATATTCTAGCAAATCCAGTCTTTGGAGCCGTTGTTGTTCTGACTGACGCCTGCGATTGAGGGCTGTTTTTGCTTGGCTGGTGACGAGCCATGCTGCGGTAACATTCGATCGCGCTTCCACAATAGTTTTACCACCGTAGAGATCCAACCATTCTCGCTGAAGGGTTTCTTGTCCGAGTTGGACGGTTTGGCCTTGGGCAGTAATTTCCACCAGTCGATCGCGCAATTGCTCCATTAACGGGCGGTTGACCAAAATTCCGTTCAAACGCGATCGAGTCCGCAGAGTACCGCTAGAGGCCGTAATTTCCCGGCTGCAAACAACTAAATTGCCATCCATCGGTTCAATTTCTTGCTCAGCCAGCCACAATACAGCAGTTGTGTCCAATTCAAAAGTAGCTTCCAAAATAGCCCGTGCTGCTCCTGTGCGAATCACACGGCGATCGATTTTACCACCCAAAACAGCATCAATCGCATCTAGGATAATCGATTTCCCAGCACCAGTTTCCCCTGTAAATACGTTTAAACCAGACCCAAATTCTAGGTTGAGGGAATCAATTAGAGCAAAGTTTTCAATTCTCAGGGATATTAACATAGGGAATGGGGAATTGGGAATAGGGAATTGGGAATAGGGAATTGGGAACTGGGAATTGGGCATTGGGCCTAAAAGCATCGGGCAATTTTAGATTTTAGATTGTAGATTTTAGATTGAGTGGTAATCTTAATCTAAAATCCCCTATGAAAAATCCCCCATCGGATGGCGCCTAAAAGCATCGGGTATTGGGAATTGGCTATTGGCTCCTCCACAATCTGGCGCATCGAATTTTCCGAGTCCTATTTTCATTTTCATCGATAATACTTTTGATTTTGCCATTCTAACGATCGAGTCTCAACCTCTATGCAAAATAAATTTCTGATTCCCGTTGCTCTATTAAGCGTTGTCCTGATTGGAGTTTTTGGCTGGCAGTTGCACCAAGACAAGCAGCGAGTCTATGAATTAGCCCTAGCGACGGGAACCAAGACAGGCTATAATTATCCTTTCGGACAAGCAATTGCGGAGTTAGTCTTTCAACAAAATCCACGCCTGCGGATTAAAGTTGTTGAGACTGAAGGCGCTGACGACAATATGCGCCTGGTTCAGGCAAATGAGGCTCAGTTAGCTATTGCCCGGAACGATACGGGTGCAGTGCCTGAAGTGCGGGTAATTGCTTCTTTGTTTAAGGAAGTTTTTCATTTAATTGTTTCGGAACAGTCGGGAATTCAAAGCGTTTCTGATTTAAAAGGAAAACATATTGCGCTGAGGGAGCAAGGCAGCGGTTCTTACAGTTCTTTTTGGTTGATCAGCAAACATTACGGTTTGAAACCAAGCGATTTTCAGTTTACTACTGGCTCTTGGGCTGAGACTACTAAGTTGTTTGCTAGCGGCGAGGTTGATGCTATTTTTTGGGTGCAACCTCTGGGGAGCGATTTGGTTAGCGATTTGCTGCAAAATACTCCGGGCAAGTTGGTGCCCATCGACCAAGCGGCGGCGATGAAAATTAAGTGGCCTTATCTGCAAGCTAACGTGATTCCTAATGGTACTTACAAGGGCGACCCAGCAGTACCAGATGTGGATTTGCCTACCGTTGGGGTGGAGGCAACTCTGGTGGTTGGTCAGGATGTCGATCCGGTAATAGTTAAGGAAATTACGCGGATTTTGTTCGAGCACCGCCGCAATTTGGTAGCTACTAATTCTTTGGCGGCCATGATTAGTCAGCCTGGGGGGAGCGGCGGTTTGGCTTTGCCGATACATGAGGGCGCTCAGGCTTATTACGATCGCGAAAAGCCAGCTTTTTTTGCAGCAAATTCCGATGTTATCGGTTTGTCTTTTTCGTTTATTACTCTGTTTGTTTCTTGGCTTTTGCAGTTGCGATCGCGCTTTTTGCAGAAACAAAAAAATCGTGCTGACAAGTTTAATTTGATTATGCTAAATTTGATTCAAAGAAGCCGCGAAGCCGAAACTTTTGAGGAAATAGATCGGTTGCAAGAAGAGTTGTTTGAGATTTTTAAGCAAGTTATTGGGGATTTAGATAAAGATAGAATTGATGCTGATTCTTTTCATTCTTTTACTTTTACTTGGGAAACAGCTCTAAAAATTGCGGCTGAGCGAGAAAAAGCTTTGCGGAATTTGTCGCTGGTTTCCCATGATTTAAGAGCTGATTTTACGGATATCAAAAAGATTGAAAACTAATTTATATTAGCAGTTATTAGTTATTGGTTAATTGAGGAGTGGCTCCAATAATGAATGACCCATAACTAATGCCCATGCCCCATTTTTTATTCAATAAAACCCAAGTGTTTTCTAGCAGCAAGAGTTACCATTCTCCCCCGACTTGTCCGCTGCAAAAAACCGATTTGCATCAAGTAAGGTTCATACACATCCTCAATGGTTTGAGTATCTTCTCCTGTCGAAGCTGCGATGGTTTCTAAGCCAACCGGGCCACCGTTAAAGTTTTCGATCATTGCTGTCAAAAGACACCGATCTGTCCAATCCAAACCTAGCGGATCGACATTGAACAATTCTAAAGCAACCGATGCCACTTCAGCACTAATCGGCTTTAAATTTTTGACTTCACTGTAGTCTCTAACTCGCCGTAGCAAGCGGTTAGCAATCCGGGGTGTACCACGGGCTCGGCGAGCAATTTCTGTTGCTCCTTCTGGGGTAATTTTAGTATCTAGAACTTGGGCGGTTCTTTGGACAATTAAACTAAGTTCATCTATTTCGTAGTAGCGCAATCTTTGGATTAAGCCAAAGCGATCGCGCAATGGAGCAGTCAACGACCCAACTTTTGTAGTTGCTCCCACTAAGGTAAACGGTTTGAGAGGAATACTGCGAATTTTTGCACTTTTGCCTTGACCAATTGTAATATCTAATCGACAATCCTCCATCGCCGGATAGAGGATTTCTTCCGTAACCTTTGATAAGCGGTGAATTTCGTCAATAAACAGCACATCGCCTGCTTTCAGGTTGATCAACAATCCGACAATATCGCGGGGTTTTTCCAGGGCTGGGGCAGTGGTAATTTTACATTCAACTTCCATTTCTGCTGCTAGAATTAGCGACATTGTGGTTTTGCCCAAACCCGGTGGCCCGTACAGTAACAGGTGATCCATCGGTTCACCACGAGATTTGGCTGCTGCAATTGCGATCGCCAAAACTTCCCTCAAATCTTTCTGCCCGATATATTCAGCCAATCGCTGAGGTCGAATTTTATCGTCTTGTTTGCTATTGATTTCGTCTGGTAGTTCTTCTGGCTCTACCAGAGATTCTGACTGGGGTTTGGCGACTTTATTTTTTATTTTCTTGGGGGTTGCTGGAGCAATCTGGTCGGGTAGATTTGGATCGGGAGGCTGTTGTTTGGAGGAGATAATGGCCATATAGATCTGCGATCGCACTAGGGAAATTGTTTACAATTATTAGAATAGTCTTGACAATTATTGAGTTTGCTATGAGTGTTCCATCTTCTTTATTAGCATCGGAAAGCATCACCTTTGAAGCAGCGATCGCGCTGACTCAATCTTTATTGACCGAAATTGAAGCCGATTCCCTGCGGGATAGCTACGCTTCACGACTTTCACAAGCCCAGATTCAGCAATCAGTAGCCTCTCTGGTGAAAACACAGAATGGCGCTAGAGGGTTTTTTGTCACCTATCTCACCGACGATCGACCTTTGGCAGACGAACCATCCCCCGGCGTGCTGGATGCACTAGGCGACGCTCCTGCGATCGTAGCAGAACTACTGGTCAAAAATCTGGCGATGTCAGCCGCAATGGTCGTGTATCACTCGCGCCACCACAGAGAGGAAATGGCCGCGGGTTCAGCCAGAGTGCAAGCCCGATCGCACTATCTAATTCAAACTCTGCAAATGCCTGCCTGTCAAACTCTAGCAAAGCAAATGCTAGAAGATTTACAGACAGGACAAGGCGAGTATGAAGAATTTTTCCAGCGCTGGGGCTATGATGGGGAGCAAAAAGACGCGATCGGTTCAGCAGTCAGGGGTGCGATCGGCTAATATCAAATCCGGTAGCATCAGAATTATTAGCAGCCAAAATGAGGAGACGGCAGTGCCGTGTCCCTACCGAAAATAATATTGTATTGTAGGGACACGGCACTGCCGTCTCCTCTATATCATTCCGGTGTAACCGGAATTGATATAACTGCCTTCTGTCTTCAAAAACAGTCCCTTTGGGTGCGACTAGCCCACCAACCCTTGATAAAAGTAGCGAGGCTGTGGAATAATTGCGGTTTAACAAAAGCTTCCATCAAGCAGCTTAAGTTGATTGAGGTGTGAAGGTAGTGAACGAGGGCGAAAAAATTGTTGAGATCGGTCAAAGGATTTGCCCAAAAAGCCCGAACGGTTAACAGCGGGCGACGGACGAAGCTCAATCTGCTGGCAACATTAGTGCGCCGCGACTTGGAAGCTCAATACAAAGGCTCAATTCTAGGCAACTTGTGGCCACTGCTAAATCAGCTATCCCAATTGCTGATTTACACATACGTATTCTCGATCGTCCTAAAAGTAAAACTCAACCTTGCAGGCTTCCCACAAAACAGCGACATTACCTTTGGAGTCTGGCTGTTTGCAGGCTTGCTACCTTGGAGTGCCTTCACCAGCGGCTTGATTAAATCTGGAGTATCCGTAGTAGGGCAGCCAAATTTAGTCAAAAAAGTGGTATTTCCCCTCGGTTTACTCCCATTAGTACCAATATTGACCGCCTTTATCGAAAGTTCTCTCGGTCTAGCAGCCTTGATAGTCATCGTAGCAGTATCATCCCAAAAACTCAACGCTACACTATGTTTGCTCCCACTGGTTTGGATACCTCAGTTGTTGATCACCGCCGGCTTGGGATATTTGACCGCAGGCTTGACAGTATTTTTGCGAGATATTCCTCAAACTTTAGGTGTGATTCTAAACTTTTGGTTCTATTTGACCCCCATCGTCTATCCAGCATCAGTCATCCCCGAACAGTGGCGAGGAGTAATATTTTGGTTAAATCCAATGGCAGCAATCTCAGAAGTTTATCGCGATCTCATACTGCTTGGAGAAATGAAACACTGGGGCGAATTAGGTTTCGCCACACTAATTTCCGCAGCTATATTTTGGGGAGGTTTAATGGTGTACCGACGTTTGCGTCCAGCTTTTGCTGACGTGCTGTAAATTGGTTTTAGATATGCTGTAAATTTGTTTTAGATCTCAAGTCAATCTAAAATCTAAAATCTAAAATCGGATGACAAAAACTGTAATTTCGCTAAAAAATGTTTCCAAATGCTTTAAACGGTACGATCGCCCTGGAGACCGTTTAAAGGAAATCATTTATCCCAACAAAAAACTTGCCGACGAATTTTGGGCTCTCCAAGACATCAACCTCGAAATTTCTCAGGGACAAACTCTGGGAATTGTAGGTCGCAACGGTTCAGGCAAAAGCACTCTCCTGCAAATAATTGTGGGAACACTAACACCTACCGCAGGCAGCGTCGAAGTCAAAGGACGAATATCAGCATTGTTAGAACTCGGAAGCGGCTTCAACCCAGAATTTACCGGGCGGCAAAATGTATTCTTCAACTCTCAAATACTGGGATTTAATCGCAGAGAAACTGAATACAAATTTGACGACATAGCCGCTTTTGCTGATATTGGAGATTTCATCGACCAGCCTGTCAAAACTTATTCCAGCGGTATGTTTGTCAGGCTAGCTTTTGCAGTTGCCACTAGCGTTTCTCCAGACATCCTCGTAGTTGACGAAGCACTTTCTGTCGGCGACGAAGCTTTTCAGCGTAAGTGTTTTGCCCGCTTACAGTCAATTCAAGAAGGTGGAGGAACCATTTTATTTGTTTCTCACGCAGCTACTTCAGTTGTTCAACTTTGTACCTCTGCTATTCTAATGGATAGCGGAGAATTGCTGCTATCTCATAGCCCCAAGGTGGTAATATCTAAATATCAAAAATTGATCTATGCCGATCCAGATAAAGTATTAGAGCTGAAAGCAGATATCCGAGGCTTAAATAAGCTGACAAAGCAAGAATCAGAAACAGACCTTCAAGATACCAAGTCAGAAAACAAAAATACCGACATTCCACCAGAGCAATCTCTACCAAAACTAAACGAATATTACGAAGAATTTTATGATCCCGGAATGATACCATCGAATACGGTAAGGTATCCGTCTAGGGGAGCAGAAATTATCAATCCCCGCATCACGACGCTGAAGGGAAATGTAGTAAATCACTTGATTGGTCGTCAAGATTATATTTACACTTACTCTGTCACTTTCTCGAATTCTACTTCCAAAGTTAGGTTTGGAATGTTGATCAAAACCATTAGCGGTTTTGAGTTGGCTGGTGCATCTTTGAAAGCTTCTACTGAGTCAGTTAAGTATGTGGAAGCAGGGACGACAATTGTAGTCAAGTTTCAATTTAAATGTTTGCTAAATCCAGGAGTTTATTTTTTAAATGCCGGGGTTGTGGGAACTGTAGATGAAGATTTGACTTATCTAGATCGCTGTGTTGATGTAGCAATGTTTAGAGTTCAGTCTTGTACTGAATCCTGCGGCAACGGCATAGTTGACTTGCTGATCGAACCGTGTTTAACTGTTCTCAATTCTGAGTCTCTGGCAAAAGAAGTGTCAAGCGAGGTTATTTAGAAAATTTGTGGAAATAATGACTAATATTAATCTAGACATGGTGGGAAATTCCGTTATTAAAGCCTTGATTCGAGAACAAGCTAAGTTCCCCGAAGATTTTAAACTCGATATTTGCGAAGATGATGAAATGTATTTGTTTGCCCTCAGCAATGTCCAAGATGACAGCGATCGGGCTTTAGTGCGCTATTATTCCCTAGGTCGTCGTATTCTCGATACCATTAAACAAATTGTAGATTGGCATTTTGGCGGTTTTGAAAATGTACCATCTTTTCTAGACTTCGCCTGCGGTTACGGTCGATTTACCCGCTTCTTGATTCAAGAAATACCTCCGGAACGCATTTGGGTTGCTGACATCTCTACTAAGGCTGTCAAATTTCAAACAGAATACTTTGGTGTTAACGGTATTATCTCTACTAGAAATCCTGAAAATTATCTGGTTGACACTAAATTTGACTGTATTATAGTCAATTCTTTTTTCAGTCATATGCCTGAGAGAACTTTTAGCAAGTGGCTGGAAAACTTGTATAATTCGTTGACTCCTAATGGCATTTTGATATTTAGTGTTCACGATGAATGTTTGCGAGCACCTGGTGCAGAGATGCCAGAAGAGGGCATTTTGTTCAGCCCCAACAGCGAAATTCAGTCCTTAGATAAAGCAGACTACGGCACAACTTATGTTACCGAGAAGTTTGTCAGACAAATTGTCGATAAAGTCAGCAGCAGCAAAGCATTTGTCCATCGCATAGAAAAGGGCTTATGCAGATTTCAGGACTTATATATTGTTACGAATCAGCTAGTGAAAGATTTTTCTAGCTTGAAATTCAATCAGCACCCAGAGGGATACGTTGATGTTGCATCTTTTACAAATAAGGGTAATTTATATTTGGAAGGGTGGGCAGTAGATGCGAATCAGGATGGTAGCATTGAGGAGGTGCAGGTGATGGTAAACGGTAAGATTATCCAGAGATGCGATCCTTTTTACGATCGCCTGGATATCGATATACATTTTCAAAAAGATGCGACTTTGCAGTCTGGTTGGAACTGCTATTTAGCGAAAGACATTGTTTCGCCCCAGGACGTATTAACCGTAAAATTAATCAACAACTTTGGCGGGGAATTGATTATTGAAAATTGCACCGTTAAATCTCTGCTTAGTCAGAAATTGTCGCAATCTTTGTTAGGTTCTACTCACGAAAAACTTAACTTGGTTGAAAATCAGTTAGCTTCTGCTAAAATACAATGGGAGCAAAGTCAACATAACTTGATTTCAACTCAGGCGCAGTTGCAAGAAGCTCAAACTCAGTGGGAAAAAACTCAAATTCAATTAGTTGATGAGCGGACGCAGTTGGAGCAAACTCAAGTTCATTTACTATCTGTTAAGCAACAGTTAGACGAAGCTGAAAAATATCTAATTTACGTCAAGAAAGAAGTTGAGCGATCGCACAATCTAATTCAGGCCATGAAAACCAGCAAGTTTTGGCAACTGAGAACTGCTTGGTTTAAAGTCAGACGCGCCCTGGGATTAGCAGGAGAGTAACAGTAAAAATCGAGTAAAATTGGTGTGTAAATTAGGGCTAGGGAGAGAAAACGTGAATATAAATGACAGCAAATCTTCGGTTTTTATTATAACTGGAATGCACCGCTCTGGTACTTCTTTAACAGCTTCTTTGTTTCAGAAAGTCGGGGTTGATATTGGCAAAAAGTTAGTGGGCCCAGCCGACGGAAATGTCAAGGGTCATTTCGAGAATATTGATTTTGTGGAATTTCACAAAGGTGTTTTGCGATCGCACGGAATAGATGAACTAGGTTGTACTTTCGACAAAACGATCCCAGTAGCAGCCGAATCTGTAGAAATCGCCAAAAAATTAATTGCCGAAAATCAACAAACGGACAAACACTGGGGCTGGAAAGACCCACGCACTGCGCTTTTTTGGGATTTTTGGTTAACCCTGCTACCCGAAGCTAATTTTATCTGCGTTTATCGATCGCCCTGGGAAGTCGTAGATTCCCTGTACCGTCGCGGCACCGATGTCAGCTTGCTGAACAATCCCGAAATAGCAGTAAAAATGTGGATTCACTACAACCAACAGGTTCTAGAGCTCCACAAGCGTTTTCCCGATCGCTGTCTGCTATCAAACGTTTACCCGATCGGCAATCATCCCGAACTTTTCATCGATCGAGTCAATCAAAAATTTAATGTAAATTTAAATGCCATACCAGCCGACAATTTTGAAAAATCACTATTAGTCAATGATATTGAAAAAAGTCACAGGCCGAGCCTAATCGAACAATATTTTCCCCAAGCCTTAGAAATCTATCAAATCTTGGAAACCCAAGCCCAGGATTTGAACAGTCAAATGAGTTTATCCCCAGATAAAATCATTAGTTTCCCCACATCTGCTGTCGGACAATTCCAAGATTGGTTAAATATTCGCCTGCTCGAAAAACAGCAGAAAACCAGCAAATCTGAAGTCAAACAATGGCAAGAACAATTTCAACAAGCCCAGACAAAAGTCTTAGGATTAGAAACTGAATTAGGACAAACTCAAGTACAACTTTCAGGAAAAGAATCACAATTTCAAGAAGCCTTGGCAAAACTGCTGGAATTGGAAACAGAGTTAGGACAAACTCAAGTACAGTTTATCGGCAAAGAATCGCAATTTCAAGAAGCTTTAGCAAAAGTGTTGGGATTAGAAGCTGAGTTAGGGAAAACTCAAGTAAAATTAGCCGGCAAAGAATCACAATTTCAAGAAGCTTTGGCAAAACTCCTAGAGTTAGAAGCTCAATTAGGAGAAACTCAGATACAATTGGCTGGTAAAGAGTCTAACTTTAAAATAGCATTAGAAAAAATCCTAGATTTAGAATCACAATTGGGTGAAAAACAGGTAGAAATCGAAGAAAAAGAAGTTGAATCAACCAAGAAATCATCGAAGTTGCTACGACTGGAAACAGAAAAAAAAGAAATCCAAGAAAACTTAAGACAAACCGTTATAAATTTAGAGTCATCACGCCGGGAAAACGAAATTGTCCTCGCCGAACTTGGTCAAATAAAATCTTCTACATTATGGAAAATTAGTGAAAATATCTCAGGTTTCAAACGTCGATTGCGCGAACTGTTTCCGAGATTTATTTTTTCGATTGACGGTTCAAATAACTTGCATATTTATGATTCTAATCTAGTAATTACTGGCTGGGCTTTTCACAGCCAGTTTAAGATTAAATCAGTGCGAGTTCAAATTGAAGGTGAGATTTTCACAGGAGTTTGTGGGATAGAAAGAAGCGATGTCGCCCAAGCTCACTCTAATATTATTGCTGCCAAAAACTCTGGTTTTAAAATTGAATTAGCATCTCCACCAGGTCGCCATGAAGTGCTGCTAGAAGTTCAAGATACTAAGGATAAATGGCATCTTTTGGCAGTTTATCCGTTGTTAGTCTCCACAATTCAAGCATCCTTTGATACTCCCACAATTTGGGAACAGCGGCCTGGTCAAGTTTTGTTTGCTGGTTGGTGCTGTCACCACGATCGCAAAATTACTAAATTAACCCTTGTATGTGGTGACATTTCTGTAGAATGCGCCTACGGTTTGCGACGAAAAGATGTCGGTGAAGTGTTTCCCGACTGGGTTAATAGTTCCGAGAGTGGGTTTGAAGCCCTTGTCAATGTACCAGTAGGAGAATGGCTGGTTTCCCTAGAGGCGGAGTTAGAAACTGGCGAGATTTTATCGTTTCAATCTTCCCAAGTATTAAAGATTCAACCCTATGATATCTGGCGTAGAAGTGCCGATAAATTTGAGGAGTTATCCAGATTAAGCGAGGCAATTCGGCAGCGCGCCAAGGAAAGAAAACAGCGCCTTGGTAGGATTATACCGATGCCTTGGGAACTCGTTACGGTAGTTCGTCAATTTGCGAAGATTTACCGCCAGCAAAAACAGTTTACTGCACCGGGGGAATTGTTACCACCAGCAGGTTTTGTGGTGCCCCAGCCCATTGATAGGTATGATGCTTGGCTGTCGGTAAATCAGTGGAATGAGCGATCGCGCAATTACTTGAGTTCTCGTTTAGAATCTTGTCAGGAACCACTTCCCAAAATCTCCGTGGTGATGCCAGTTTACAACCCGCAAGTGGAATTTCTGTCAAGTGCGATCGGTAGCGTTTTCAATCAAGTTTATCAGAATTGGGAACTTTGTATTGCCGACGATTGCAGCACCGATTTAACAGTAATTGAAACCTTAAAAAACTGGGCGACAAAAGACAATCGCATTCAGATTACCTTTCGGAAAGAAAACGGCAACATCAGCGCAGCAACCAACAGCGCCACAGAACTAGCCACAGGCAATATCATCCTATTTTTAGACAACGACGACGAACTAACTGCTGACGCATTAGGAGAAGTTGCCCTATATTTTGCCACTCATCCAACCACCGATTTTATATATTCAGACGACGACAAAATTGACACCAAAGGTCGCCGATTTTCACCACAATTTAAACCAGAATGGTCGCCAGAACTACTACTTTCCTATATGTATCTAGGTCATTTATGTGCTGTCAGAAAGCATATATTTGAACAAGTAGGCGGTTTACAACTAGGCTTTGAAGGCTCGCAAGATTACGATTTTGCCTTGAGAGCAACCGAAGTTTCTCGTCACGTTGCACACCTACCGTTAGTATTGTATCACTGGCGCACTGCCCCAGGCTCTACCGCCATATCTGGAGCGGCGAAACCAGCAAGTTTTGCCGCAGGTCAAAAAGCTATTCAAGACGCATTAAACCGCCAACAAATCAAAGGAAATGTCGCTCAGCACGCTTGGGCTATCCAAGAAAATTTGGGAATATTTGCTCAGGATTTCCCCGACAGCGGGCCGTCTGTAACAATTATAATTCCTACTAAAAACCAGGAAAAACTACTAAAATTCTGCCTGGATTCTCTGGAGGCTACCACCTACAAAAATTACCAAATTCTTGTCATAGATAACGAAAGTGATGACCCAAAAGCTCTGGAATATTTCAAACAATTAAGTTGCCAAGTTTTGCCAATCAAAAATAAGGAAGGCAAGTTTAGTTACGCAGCAATTAATAACCGTGCTGTTGAACAAACTGAGAGCGACTATATCTTATTTTTGAACAACGATACTGAGATAATTAATCCCCGCTGGCTGAGTCAGATGGTGGGATATGCCCAAATTACGAAGGTGGGTGCTGTCGGCGCTAGACTGTTATATCCTGACAATAAAATTCAACACGCAGGCATAATTCATGGACTACATCATGGTTTAGCTGGTCATGCTTTTAAGCTGATGAATAGCGATAACCGAGGCTATCTTTCTCAGGCGATGGTGACGCGAAATTACTCGGCTGTTACTGCTGCTTGTATGCTGACTCCGCGTCAATTGTTCTTAGAATTGGGTGGTTTTGATGAGGAGAATTTTGCTGTTGCTTATAATGATGCAGATTATGGATACCGATTGCTAGAAAATGGCTATCGATGCGTATATTGTCCCGACGCGGAACTGTTACACAAAGAGGGAGCTTCTAGAGGTTTTAATGACAATCCTAGGGAAGTAGCAGCATTTCGGCGCAAGTATGCGGGTAAAAAAGATGCTTTTTATAGTCCTCACTTGTCTTTAGAAGATGAGTATTTTCATATTCAACCGGTACGGTTTTTTATGAAGGAAGATCGGCCCCTGAGCGAAGTCGAAGGGTCATTAAACCCTTCGACTTCGCTCAGGGTACAAAGAAAGCCCAACGACTGCGTTTATCCTGTCAAAGTTTTGATGTGTAGCAATTCCCTTGATTTCACCGGTGCGCCGCTACATCAGTACGAAATCGCGGTAAAGTTGGCTAAAGAAGGTGTGATTAAGCCGATCGCATTTTGCGTTTCTGATGGGCCACTGCGACAGGCTTATGAACAGCAGGGAATTGAGGTAATTATTCATGACAATCCTCTAGAACATATCTACCAACGCGATGCTTATGATGAAGCTATCTATAGTTTTAGCAAAGAAATTAAAAAGTTAAAAGTAGATGCGATTTATGCTAATACTTTAGAAAATTTCTTTGTAGTTGATGCCGCACAGCAAATCGGAATTCCGACTGTGTGGAACATTCATGAAAGTGAACCTTGGCAAACTTATTTTAATAGGTTTGGATCGGAGATTGCGGCGAGAGCTTTAGAGTGTTTTCGTTTTCCTTACAAGGTAATTTTTGTGGCAGATGCAACGCGAGATAGGTATTTGCCTCTCAATAGCCACCACAATTTTACAGTTATTCACAATGGCTTAGATTTGAGTCGATTGGACAATTCGGACAATTCTAAATTGGCTAGAAATAGTCTCAGTGTTGAGACGGAAGATATTGTGATTTTATTGCTGGGAACAGTTTGCGAAAGAAAAGGTCAACAAGATTTAGTGAAGGCGCTTGCACTTTTGCCGGAAAAATTTCATGATAAAATTAGGTGTTTTATTGTGGGTGATAGACCAAGCATTTACAGCAGTAAATTGGCAGAATTGGTTGGGGAGTTGCCAAATAATTTGCAGCAAAGGGTGACAGTCATACCGGAAACTTCGGAGACTGGAAAATATTATCAAGCAGCAGATATTTTTGTTTGTACTTCTCGGATCGAAAGTTTTCCGAGGGTAATTCTGGAGGCGATGGCTTATGATTTGCCAATTATTACGTCGCCAGTTTTTGGGATTAAAGAACAAGTTAGACCGGGGATTAATGGTTTATTTTATACGCCCGATCGCCCTGAAGAACTAGCAACATCATTGCATACTTTATTGGAGGATGAATCTTTGCGCCAACGGTTCGCAGAAAATGCTAAATATGTGTTAGAGTCGTTGAATACTTTTGCAGAAATGACTCAAGCTTACGGTCAAATTTTTCGAGAAGCTTATTTTGCAAAAAAGTAATCGTTCACGATTAAAGAGTAAAAAAATATGCAGTCAAATATGGAAATAATACCGCCTAAAGTAGACTATGAAGGGGCTTGGGACAGCTACGCCCAAGGATGGAAAAACAGCAATCCTGAACTCGCTCATTTGGGTGATGAATGGATTGGAAAAGGTGCGGGTGCGGCTAATTCGTTAGCAGAATATGAAGCCTTGATAGAACAGGAATTTATCGCACCGTATATTAAGAAAGAACATCGGGTTTTGGAAATTGGTATTGGTGGTGGTAAAACTGGTGCGTTGTTGCTCAAATATTGCGATCGGCTAATTTGTGCTGACATTTCTAGTCAAATGCTGCAAGCAACGCGATCGCGCTTAGGAGACGATCGCGTTTCCTATGTCAAACTTGATGGTTTAACATTAGATGGCATCGCCCCAGAATCTGCTGATGTCTGCTTTTGTTACGATACAATGGTACACGTAGAGCCTGTAGACATATTCAACTACCTCACTCGAATTCCGAAACTGCTGCGAGGCGATCGCATTTGCGTCTTTCACCACGGCAATGTTCTCAGCGAATTAGGCTGGGAAAAATTCGCCACCGAGTGGGATAAAAACTTATTGGGAGGCAGAGATGGCACTGCATTCTCAGTAATGACTGATACAATTATGGAAAAATTTCTCAATCATTTAAACTATGAAATCATCCTCAAAAACACATCTTTAGTACCAAGAGATTGCGTCTGGATCTGCAAAGCACCAAGTCATTAGTCATTAGTCATTAGTTATTAGTCATTAGTGTAGGTTGGGTAGAGCGTCGGCGAAACCCAACATATTATTTTAAAAGAGTTGGGTTTCCCAAAGCCTCAACCCAACCTACACTAATGAAATTCGCAAATGGCAATGCCGTTTCCGTTCTTCCTTCTTCCTTCTTCCTTCTTCCTTCTTCCTTCTAAAATGAAAGCATTATTTCTTCATCCAAACTTCCCCGCCCAATACCGCCACATTATCACGGCATTAGGCGCAGATCCCAACAACCAAATAGTTTTTGGAACCAAAAACGAACGTCCAGAATGGAACATTCCCGGTGTTCGCAAAGCAGCATTTACGCCTAGTCGAGAACCCAACCCCCAAACTCACCAATACGTTCGCCCCTTAGAAAGTGCAGTCATCTACGGACAAGCCGTATTTAGAATGGCTGAACAACTCAAAGCCGATGGTTTTGTACCCGATGTAATCTGTGGTCATTCCGGTTGGGGGCCGACATTGTTTGTCAAAGAAGCTTTTCCAAATACGCCACTTTTATGTTACTTCGAGTGGTTCTATCACTCGATCGGTTCCGACGCAGATTTTGACCCAGCGGAACCTTTAACCATTGACGATATGGCCAGAATTAGAATCAAAAATGCGCCGATTCTAATTGATTTATACTCTTGCGATTGGGGTTTGTCGCCGACGTATTGGCAGCGATCGCAATTTCCGCCAGAATTACAACAAAAATTATCCGTACTCCACGACGGCGTAGATACAGATTACTTCAAACCAGACCCCGGCGCTAAACTAATTTTGCCGAACTTAGACTTATCCGGCGTCGATGAAATTGTCACCTATGTATCGCGGGGAATGGAACCCTATCGAGGCTTTCCAGAGTTTATTGAATCCATCGCCTATGTACAAGAACGTCGTCCTAATTGTCACGTCGTAGTTGTTGGTTCAGAAAGAGTTTGTTATGGTCGTTCTTTACCAAATGGCGAGTCTTACAAAGACTATATGCTAAAGAAAATACCGCTAGATTTGTCGCGAGTTCACTTTGTCGGGCCGCTACCTTATGGATTATATCTAAAAGTCATTCAAGCATCGGATGTACACGTTTATTTGACCAGACCTTTTGTGTTATCTTGGTCAATGATTGAATCTCTCTCAACGGGATGTTTAGTCATTGGTTCTGATACTGGGCCAGTGAGAGAAGTGATTCGCGATGGAGAAAACGGTTTGTTAGTTGATTACTTCTCACCGAAACAAGTAGCCGATCGCATTGATGAAGTTTTAGACCATCCTACCCGCATGGCAGAAATTCGCATCAAAGCCCGTGAAACAGCATTAGAATGCTACAGTTTAGCTAAAATGTTGCCACAGCATTTACGACTAATCGAGCAGGTTGCAAATCGTTCAATGCCACCTACAATTGGTATGGAACCAGAACGGGAATTAGCCGCATCTTTTGCGGTGAGAATTTAGCTAAACAGGCGGGAATCCCCACGTTCATACCCGATCGAGGGTTGGCGTGGGATAGTCAAAATATCTTCCATTCTTCGCGATTCAAGAAGAAGCCATTGCCTGTAGAATTGGTGCAAGTCAGTCCATCGGTGCGAGATTTGCAGATATATCCTGCCTTACTCCAAGTTTTGCCATAGGCCAAAACTGGAAAATTAGGAGAATAAGCAGTATCTCCAGCACAAAGTACACTTGCTTTACCTTTTTTGGGCAATACTAAGCCATTCCCCCAGTCCAAATTGCAAGAATCTGGCTGTGGTGGCATGGGACTCAATAAGCTACGAATTTCACAACGTAGGCGAGTGCCATAAACCACGCAGTAAATATTTTTGCTAGGCATAAAGAAGCCATTGCGACTATAAGAGTCGCTTTCAGTTTGCGCGATCGCAGATCTATTTTGCGGCAAAGCTTTAGTTTGTATACTCGCAAATGAAAACAAGGAAACTGCGATCGCGAGGATAAATTTTGAACTCAATTCCATACTAATTCTCCTTGTATTTTATTGAGATGGGGGAATTTTGGTTGAGGCTTTGGGTAAGGCTGAGAAACCGGGTTTTTCGGAATACCGATGCCACCGGAAACGATATGATGTGGAAATCCGAACTCAATCAGGACAATTTTCATCCTGTCCGTCTCCAAATGTCACGCTAAATTAGATATAGCAAACCTCAACCTTTAAAAAAGCTATGGAATATTTAATTGCCGCGATCGTCCTCGGAATGTTAATTTGGGCTGGGTTCGAGATTGTCCAAACCATCCGCAATTGGGAAAGTAATTCAGCAAAAACCGCTAGCCAAATTCAACCTGAAATGATCGAAGAAACATATCACCTTCAACCCGCTAGCGATGTACTAGAGGTAGGGAGTCAAGCTGTGGGACAGGCTATCCACGCCAGTCACTGCGCCACTGAAGCAGCTTGCGAAACAACTCCCGCGATCGGTCATATTGTAGAAGCCTTGTTGCATGGGGTTCATCATTAAATTAGTGCCAATTCACGTAGGGGCAATTCACGAATTGCCCCAAACGAATTGCCCTAAATTCACGAATTGCCCGAAACGAATTGCCCGAAACGAATTGCCCCAAACGAATTGCCCGAAACGAATTGCCCGAAACGAATTGCCCGAAACGAATTGCCC
>NZ_JAKJHX010000014.1:0-24074 GCF_021648855.1 Tychonema litorale BBK16 | reverse complement strand
ACGAATTGCCCGAAACGAATTGCCCGAAACGAATTGCCCGAAACGAATTGCCCGAAATTCACGTAGGGGCAATTCACGAATTGCCCGAAACGAATTGCCCCTACCTGTACCAACTATTACATAATCTTCGGCACTTTGAAAAACTCCCCATCGCGATCGGGAGATCCAGCTAAGATACTTTCGCGATCGGCAAAAGGTTGCAAATCATCCGATCGCATTACATTACTAACATCAATCGCCCGCGTTGTCGGCTTGACCTTACTCGTATCCAGTTCACTCAACTGCTCAAAATAATCCAAAATACCGTTCAGTTGACCAGTAAATTGGTCTTCTTCTTCAGGAGTTAATTCCAATCTCGCTAACTTGGCGACTTTCCGAACTTCTTCTTTATCAATCATAAAATTTGGGAATTGGGAATTGGGAATTGGGAATTGGGAATTGGGAATTGGGAATCGGGAATTGATTATTTGTTACTTGATTATTTGTTATTAGAAAAACTACTAACTACTAATTCTTACCGATGCCCGATGCCCGATGCCCAATTCCCATCAATATTTAGAAATACACATCAATCTGCGATCGACCTGTAATTTTCAGCCAGTTTTGCACTTCAATGTAATTGTTTGGCGCTAAGCGAATAGCCTCCTTCCAATAATCCGCAGCCTTATTAAACAGACCTTCCGCCGCTTCCACATTGCCAGATTCCTTTTCTTTTTCCCCTTGATAGTGATAAATCACAGCAATATTATTCAGGGCTTGGGGCATTCTGGGATTAAGTTCGAGAGATTGACTGTAATACTCCAAAGCTTTATCGTGTTCGCCGTTGCTAGTATGGATCAGCGCCATATTGTACAAGACATAACTGCGATCGTAAGGATCTTCTTCCAGCTTCAGTGCTTCCTCATAATTGTCCATCGCTTCAGCGTATTCACCATCGGATTGCGCTGACATACCATCTCGGTAATAAGCAAAAGCTTCCTTCGCCTGCTTTTTTGCCGGCATAATCTTGAGGATAATATCAGCCATTACCGTGAAACTTTTGTCAATAAAGTTATCGTTGCGTTGAGTTCTTGGCATATGCGATTCTTTGGGTTATGTGGCTAATCTTAAAAACTAGCCGGTAAATTTTTCCTATTAATACTTGCACAACTGTTTTAGTTGAGAGTTGCACTGAGGCGCTAAAAAGTTTAGTGTGTTGCAACTGCGAACTTTAAAACACGCCCTTGAGTTTAACTCTCACGCAAGCTCTATCTATTTTATAGAACTCTTGCAAGACTTGCAAAAAAAACAGATTTATTTAAACTGTTGTTTCGTTAAACTTGAAAATTCGCCAAAATCCGATCGACTGTTTCTTCAACCGTGAGATCGCTAGAATCCAGCCAATAGCCGAGTCGAGGAGTTTCGGTACGCAAGATGCGATCGAACGCATCTACCATTGTTTCGTCAGTATATCCAGTTTTCGATCGTGCTGCATCTCGCGCCGCTACCACCTCTGGCCTGGGACACAAAACGATCGTAGATAATGGCACATCGTGGAAAGTGGCAATCACCTCGGAGAGTGCCGAACCAATAATGATGTCTTGATAGACAACTGTGAAGCCAGCTTGGAGATATTCTCGTGCCACCACCGCTGCCAGGTGATATCGCAGTTGAAGCTGCTGATATGCTTCTGCTGACAAATTTGATGTCATTTCTGCCTGTCCATTCACAATCATGCGACGAAAGACATCCCCGCGAAGATGGACTGTTTTTGGCAACCGTTGGGCAAGTGCTTGGGCAACACTCGATTTTCCAGCAGCCATATTCCCGGTGATCAAGATAATTTGTGGTTGATGATTGACGAATACTTCTTTGTCCTGCATTGCCATAAACGAATTGTCCTACGATCGATCGGGCTATGTCTAGTTTAATCCCTGAATCATCAGCCACCTTGAATTCCTACAATATATAATAAAAATAACGGGTAATTTTCACAGAGAAAGACATGGCTCCAAATCCCAAGGTTATGCAAGCTGTCAAAGAACTTGGCTACCGCGTTACGGTTGGAGACGTGGCGGCAAAAGCTGGACTAGATGTCAATTTTGCCCAGCGAGAACTGTTAACCCTCGCCTCGGAAGCAGGCGGACACCTACAAGTAGCAGAATCTGGCGACATTGCCTACTTATTTCCCAAAAACTTTTCAGATGTTTTGCGAAATAAATTTTTACGATTGCAGTTAGAGGAATGGTGGCAAAAAATTTGGCGAGTCTTATTTTACCTGATTCGGATATCTTTTGGCTTAGTTTTAGTAGCTTCCCTGCTATTAATATTTGTTGCGATCGCGATTTTACTCTCCAGCGGTAGCGATAACAATGATGGAGGTGGAGGCGGAGGGGGCGACAGGGGCGGTGGCTTTTTCTTCTTTCCCTACTTCTCGAACGACTTAATTTGGCTATTTTACTGGAATCACGATGAATCTTACTACCAAAGGCGATCGCGCTCAACTGGCCCAAAACCCGAAATGAATTTTCTGGAATCAGTATTTTCCTTTCTATTTGGAGACGGTAATCCCAATGCTAACTTAGAAGAACGCAAGTGGAGCAGTATTGCCGCGACTATTCGCAACAACAAAGGTGCGATCGCAGCCGAACAAATTGCGCCCTATCTCGACAACCTCGGACAGGGATACGCCATAGAATACGAAGAGTATATGTTACCGGCCCTAGCCCGTTTTGACGGTCGTCCTGAAGTCAGTCCCGAAGGGCAAATAGTCTACCATTTCCCGCAATTGCAAACCACAGCCGCTGAGAGAAATTCTGAACCAGTAGCGGCTTATTTGCGAGAAATGCTGTGGCGTTTTAGCCACGCTAGTTCTGGACAAATTATAGTGGCTGCGGGTTTGGGAACGGTTAATTTGGTTGGTGCCCTATTTTTGGGGAGTTTATTGGCGAAAAGTGCGATCGGCAGTGGATTGCTCAGTTTAGTCGCCACTATTTATCCAATGCTTCTAATCTACGGCGTGGGTTTTTTGACAATTCCCTTAATTCGATACTTCTGGATTAAGTGGAAAAATAGCAGCATCGAAGCCCGTAATCAAGAGCGTCAGGAGCGAGCAATGGTATTAAATCAACCCGATGCTAATTTGCAGAAGAAGCTTGCCTACGCCCGCGAGTTTGCAGCAGAAAATGTTTTGAATGAAGCAGATTTAGCTTATACCACAGAAACAGAATTAACTCCACAAGAATTAGAACAGTCAGCTAAAATAGATGCGGAGTGGCAAAACCGGATTGGGCGATCGGACAATTTGTAATATATCAGAAGAGTCGAACCATCAGGACGGGGTAGGGAAACGGCACTGCCGTGTCCTCCGTTGCCGTGTTATCGATAGTAATATCCGAAGTACACCTTCGTGGACTTTGTTTATGTAGTCGCCGTTTCAACCGCCGGGCACTTTCGCTTTCGCCGGAGACTCTAACATCTTTCTAATTCTTTTAATCAATTTACGGCGTTTAAAAATCAAACAATTATGGTCATACTTCGAGTCATGACGGAGAGCCACAAGTTCCCACCCATCATCACCTAATTCATTGATAAATAGATGGAGGAAGCCTTGTTTCCAATCTCGCTTTTCTTCACCATTTACATATAAGCTAATCAACTTATTGCCAAAAGGATACATACTCGCATCCACAAATAAATACTCCCACTTTTGCATAGCCATCCTTAATTTAGTCAGTTGTTATTGGTTATTTGTTATTTGTTATTTGTTGTTAGTTCTAATAACTAATAACCAATTCCCAATTCCCAATTCCCAATTCCCAATTCCCAATTCCCAATTACTGCACAGCAATTCTTGCTAAAGTAGTTCCCCGGTAATAGTGCAGCAAAATCTGTTGGTAGCCGTATCCCTGTCTTGCCAAATTGTAAGCCCCCCACTGACTCATCCCCACAGCATGACCGAAACCTTTACCAGCAACTTGAAACCCCGTAGGAGGCTTACCGCCATTTCTGCCACTAAAAAGTGAACCATACTGAGGAATCACAGTAAAGCGAGTGCTCCTCAAATTTAGAACCTGACGCAGATCAGCGCCACTCATGACCCTAGAACCAGCATCTCCGACGACTTTCATAGTCAGGACACTCCCGTGAGCAGTAGTGCGTTCTGGCTTCATCGAGATCACATTCCCAACACCAGAAATTTTGTTGCTGAGTTGATCCCGTGTAAAATTTTCTTTCCACTGGTAAACAGGCGCGCCCTGGTCAAAATCGCGAACTGCGCGCAGGTAAGGCAGGGGTTCTGTCCAAACATCCTCAACATTCTCAGTATGTCCGCCAGAAGCAGAGTGGAAAACCGCTAAAATAATTTGATTATTATAGGTCAGAACTTGACCGGCGGTGGCATCCACTGCCGAATAAGTGCCCGAAGATTCTGTTTGCAGCCCTTTGTAAACCTGGGAAGATTGAGTATTGTCTACATCGTAAAGGTCGGTTTCGCTTTTAAGGCGCTGGTGGATAGCGTAGGAACGGGCGGCGACTGCTTGCGCTTTTAAAGCCTCTTGAGGCCAATTGCCACTCATTTCGGCACCGAGAACGCTGTAGAGATACTGTTCGATATCGACGTAGTTAACTGCTGTCAGCCCTGATTTTTGGGGAACTAGAAGCGTGCGACCACGATACCATCGATCGCCAATCCAAACATAACCATTCCCCACTGGCTCGATCCAAATTTGATTAGCAGCCCAGGAACCGATCGCCACTTTGCCCGATCGCAACTGAGCAGACTGAGCGCTATTTCCCATCAGTTCGCCCAAATTACGGCCACTACCATCACGGATTGCAGCTTTAGTAGAACTACCAACCTTTAACTGAGAAGCCCCTTCTTGGACTGCAACTCGTAAGATTAGGGCGGCCTGTGCTGGGGCCACCATTACCAGGGAAAACACCAACGAAATCCAAAAGTAGCGTTTTTTTAATCTCGAAAGAACGGAAGCAAACAATAATCCTGACTGCATCTGAAAATTTTCCTCCTGTGCTATATGAGTTTAAGAATTTTTAAGACCAAGGGAAGGGAAAAAGGAAAGAGAACGGGAGAAAGAAAACGTTAGAATTGGGTTTGGCAGTCTATGCGCCGATCAAAAAAGATTTGAGCGACTAGATGCTTGCAGGAACAGCAATTGATCCCGGTTCCTGGCTGCGACTATTTCTGCTATATCAGATTTGTCGCACTCTGGATATTTGTAACATATTTTTTAACTTTAATTGAGGTGATTTGACTCTTGCAGATTACATTTCTCGGAACCAGCTCAGGCGTACCCACGCGATCGCGCAACGTTTCCAGCATCGCCCTCCGCTTGCCCCAGCGAGCCGAACTCTGGCTGTTTGACTGCGGCGAAGGAACCCAGCACCAATTCCTCCGTAGCGAGCTAAAAGTCAGCCAACTGAGCCGCATTTTCATCACTCACCTGCACGGCGACCACATTTTCGGCTTAATGGGTTTGCTGGCTAGCTGCGGTTTAGCGGGCAATGTGAAGCGCATCGATCTTTATGGGCCTCCGGGACTTGAAGAATATTTGCAAGCTGGTGTTCGCTATTCTCAAACTCATTTTTCTTATCCAGTAAAAGTGCACAAAAGTCACGAGGGAGTCATCTATGAAGATGACGAATATATTGTGAGTTGCGCTCCTTTAAAACATCGAGTTACTGCTTTTGGTTATCGGATCACTGAGAAAGACCGTCCGGGACATTTTGATGTTGAAAAAGCGAAAGCTGTAGGCATTCCATCGGGGCCAATTTACGGTGAATTAAAACAAGGAAAGACAGTCAAGTTATCAGATGGGCGGGAGTTTAAAGGTACTGATTTTTGTGGCCCGGATCAAGTCGGGCGAAAGTTTGTTTACTGTACTGACACAGTTTTTTGTGACAGCGCAGTGGAGTTGGCAAAGGATGCGGATTTGTTGGTACACGAGGCGACTTTTGCCCATCAAGATGCTCAAATGGCCTTCGATAGACTGCATTCAACTTCGACAATGGCGGCTCAAGTGGCTTTGATGGCTGGGGCGAAACAGTTGATTATGACGCATTTTAGCCCGCGTTATGCTCCGGGAAATGCGATCGTCCTGGATGATTTGTTAAAGGAAGCCCAGGCAATTTTTCCGAATACAAAAATGGCCTATGACTTTTTGACTTACGAAGTCCCTAGGCCTGTTGAATCCTAGGGTTAAAGTTAATCTGTAGGGTGCGTCGCCATCAAAAATCCTCGAAAAGATCGACAATCTCATAGCGACGCATCTACCAAAGACTTCGCTGTATTTGATAAAAGTAACAGTTAAGTTATGTTAAAATATACTCAACAAGACCGCTTTTCCACCATACCGCACAGGAATCAGTGCCATGTCCATTTCTCAACCTAAAAAGCCACTGTATTTAAAACCGATTAATCCCGCAGATATTCAAATGCGGGCGATCGCATATAGTTTAGATACTTTAATTCCAGGGCTCTATATTTGGCTGGGTGCGCTCAAAATTCGGATTGGGGGTAGCGAGCCCGAAGAAAGTTATCCGGGGACTATTCACAGTCCCATTGGCATTGCTTTAGTATTCCCTGGCTACCGCATCTACAGCACTTACCAAGGTAGCTATGACCCTACGGATAACTATTTATGGTAAAGCGGAGTTAGGATGGTAGCAGGAGATGGAAACAATGTTAGATTTGTATGATTTGCTAGGAAAAATCAAGCAAAGATCGTCTTTATACTTGGGAAAGCGATCGCTCAGTCATCTCCATGTGTTCTTAGATGGCTATACCTTTGCCCGCCGTCAACTTGGTATTCCTGTAACAGAACAAGAAACAAAATTTGAGGAGTTTCAAGAATGGATAGAGAATCGATTTAACCAAGCAGATACTCAATCTTGGAGTCGGATTATTCTTTTTTATTCTGAGGATGAAGCCGATGCACTGAAGCGCTTTTTTGATTTATTTGAAGAATTTTTGAATAGTGAGCAGCTACCAAAAGATGATGCAACAAATAATTGCGAAATGTCTGATGAGTTGAGTGTGGTAGGTGTAAATGGTTGAGTCGGATATTGAGAGGGATGGGAGATGAGCGATCGCACTTTCGGACAATAAGGGCGATCGCTCTTTGGAAAAAGAAACAACTGCGCTACACCCAAAACATTATGAGACTGCTTTGAGGTATTGCGTTACAGGCTTCAAATCTATATCATCGTTATCAGTCAGTATTTTGAATAAATGACGCGGGATGCCGGCTGCAATCAAAGCTGATAAATCGCGATCGAGCTTTGAGAAGTCTTCATAGATGCCCACAAACTGAGTTACGCAAGCTAAAGATTCATCTTTAGGGTCATTGACTCCCGTGTATCTGTACTGAATATCAAAACCTGCTTTTTCGCCAATTTCTTCGATATCCCAGTCTACAAGATTAAGATCGATGGCTTCAACGGCTAGGGCAATATGACCGGGCGGTATGGGGTCAAGAGGTTCGCAACACCAACCCTCAGAATGATTCCATACACTCTTACCTTGAGATTCTCGAATTTTCATAAGTTTCCGAGCCTAAAATGTTACAAACTTGGTTATGATAATTAAGAACGACGATAGTTAATTTATTAACTTAAATGTACCAGATTGAATACACTCTGCAAGCAATACAAGACATAAAATACTTTAAGAAGCACGAGCAACAACAAATCTTGAGCGAAATTCCTGTGCAATTGCGATATGAACCGAGTGTTGAGACTCGCAACCGCAAGCGCACTCGACCTAATAGTATGGCGGAATGGGAATTGCGGATTGCGGAGTTTCGAGTCTTCTATAATGTTGAAGAACAGGTACAGATTGTGGAAATTCAGCGTATTGGCGAGAAAGAGGGCAATACTTTTTTATTTCGCGGACAACAGGAGGATGTATGACTATTAAATGGAATTATCGAGTGTTTCTGGAAGATAACGGCGATTATATCATTCGGGAAGTGTTTTATGAAGCTGGTGGAGCGATCGCGGGATGTACTGAAAATGCCGTGGAACCTTGGGGAAAAAGCTTAGAAGAATTAGCAAAAAACATTGAGTGGTTTAAAGAAGCATTGACATTACCTGTTTTGACACTCGCTGATATTCCTGAACCGCTGCGGAAATCCGAGTCAAAGCAAGAGCGAAGTGGCAATATTTCTCACGAGCAACTTATGGCAGAATTAGGTTTAGCTGAGCCATATCCCGTGAATTAAATGCAGAGTGCGATCGCCCTTTGGGGTTCGGCATGGGAAAGGCGATCGAGCTTTGACGAATCCTCATAGATGCCGACAAATCTGCAACCTCGTTAGGGCGAAGACGTTTGCGATTGCCTGTAAATTCTTAAAGTAAAGTAAGTTGAGCTATCTGTGCTATGATTCCAAATTTTGATATCATAATATCCAGAGGGAAAATAAAAGTTATTTAATTTGTCCGAGCCTGTATTCGTTTGGGTAGAATTATTAACAGTATTTCCTTGGGAATCTATTATTTCAAAATCTCCATCTGCTTCCATATCTTTGAGTTCAATATCAAAGTTACTTCCATTAGCAACATAAAGCCTGTATAAAATTGGATTTGATTTGTTATTGCTGGTTGTCAAGTATCCTCGATAGTTAATGTCAGAACTAGCTGCAAGAGAATATGGATAACCATTCAGGAGATTTTTGTGAAAATCTCGTTCGTTTTTATAAGAATCTCGTTCATTCTTGAAATTTTCACTTTCTCTAACAAAACAATCAAGATTTTTCTGGAAAGAAGTAACTTGTTCTTCAATGAGTGTTGGCAGTGAGCTATTATTAGGGCAATTATCTGACGCAATCGTGTTATTTAATACAGAGATTTTTTGTTTTATCCTATCGCGTTGCCCCTCCAAAGAAGAAATTTGACCTTGCCCGTCAAGGTTACGCGATTTAAGGTTGGTAATACGTTGGTATTGAGCGTAGGCAAAGTATCCTAGTCCAGCTATTCCTACTGTGAATAAACAACAAATAGTGGCAAAAATTATGATTTTCACCTGTTGGTTTTTACTTGTGTCGGTAAGGTCTTTGATTACTGTCTGTTGGTTTGTACTCTCGTCGGTAAGAACTTGGATTCTTTGCTGTAGTTTTGTAATATCCCCCAATCGAGGTGTATGAGGAAACTCAGCGAGTGTTTCAGTTTGGTTACAATGCCTACCTCTCATAGCTTCCCAACTGCTGTGTAGGAATGCCGACTTACACCCAGCACAGAAAACAATGCGATCGCCAGCCTTTAGTTTATCCTTGGTAAACGGGTCTTTGCGTCCTTCACTGAGAAATTTTTCATGTCTGTTCTCATTCACCTCATGAATATGCACACTCATAATTCAAACTTATTATTAATTTGAAGCAGGGGACAGTGCATTACTCGCCAGCACATAGCCTCTGCACTCACGGGAGTCCGCGCCATAGAATGCACGCCATATCTGCTTGTGCGGGTTCAATACGATCGCAAACTGCCAATCATTTCCAAATAGACGCTCCTGCGTTGTGCGATCGGTGCCTGACATGAAAACATCTAAATTATTTGGATGGGTGTGATACCAACCAATCACCTGTAGCTGTGTACCAAGCCGATCCACATAATCAAGCATTTCTTTCCATGTCTCGTGAGTAACTGCCAGATAACCAGCGCTGCCTCTGGCTAGTCTTCCTGGAATTGCTTGTTCGGCAATTGCATAGACAACACCTGAATCTGGATTGCGAAAAGCATGACCCAAAAGAATGCCACCTTGCTCGACAACATTTTCATGTGTTCTAGATCCCCAAGCAATATGATGTTGAATTGTATTAAAAGCATTCATTTTTAAGTAAAACTCATAACCCAGAGAAGAACCTTGCTCGCTTCTGAAGTTTGAGTTAAAATGGTAGACTGGTGGCAAATCAGGTTTTTTTCTTTCAGCAGGAGAGTAGGGAGGTTTAGACTCCTTGATCTCAAACTTAACCCTGTTTGCGGACTCGTTGCTTGGCATTAGTTGAAATCTAGGGCTGTTTTGACTCTGAACATCCCTGTTCGATACCACCTGAAATGTCTTTCCACTAGGCAATTGAACATTGTCACCAGGAAAAAGTTGTCCATTATTACGGTTATTTTTGTACCATTTTGCTGCTTCTTTGTTGGCGATTTGCTTAGCATCTGGCTTTACATAGCCTTCTTCATATTTAAGGGAGCGAGCTACCCGCAAAAGATAGCTACCAATATCTTTTTCTTCCGGTTCTCCATCAATATAATCAACCCACTCTATGCCTCTGCTGAATATTCCCCCCTGGGTGAAATGAGGGTGAAAAATCATGGGGAAGTCACCTACCAAGTGAATTTGAGGTAGGGAATTTGCTGTCATTTCATGTTCAAAAAGAATATCGACAGATATCTCATTTCCTCCTCCTTCTTGAAAAATTTGCCAAAAACTGCCTCTTGGCTTAACTTCAAATAAAAATCCTTGATAACGCATCAATGGTCTCGAATCAAGACGCAGGAATTTTGTAGGCCTCCTTACCCAACTCTTGATATTCATTTGAACATACAAAACTTTATCATCATAAAAAATAAACCTGATCGCAGGGACTTCAACATTAGGCATAGAGCGCTGTATTGTATCCTCTTTTTCTGGATTCCTTTCCATATAACTCTCCAAAGGACTATCACTTTATTGATTCACCCCTCTCTGCCATAATTTTAGAGAGGGGTAATTTGAAGTTGCTATTGAACCTGAAACTTTTTCTTTATCTCAGGCTGAATTGTGAATTTTGACTTGGTTGGATCGGGAAGATTAGTGCGATCGCAGGGAAACAAATCGCTTGTATTCTTACTCAAAAGCCAGTCTTTCGCATCAAGATTTGCAGGACTATCAGGGTTTGTGATATCTCGGTCGAACTGCAAAGTTTGGATCATGCGAATCACATGATGTCCCAAACCTTCAGAAATATTCCATTTTCCAGAGCACCAGTTTCCATTTCTATACCAGTTTGGATGGTAAGGTGGTGGGCTGGTTCGCATATTGATTAATGGAGGACTAATCGGGTAATCCTCTGATAGTTCTAGGGAAAGGATGTGTTCATTGCGATAGCTCGGTATTGAGCTAATAATTGTCCGAACTTTCACAATCAGTTCGTAGGCTTCAACATAAGGGGCATCCCCCTTAACAGCCTTCCACTGGATCAACTCGCCCCTAATATTAACCATTTCGCTGTGGTCGTTCTTCAAACGAATTAAGCGCTGTTCTTGAGGTGTAACCATGTTTCTGTCCTCTATTAAATTCCCGCATCGGTAGCAGGGATAACACGGATAGTATTTTTCTCTGATTCTTGAACGCCAGCATTACGGAAAGTTTGACCAGGTTCGAGCTCGTTGCCGCCTTTAATTGCCAATTTATAGCCTTGACGGTCTGGAGTTATAAAACTAGCCGTGATCAGTTCCGCAACTGCTTCTTGTGCAGTAATACTGTCATCTAGATTTACGGTCATTGTTCTGCCATCTGTAGGATGAATGAAATTAACGTTAACGTCTGCCATTTTTACTTTCCTGTATAAATCAAACTTGAGTGAATGGATTGTCCAGAGATAGTTCGTAGTATTTGTACCTGCGCTCTGAATCGTATACCGCAACAACATGGCGGTGTGGTACACCTAGCTGCCAAAGGCTCATATTTAACAAATCTTCGGCTGTCTGAGTTAGGTTGAACTCAGATATAGTCCGTTTGGCGGATACCTGCTCGCTGCGACTAGCCTCACTTACATCACCTCCTTTACTTGTGCAGTTCTTGCAGATAGTCTCTGTATCAAAAATCCGAAAGCTTGGCTTGTTCAATTCAATGTTTGCACCGCATGATTTACACGATACAGACTGAACAAACGTGCGATCGGAACGAAAATCGAGAGTGGCTCCCGCACCTGATAAGTCGTCTTTGGATACGAATTCCAGAAACTCTCGTAATGACATGGAATTGGTCAATGGGAGTGAGATAATTTCTGGATAAGTAGCGTGTCCGTAGCAATTATCATTTTTATTCAAAGTCAAGATGTCAAAATCATTTACCCTCCCTTGAAAATAGATTTTTCTGCCGCTTTCAACTCTTTGGCCGCACAGAAACTTTACAGCCTCCTGCACTTGAATAGCAGAGATAATAGATGATGTTACTTGTACAGTCGGCATTTTTCCTTCTTCAAGCCGAGTGCGTTTGAAATCGTCACAAGAGTATCGCATTCGTGCTGCTGCTAGCTGCTGCTTTGTCGCTCCGCATTGGTAACAAGGTGCTTCTGGAGGAACGAAAACTGTCACATGACCACCCAGTTCGTAGATACCCGCATCGATCCACGGTGTATTAGCCAGCCAACAACGTTTATTAACGGCAAATCGTGTCTCTACATTATCTAAGCAGCCCAGCACCAGATTCATGGAGCGAAATATCCCTGTTCCCAATTCCCAGACAACATCTCCATGAAAATAGTGAATGCTTGCATCTTCTTCCAAGGCAAGTTCCTTAGTTCGCAGCGCAGCAACTTCTGCTTTCAGCTTCCCTTTATCTCCTTTGCGAAACAATACAGTCCTGCTCAAATTCGAGGTAGATATCGTGTCAAAATCAGCAATATAAATATTGCCAACCCCTAAAAGAGCCAGGTTTTTCAGTGTTTCGTTACCGATTGCTCCGGCTCCAACAACAAAAACATGAGCATCTTTAAGTTTTTGTTGATCCCATCCAGCAATTCGTTCTTGCCGATCAAAAGGATTCTCTTCAATATCAGTAAGTTGATTAATCGAAAATTTTTTGTTCATAATCTATATTCACCATATATGGTTACAGGTTTTGCAATTCCACGATCCATTATCTAGCCTAGTGATATTTCCTGGTCTGGAATCTTCACTGGTGAGACAATAAGGGCATTTTCTCGGTCTGGTTTGAGTTATGTTGCCAAACTTGCCAGTTCTACCAGTTTCCCCTGGTCGCACAACAGGTGCTTGCTGTGTTGAACCGAGTATTTCAAATTTCTTCTTTGGCGATCGCTGAGGTGATTCTTGAGAAAACCTAGTTACTATAAATCGCCGCGTCCATTCGTATAAAATCTGAAATTTCCTCAGCATTCGTTGACTCCGAAATTACTTGGTTCCCATTGCAGCCTTAGTGTTAACTTCTAACTTAGAAGAAAATCTGAAGGTTGATTTTTGTGATAACAATATTCCAACCAATACACAGCCACAGGAAGCAGTGTTGCCCGATCGCACGCACCCCAAACAAATACCGCAACGCCTAAGCATCCAGTACCAACTCGGCCCCGCACAACATCTTGCTCCTATATATGTATTCGGTTTGAATCCCGAATTTTATGCAAAATCTGGCGTATTGTTACAAATCTTTACGCTAGCCCATTAACTGCTGCTGTATCTGCACCCTAAGCTCTTGACAAACACCGCTATTTGTTTAGAGCAGACCGATCGCCACATCCGTTCCTGAAATGATAAACTAAGTGTACTCAGATAACAACTAGCCAAAGCTATAACTTTAGTTAGGCTTTAGCTATCAACTAAGCGAGACATACTGCGATGACATCCAGCGACGAGATGTTTGCTGAAGCTGCGAATAACTGGGACTTGGAAAGGCTCTACAAAGCTATGGCAGAAGCCAAATGGCAAGTATCTCCCCGTGCCAGAAAGGGACTTACAGAAAGGGAAAAGTTGTTTCTCCGAGGTTTGCTCTGCGGCCACAGTCCTGCGGAAATAGCTAGCCAACTCCATCAAAGTCGTAAAGGTGTTGAGGTTTATGTATCTAAAACTTTATATCAATACTTTAAAAAAATTACAGATGTACCTAACGAAAAGGTAAGCAACTGGAGAAATATTCACAACTCCCTAGAGGAAGCTGGATATAAAACTACGCCCTCTGTTAAATCTCACTCAAGCAATTATTCACCCCAAATTCCGTTAGTAAATATAGTTAATATAAGTTTGAACAATCAAAGTCATTCAATAACAATTGACATTCACCTCCAACTAACATTACCTTCGCTTTCAGAGGCAACAATGACAGAAGACATGGATGGAAAAGATCGCCCCTATACTAACTAATCTCACTAAAGTGCGATCGGCATAATAAGACTTCGGTGGGGGGCAGAAACCGGGTTTTTTCCGAGATACTTCGTTGTTACCCACAAATAAGGTAAAAAACCCGGTTTCTTTGTCGGAGTCCATAAGTCCTGTTATTGATGATTTTAGCCGATCGCCTACAATAGAATCAACACTCATATTCTCAAACGCCATGCCATATAGTTTTGCCACCTGAAGTCGAAGCCAGGAGTGCAGCACTTTCCTCACCAGCGGCAAATCCAAAATCGGTCGATCGCCCCCAACGACTCCTTCGACTCCTGAGCAGAACCAATGATTGCTACAATCGGGGAAGGTGAACACTGTGGCAAACACCACAGCCCCTAATTCTGGAAGCTACTAGCTAAATTATTAAAAATCTGCCTCTCCTGCCATGTTTAAAAATCTACTCGGCGACCCCAATGCACGTAAGCTTAGGAAATTTCAGCCTTGGGTAGCTGATATCGCAATCTTAGAAGAAGAAATTCACGCCCTCTCAGACGATGCCCTCCGAGGCAAAACTGCTGAGTTTAAAGAACGTTTGGCAAAAGCTAAATCTCTCAACGACGAGAAAGAACTCCTAGACGAAATTCTCCCAGAAGCCTTTGCAGTCGTGCGGGAAGCAGGACAGAGAGTCCTAGGAATGCGCCACTTTGATGTCCAACTCCTCGGCGCCATCATCCTCCACAAAGGCCAAATCGCCGAAATGAAAACCGGTGAAGGCAAAACTCTTGTAGCCACACTACCGGCCTATCTCAACGCCCTCAATGGCAAAGGCGTGCATATCATCACCGTCAACGACTATCTCGCCAGACGGGATGCCGAATGGATGGGCCAAGTCCACCGCTTCCTGGGATTGACTGTGGGACTGATTCAGCAAGGCATGGATCAGGTGGAACGAAAGAGAAATTATAACTGCGACATCACCTACGCCACAAACAGCGAAGTCGGCTTCGACTATTTGCGCGACAACATGGCTACCATCATGGAAGATGTGGTACAGCGCCCTTTCAATTTCTGCGTGATTGATGAAGTTGACTCGGTGCTCATCGATGAAGCCCGGACACCTCTGATTATTTCCGGCCAAGTCGAAAACCCCAGCGAGAAGTACATCCGCGCTTCTCAAGTCGCCGCTTCCCTGAGAAAGGAAAATGAAGAGCATTATGAAGTTGACGAAAAAGCTCGGAATGTGCTATTGACCGATGAAGGATTCGGCGAAGCTGAGAATTTGCTGGGAGTCACGGATTTGTACGATCCGGCAGATCCTTGGGCACACTACATTTTTAATGCGATTAAAGCCAAGGAATTGTTTATCAAGGATGTCAACTACATCGTCCGTGAGAATGAAGTGGTGATTGTTGACGAGTTTACCGGGCGGGTGATGCCAGGAAGACGCTGGAGTGACGGTTTGCACCAGGCGATTGAGGCTAAGGAACGGGCGGAAATTCAGCCGGAAACTCAGACTCTGGCGACTATTACTTATCAGAATTTCTTTTTGCTTTATCCGAAGCTGTCGGGGATGACTGGGACTGCGAAGACGGAAGAGGCGGAGTTTGGCAAGATTTATAATCTGGAAGTTACACTGATTCCGACTAACCGGATTCCTAGCCGTCAAGACTTGTCGGATATGGTTTATAAGGCGGAGAATGGTAAGTGGAATGCGATCGCCCAAGAATGCGCTGAAATGCACAGCCAAGGCCGCCCGGTGCTGGTGGGGACTACGAGTATCGAAAAGTCGGAATTGCTGTCGCGGTTACTGAGGGAACTCCAGATTCCTCACAACTTGCTGAATGCTAAACCCGAAAATGTCGAACGAGAGTCGGAAATTATTGCTCAAGCTGGACGCAAAGGTGCTGTGACGATCGCAACTAACATGGCAGGTCGCGGTACTGATATCATTCTGGGTGGGAATTCTGAGTACATGGGCCGCCTGAAATTGCGCGAGTATTTCATGCCACGGATTGTCCGCCCCGACGATGAGGAAGGGTTTAACGTGGCCCAAGTCCCTGGTATTGGTGGCCGCCCCGCTGCTCAAGGTTTTGGTCAGAGTACGAAAAAGGTGAAGTCTTGGAAGGCTTCGCCCCAGATTTTTCCGACGCTGATATCAAAGGAAGCTGAGCAAATGTTGAAAGCGGCGGTGGATTTGGCTGTCAAAGAATACGGGGAGCGATCGCTCTCGGAATTGGAAGCCGATGATAAAATTGCTGTGGCGTCAGAAAAGGCACCAACAAATGACCCAGTAATTCAAAAACTGCGGGAAGTTTACAAATTAATTCGCAGTGAATATGACGCTTTTACGATTACTGAACATGATGAAGTTGTCCAGTTCGGAGGGCTGCACGTAATCGGTACAGAACGCCACGAATCGCGCCGGATTGACAATCAGTTGCGAGGCCGTGCTGGACGGCAAGGCGACCCTGGTTCTACTCGGTTTTTCTTGAGTTTGGAAGATAATTTGCTCAGGATTTTTGGTGGCGAACGGGTGGCCGGTTTGATGAAGGCTTTCGGTGTTGAGGAAGATATGCCGATCGAATCTGGAATGCTAACTCGTTCCCTCGAAGGCGCTCAGAAAAAAGTTGAAACCTACTATTATGACATCCGCAAACAGGTATTTGAATACGACGAAGTGATGAACAATCAACGTCGAGCCATCTATGCAGAACGTCGCCGCGTCTTGGAAGGTTTGGACTCAAAGGAACAGGTGATTAAGTATGCTGAACAGACAATGGACGACATCGTGGGAGCATACATCAATCCCGATTTACCTTCGGAAGAATGGGAACTCGAAAAACTTGTCAGTAAGGTGAAGCAATTCGTTTATTTGCTGGAGGACATGATACCGGATCAACTAGAAGATTTGTCAGTTGAGGAAATTAAAACTTTCCTACACGAACAAGTTCGCAATGCTTACGACATGAAGGAGGCTCAAGTCAATGCTACCAGAGCTGAATTGATGCGGGATGCTGAGCGGTTCTTTATTTTGCAACAAATTGATACTTTGTGGCGGGAACATTTGCAACAAATGGATGCTTTGCGTGAGTCTGTCGGGCTGCGCGGTTACGGACAAAAAGATCCGTTAATCGAGTACAAAACTGAGGGTTATGAGCTGTTTTTGGACATGATGACGGATATTCGCCGGAATGTAGTTTATTCACTGTTCCAATTCCAGCCACAGCCGGCAATGGTTTCGACTGAGGTGGTTTGAAGATAGTTGATTGTTGGCAGTTGACAGTTGACTGTTGACTGTTACCGGAAATCAGGACACGGCTTGGCCTTAGTCCCTACAATTAATCGCGGTAGGACACGGCACTGCCGTGTCCTCTATATCATTCCAATACAAACGGAATTAAGAAAAATAATTTAAAAAAATACAGAGATTCCCATTGAAATATTGTATAACCTGGAATTATGCCAACTATTTTACGAATAGGCTCTTACCGACTTTACTTTTACAGCCATGAACCAAATGAACCACCTCATGTTCATATTGACAGAGACAAATCATCGGTTAAATTTTGGTTGGAGCCAGTCTGTTTGGGGAACAACCTTGGTTTTAGTGCTAAAGAACTTCGTAAAATACAGTCGGTAGTACAAGAAAATTAACAAACACTTTTGGAGGCTTGGTATGGGTATTTTGGCGATTCGAGCAGATGAGAGAGTTAAGCATATTCATTTTACAGAAGACACAATTAGTGTTGATTTGATGGATGGACGAATCATTACCGTGCCTTTAATTTGGTATCCAAGATTGTTTAATGCAACACCAGATCAAAGGGTAAAATGGGAAGTATGTGGGGGAGGCTATGGCATTCACTGGGAAGAAATTGATGAAGACCTCAGTACAGAAGGAATGCTCCGAGGTGCACCTGCTCCGAGACCTAATAATATAGAGGAGACGGCACTGCCGTTTCCCTACCGCGATTAATTGTAGGGAAACGGCACTGCCGTTTCCTGATTTCGGCTCGAATTCACTTTGGTATTACAGCCAATCTTCTTGATCGCTTTTTTGTTTCCTATAAACTTCACCTTTGGCGTGAATTTTGCGTGTTTGTTCGTAAAGTGTTTCTTCGGTATGATTCCATTTTTGCAGGGTTTTTTTTAAGTCTCGTTGAATATCTCTAGCGCCGGGAAAGCCTCGGTACCGAATGATTAATCTGGCTAATTCTGATAAATTATGGTCGGTTGTTTCTCCGGCCAATAAAGTATCTACTGTAGTGCGATCGCGTCGATATTGCGGATGCTGTTGATCTTGAGTTTTTTCTACTGAATCCATAGTATACTATTTTTTTAAGTTTTCACTTCAGTCATTCCCAGAAATTTTTGTGTTTGTTCAGTAATCCCAAATATGCGATCGCCATGACAGAAAATTTCCCAGGCGCGAATTCCCATAAAACCAATACCTGCGATCGCCAATGGTATCGTAGTTGCACCTAACAGCGCTGCGATCGGGGGAAATATCATGCAGAGTGTTAACAGAATAGCCGTAATCACACCACCAGCAATACCTGCTTGGGCGGTGGCGGTGGCAACTTTTTCAACCAATTCTGATTGAGTAATTTTGCCTTCAGCGCACAATAGCGAGTTTTCTAAGATCGAAAATACTAGCTCAATTACAGCGGCCGCGATCGCACCTTTCAATGCAGCCCCAACAATTTCGGCAACTGCTGCTTTAAACGCTGCATCGGCTAAAACCTGCTTAGCGACGGCTAATTCGGCCGCAGTCATGTCCACACCGCCACGAGCCCGATTTACTCGAAAATGTTCAAAAATCCCGTTAGCAGCTTCGCTACCGCCTCCATTGACGTGTGCTTGGATGTGACTCCAATCTTTGTCTTGACAGAAGTTGCGAATTGCTTCCGGGCCTTGGGCACGAATTTGGGCGGGTATGGATTCAAACACTTTTGCTGCTTCTTGAACATTTCGCATTCCGTCACGGACACCAGCCCTAGCAAATTTGAATTGCAACTGGATTGGTAGGTTCTCAAAACGGATGTTGTGTGCTACTTTGAAAGCTTCTTGAGTTGCGATCGCCCCAGCACTCATAATTGAACTTGGCGCTGATTCTATGAACGTCGTAACTACAGTTGCACTTTCCTCAATTTTAGCACCAATTTGATTAGCTAAGTTTTGGGTTTCGGCAACAGTTTCTTGAACTTTGGTAGTTAGAAATTCGAGCGGATTCTGGTTTGTTTCCATGTTGATATAGGTTTAATTTTTGATGATTCATATCAACTCCGGCTGGACTGGAATGACATAGAGGACACGGCAGTGCCCATTAGTGTCAACTTAAGCCTGAAACTATTGGTATCTCTCGGTTTTACCTTAGTCTAGATCCCCCTAAATCCCCCTTAAGAAGGGGGACTTTGAAAAGACTCCTGTCCCCCCCTTCTTAAGGGGGGCTAGGGGGGATCTAGATTTAATAGTCAAACAACAGTCTCTGACTGGGTTTTACCTTAAGTTGACACCTATGGGCAGTGCCGTGTCCCTACAATTGATCGTGGTAGGGACACGGCATTGTCGTGTCCTCCCTTCATAATCTTGCTAAAAAAGCGTGGGATTATTGCACAATTAAGGAGACACCTGCCACACCTTAATCGTGTCATCAAAACTGCCACTGACCAGAGTTTGATCTTGAGGATTAAAAGCCAATTTCACTAAGGTAGAATGCTCCTTAAGCGTACCAATGATTTCACCGCTACTCACCTGCCACAGCTTGATAGTTCCACTCAAATCGCTACTAGCCAACTTGTTCCCGTCGGGACTGAAGGCTAGAGACTGAATAGGATCGGAATGATCTATCAAAGTCCGCAATAGAGAACCGCTGGGCTGCTGAGATTGACTGTTAGTGTTGATTTCCAAATTTAAATCAGGATATTGAATGCGATCGTCATTCCTCGAAAAAGTCGGCAACTGAGACTCCCTAGGCTGCTGAGACTCATGGTTGGCACTCAGATCCCAAAGCTTCACTATTTTGTCCCAACTACCACTGGCGAGAGTTTTACCATCTGGGCTGATAGCAAGAGACGTAACTTCCTCAGAATGACCAGTGAAAGTCTGTTTCAATTCCCCCGTTTGCCAATCCCAAAGTTTGATAGTACCATCGCTATTCCCAGTAGCCAAAGTTGCTTCGTCAGGACTGAAAACCACTGACTCTACCTCGTCTGCAAGCTGTTTAAAAGTTTCCAATTCAACTCCGTCGTCTACTTGCCACAGCTTCAAAGTTTTGTCTTTACCAACACTGGCAATTGTCCTCCCATCGGGACTAAAAGCTACCGAAAACACACCATTTGTGTGTGCATCCCAACTCCGAATTAACTGGCCGGTGTAGAGATTCCACAATTTAATTGTACGATCGGCACTACCGCTGGCAATGGTTGTGCGATCGGGACTAACAGCCACGGACCACACCGGGGCCGAATGTCCTCTCAAAGTCTTCAACACTTTGCCACTATCTTTGTTTAGTAGCTGAATAGTCCCATCATTATTTCCGCTGACTATGGCACCGTTGGGAGTAACAGCTACCGCCCACACGGGGTTTTTGTCCAGAGTCGCGAGAGTTCGTACCGTCGTATGTGCGATCGATTCCTGACCCTTGAAATCCTGCATTGGCGGGGGATTAAAGTTAATTTCAGGAATGGCAGCAGGTTCTTGATAGGTGAAGGCCTGCGGTTGCGGAGACTGGAAACGAGAACCCAGAACCAGCGATATGAGGGCAACCACCGCCCCAGCCCAAACGCCCAAAGTCCATTGTGGCTTGCCCAGAACAATATCTAGGGGTGCGGGGCCGTGTTTGATGTCTTTGAGGATTGCCGAGGCTGTGGGATAGCGTTTCGAGGTTTCCCGATACACCATTTTATCTAGAATGCGGCCTAGTCTGGTCGAAACCGGCACTTTCAAATAATCCCGCCAGGCCCAAGTATCTGCTTTGAGATCAAACAAATCAAAGGGTGACATTCCGGTTAGTAAATGGATGCAGGTAACACCCAAACTGTAGATGTCGCTGCTGGGAATAGCTTGACCTTTAATTTGTTCTGGGGCCGCGTATTCGGCAGAACCTGTTACTATGTCTGTTTTCAGTGGTCCGCTGTTAGCAGGAATTGCTGCTGCGAAATCGACTAAAACTAGCCCAGATTCATCGTCCCAAGGATGCAGATACTCTTTCCCTACCAAAGCTGAGGAGGCTTGGGAGGATTTGCGGTGAAGGATATTGGATGGTTTGATATCTCGGTGAATTAGTTGATTGTCGTGTACAAATTGCAGTACGGGTAACAATTCATTCAGCAGATACCAAATGTGAATTTCGTTAAAAACACCTTTTTCTGAAAGTTGAGTGGCTAAATTGCGGCCGTCGATGTATTCTTGTACCAAATATTGGCAGCCGTCGAATTCAAAAGATGCTAGCAGTTTCGGTATTTGGGGATGTTTCCCCAATTCGTCGAGCACTTTTGCTGAAGTGCTAAATGTGCGATTTAGCTGTTTTTGACCGTCAGCGACAATTTCGGGCTCGCAAAATTGTTGAATGACGCAGCGTGGCGCTGAAGGTTGGTCTTCATCGACTGCTAGGAATGTGCGGTTAGCTAAATTTTGACCGAGGGTGTGAAATACTCGGTAACGACTTTTTAGCAGCAAATTCGATCCGCAATTTTTGCATACCGTAGCGCGATCGAGATTTTGGGGATTCTGACAATGGGAATTGATGCAGTAACTCATCTGTTTTTCCGCTGGATACCCCCATCATACTTTTGGGTGGCGGGGGAGGAAAGCGGGGCGGTGCGTGCCGCTTCCTGTGGACAAATTAGATCGTTGCAATGACTTAAATATATAATAATTGTTTCCCAGATTTTCGACACAATTAATCCTCAGATTGTTTGGGAGACTGGTATTGAGTTATACTGTTATTTATTGCCAGATATCCAATCTACTGCGCTCCACTGGGCTGGAGACTGTTTGATGTTTATGCAACTGGCGAACCCTAACTACTAACTTCTAACTATTAATCATGCCACTAATTCGCGTCCCCAAAGCTTGGGAAATTCTCGATCGCCAAATCACCTCAGAAACAGTCTTTCTCAACCGTCGTCGCTTTATGAGCAATTTAATTGGCGCGGGTATCAGTGCTTCACTCCTGCCACTTGCAGGCTGTAAGAGTAGTTCTGGATCAAACTCAGCTTTGGATCGCACCGCAACTCAAGCATATTCTGGCTTGATCCGCAATCCTGCTTTCGCTAAGGTCGATCGGGCAATTACTGACGAAGCCTTAGCTACAAAATACAACAATTTTTATGAATACGGCGGCACAAAATCTATTTGGGAAGCAGCCCAAGCTTTGCCAACTGAAAACTGGAAAGTTGAGGTAACTGGTTTAGTAAAAAATCCCCGCATTTACGATATTGACGAACTCTCGAAAAAATTCCCCATCGAAGAACGAGTTTATCGATTTCGGTGCGTAGAAGCTTGGTCGATGGTAGTTCCTTGGGTCGGATTTCCGATGAAATTACTGATGGCTGATGTTGAACCGACATCGAAGGCAAAATTCGTTCGCTTCACCTCTTTTTATGACTCCAAGATTACTCCTGGCCCTGGTTTGATGTCGCAATTTTATCCTTGGCCTTATACCGAGGGAATGCGAATTGAAGAAATGGCGAACGATTTAGCCTTTTTTGCTACAGGTTTGTACGGCAGAAAACTACCAAAACAAAACGGTGCGCCGTTGCGACAAGTAATTCCTTGGAAGTACGGTTTCAAGGGTGCAAAATCCATTGTCAAAATTGAATTTGTCGAAAAACAACCCGCGACTTTTTGGAATACAATCGGGCCAAACGAATATGCTTTTGAGGCAAATGTCGAACCCGATAAACCACACCCTCGATGGTCACAAGCTAGCGAAAGAGTAGTCGGCCCTGGCAATAGTTGGTCATGGGAAACTCGCGAGACTTTACCCTATAATGGCTACGGCGAATATGTCGCGAGTTTGTATAGTTGATTAAGTTCGCTTCAGGAAAATAAAATACAGGACACGGCACTGCCGTGTCCCTACTATGTTTGTAATTTTTACCTTGAATTTGCAGTCGATCGACTATAATGAAAAGTGATGAAGCTACCAAGGAATTGCTAAATGGTAACAACAACATCAACTCCCGTCGAGCAACAAATTATCCCAGAAAACCGAGTTGTTTTAAAAGGTGTCAGTTGGTCAACTTTTAAGGCATTGGTGGCCGATGTTGGGGACGATAGACCTTGGAGAATTGCTTACGATAGAGGAGTATTAGAAATCAGGATGCCACTTCTAGAACATGAAGTTCCGAAAGGAATGATAGAAAGCTTTATTGAAGCTACAGCAGACGAGCTAGAAATCGAAGTTATGAAAGCTGGTTCTCTGACTCTCGAACGAGAAGATTTAACTCGTGCTGTCGAACCTGATAGTTGTTTCTACATTCAAAATGAAGCCAGCGTCAGAGGTAAAAGAGATATCAACCTCCCAGAAGATTTGCCTCCTGATTTAGCAATAGAGTCGGACAACACGAATTCTTCGGTTAATAAAGATGGCTTATATGCTGCGCTTGGCGTTCCCGAACTTTGGAGATATCAGCGGCAATCTCTGCAAGTTTATCAACTTGTGGAGGGGAAATATGAAAAGTGCGATCGCAGTTTAGCTTTCCCCTTTTTACCCGTTGCTGAAATTCCGGGTTTCATCGAACAAAGCAGAACTATCGGACAACGGGCGGCTGTACGTTTGTTTCGACAAAGAATTAGAGAGATTTTGCTAAGTCAAAAATAATACTTACCATCTCTCCTTCTCCTTCTCTGTGCCCTCTGCGCCCTCTGCGGTAAAAAAATCTTTATTTGGCGTTGCTGAATTTAGGTATGATTCACTCGCTATAGCAATCCCAGAAACTCGCTAGTAGGGGCAATTCATGAATTGCCCCTACTTGCGGGTTTCCGAGGAAAATCATACCCCAAAACAGCAACGCCAAAAA
>NZ_JAKJHX010000013.1:57797-63648 GCF_021648855.1 Tychonema litorale BBK16 | reverse complement strand
GCCCCATGCCCCATGCCCCATGCCCCATGCCCCATGCCCCATGCCCCATGCCCAAAAACTACTGATTAGTAATTTTCAATAAAATCCCAGAGGTAATTTATGGCCACTAATGTTATCAGAGAAAAACCTAAAGGTAGCTTTGGTTTTGAACAAATACAAGAGCAGTTAGAGTACACTTTTAGCAGTGTTAGTATTAAAGATTTAGCAATTTTTGCTCGTCAATTTGCTGCTATGTTTAATGCAGGAGTACCCATTGTTAGATGTCTTTCTGTTTTAAATGACCAGTGTTCTAATCCCAAGTTGAAACGAGCACTCAGGAGCATGAATTCTGATGTACAAGAAGGGATAAACTTGGCAGAAGCGATGGCTAAGTTTCCAGAGGCTTTTGACCAACTGTTTATCAGTATGGTCGCGGCGGGAGAAGTCGGCGGTGTGCTAGATGAAACACTAGATCGTCTAGCTGTGATGATGGAAAAAAATCACAAGACGGAAGCTGAAATTAACTCGGCTATGTCTTATCCGAAGACCGTGTTTTCGATCGCGATCGTGATTTTTTTCGCAATGACTATATTTCTGCTACCAACTTTCGCTAAAATCTTTAAGGATATTGGTGCAGATTTGCCGGCTTTTACGCTCTTTATGTTGGCAATTAGTGCATTTTGTACGGCTTGGCCTCCCATTCAACAGTTCACTGTGATTGGGGTGATTATAGCGCTAAATTTTGCCTTTGGGATGTACTACAAAACACCAGTGGGTCGTCTGCAAATTGATAAGATTGCGATGAAGTTGCCAATTTTTGGAGATTTGCTGGAAAAATCGGCGGTGGCTCGGTTTTGTGTGATATTTGGGTCGCTGACGCGATCGGGTGTGCCGATTCTCAACTCTTTGGAGATTGTGCGAGATGTGGCGGGGAATCAGGCGATCTCAAATGCGATCGAATATGCAAGACAGGAGATTCAAAACGGCGGCATGATCAGTATTGCTTTGCAAGAACAGCAAGTTTTCCCATCTTTGGCAATTCAAATGATCGCCATTGGTGAGGAAACTGGGGAACTTGACAAGATGCTGATGAAAGTTGGTGCTTTCTATGAAACCGAGGTGGAAGAGGCTGTAAAAGGACTCACGAGTATGCTAGAGCCGCTGATGATTGTGGTCGTTGGTGCGATCGTAGGTTCGATTTTGCTGTCTATGTATCTGCCGATGTTTGCAGTGTTTCAGAAGTTGTAAAAAACAGTCAGTTGGCAGTTGACAGTTGACTGTTGACTGTTGACTGTTACCTATTACTTAATTTAAAATGTCCATTAAAAAATCACATTACGAAGCTTTGTTAGCACAATATAGCGAATCTTCTAACGCCCTTGAACTGCTGAAAAAATATCGGCTTTACATGGAAATGATTCCGAGTATCCGTCGCATTGATGATAGTTTAATCGCAATTCCTTTGCCGATCGCACGGCTGCGAGATGGAGTCTCCTATGCGGGAATCGGTGGCACCAGTATATCACCTGGACAGGCGGTTTCTTTGCCCTGCGATTTGGCGATTTTGATGTGCGATCCTGAATGGAAAGTTAAAATTGGGGTAGAAATTTTGATTTTCATTCATCGCCCCGATGAGGAGTTTTCTGAGTTACTCGGTCGCTGGCGGCAGTCTCAGGTTTGGCTGGATAAGGATTATGAGTGGGTGATGCCGCATCGTTACAGGCATATTTTTAGCGATGAAGCTGAGGCTGTTCATCCTTTGTTTGTGTTGTTTGATGAAACGCCGGAACTGATTCAGCGGGGCTTGATGGGGGCTGGTTTGCCGTTTGTAGTGGAAAGTTTCGACTCTGGAATTGAGGAAGTAGAGGAGGAAGAGTTTCTGGGTGGCGGGGAAGTGGGAAGTATTGGTGAGGAGAGTTATGAATTGTAGGGTTAATCTTTGTTCTTCCTTCAACTATTTGATAAAATAATTAGCAACAGCTCCGATCGCACTAAAATTATGTCGGAAACATTAATTGACTTAGATCTGCCCCCCGCATTTCCAGATCGTACACAACTTCCTGAGTCTGACGGTACTTTCGTGAAAAATTTTCAGGAGCATCCTCAAAGCATAATTCTCACAATTCTCAAAAACAGGCAAGATGCCTGTTCCACAACAAATAAATTCTTTTGTGGAACGGGCATCTTGCCCGTTCATAAAAAGCTAATTGAGAATGGTGCAATATCTCAGATTTAGCTTACCTAACAAATTGAGGCATGATTTCAGCGGCGGTGAATAAGCCGGAAATACCTTTTCTTTGCAGCATTACACCTGCTTTCAGATAACCAAATGCGGGGCCACAAACGTTGGCTGCCATGCTAGTTTCGTCACCCAAAGTAAAGGTGTGAGTGGAGATTTTGCCCTCGAAGGTGCGGCCGGTAATTTGGACGTTGGTGCTGAGAGGTTTTTTGGAATTGCGAGTATCGACGATGCCGCCGACTGTAACGCGATCGCGATCGCAAATTCCAGCCAATTCCAACATGATATCATCAGCGTGTTCCATGTTTTCCAATTTCAATAAACCGTTGGTGCTATCCAAAAGTGCTTCAACTTCTGAATCAGTCATGGCTTGGGCTTTTGGTACATCATAACCGGGCAAATGTGCGATGTCTTCGCGAATGGTGGCTCGGTAGGCTTCCCAATTAGCAATTCCGACTCCAAAGGTGATTTTGACGCTGTGAACTTCTGCGTAACTTTGAGCGGCCAATGCTGCTGCTGCTGTTAGTAACCCAGGTGTTGCACCGCAGCCTGTCATGTAGGTAATTCCTGCTGCTTGGAGTTCGTCTTTCATGGCGAGAATTTGTTCGACGGCGCTGGTGCGTTTGATGGCATCTACTAATACTCCTTTCCAACCAGATTCGATAAATTGTTTGGCTACCGATGCCATGAATGTGTTGGGAAGATTTGGTAATGCTAGGAAATAGCCGTCTACTCCTTGGGCTGTTTGGATAAGTTCTTGAATACTGCGATCGCACAAAATTCCCGCTGTTTCCAAATAACCTAATGAACCTTGGGATTTATAAATAGCTTCGCAATTTTTGGAATTTAAGCCTTCAGTAGCATAGGCGTAACCTTTTTGATCTGCGGCGGCTACCCAGAGCATTTCCCGTTTGGGAGCGAGTAAACGGGCTGCTGCTTGGCCGAGTCCGCCATAACCCAAGACGCCTACTCGAATTGGTTGGTTAATTAAATCTGTAGCTTTTTGTGTACTCATGGGACTTTGTTGATATTGGATAGCCTTTGATTATCGGTCAATTGGGGACAAGTGGAAAGGGAATAATGGAATAAGGTGGTTATGGCGCGATCGCAAATGCCTGTTTAACTTCCGATCGCAATAAATAGTAAATAGTTGCGATCGCAAAACCCAGAGTCAAAAAGTTGACCGCAGTACCCCCACTACCAAACATTTTCGCCAACTGTGCAAGGGTAGCAATGACATGGACAACTAATGTTCCTGTCCAAGCCCAACTTTTTAGTTGAAATAAACCCCAAGTTAAAACCAAAGAAATAACTCCTAAAATCAGACTAATTACAGCAAAGATTGCAATAAAACCGCCGATTACAGTGCCAACTTTTGCGCCACCAACCACAGCGCCGATACCACCAAAAATTCCGGCAAAAAATAAGATAAATAAGCCATCTAGCAGACTAAATACAGCACTGATTAGCTGTAAAATTGCGAGAATATTAACACTTTGAGGACGAGTCATTTTTTTGATATGCCATTGTTAACGAGATGTCAGTATATTTTAACCTGTTAAGTGTTTCGGGGAATGGGGAATGGGGAATTGGGCATCGGGCATGGGGAAGGGGGAATTGGGAATTGGGGATGGGGAATTGGGTATGGGAAATTGGGTATGGGGAATTGGGCATCGGGAATTGGGTATGGGGAATTGGGCATAGGGTATGGTTAGACTTCCCACGCACCTACCGCCACTTACTCGAAGTATTGGGTCTTTTTTGGAAGACATCAAGCATTTATTTTATTGCTTATTTCTGCTTATTTCTGCTTCTTGCTTCGTTTTACTCTAACTTACTTCTCATCCCGTGATGTTAGCTTCGCTAGTCGCAGTAGGTAGAAAGAAAAATATTTGTCAGAAAATGTAACAGAACTCTAAAATTTATGTATAATTCTAACGGTATAGGAAAAACTTCAACGAAAAATCAAGTACACCATATTCAAATATCAATTCTGACTTTCAATTTCAGGGTTAGGGGCATCTGCAAACGAATTGAATTGCTGTAAAAGCAAGTCGAATACTAAGCTGAGAATCACGGACTTATAAGTATAACTTATTTTCCCGTAAAACTGCTTGGCGAGTTTCGGCAACACATCGGCATTTTAAATTATTCGCATTTTGCTAACGACCAAATTTGGGGCGTTTTTTTCTGTGTTGTCAACTCATCAGGGGAATAGAAGCAATGTCGATTTTAGATATCAGTAATTTTAAAAATACATACAGCCACAAAGACTCGGTTAACTTTACAGCCCCCGACGATACCTATAAATTCAAGATTACTGAACAGAGCAATCTGAACATATCATTTTCCGGTTTAAGCGCTCCTATCAACTGGCTACTCAAAGATAGTAATGACAAGCTTTTATCCATAACACAACTGGATCCACTAGCGCCTCAAGTCATTAATTTTAGTAATTTAGGAATAGGTAACTATTCCTTGGAAGTTCAGCAAGCAGGTAGCGATACAAATTATAAGCTAACCATTGATTCTCTGACTGGCATACCTTTTGAATCAGGTTTTTTTGATGTTCATCAGAAAGGGGAAGTAGGTTTTGATTTCCTGCTGGATGGTGGGACATTCCAAGGTGAAGTTGGGATGTTCAGTTTGGAGGGGCTTGGAGCATTTAATCCCGATTCTGTGGAATTTATCAAGGAAACTAGCCGCCGAATTATCAGCAATTCCTATTTTGGTCATGTAGTAATTTCTGACTTGAATCAAGCAGCTAAGTTCAATGAGGTTTTACCCTGGGAAGCTAATCAGAATTCGGGAGAATATAAAGGTCTTCAATTCTTTACTATGAGGCCTGGGGATAAATTTGGGCTGATGCTGGTCCCGAATGGGACGGTACAAGAAGTGTTTGACAATCCCGGTATCGGTAGTGCCAAGCGTCCTTTGTTTTCACTAGCTAAGGCTAATCCATCTGAGGCTTTTCATGTAGGTCAAATAGCCGATGTGAATGGGAAGGGCAATGTGTTTGTCATGGAAGATTTGCGGGTGGATTTAGGGACCGATCGCGATTATAATGACACTATTTTTCAAATCACGAATGCGACAGGAAAGGCGATATCACTCGATCAGGTAATTGAGCCTAAATTTGATTGGCGACCGAAATTACCAAATGTAGTAAAGTACATTAACGATCAAGTTAACATAGTACCTAAAAATACAGCACCTACTTCCTTACAGTTTAATGTCAAGGAAATTTATAATCCCCAGGATACAGTTAGTTTGACTGGTGCTAAAGTATATGATGCGGAAGGAGTTAGTGACCTTAAGCAAGTAACTTTTTGGCTCAAGAAAGACGAGAAGAGTTGGCAAAAGCTCAGCAATGATGCTGTGAATTTTACAGCGGATAGTGGTGGGTTTGCCAGTTTTGACTACTCGCTGAATAGTCTAGGAATTGGTGATTATCAATTAACTGCGATCGGCTACGATAAAACAGGCGCTTCTAGCATTGCGGTGACTAAAGAGTTTACAGTAAAAACTCCTGAAGTAGTTCCGCCAACACCGACTCCAAATCCAACTCCAACTCCAAATCCAACACCGACTCCAAATCCAACTCCAACTCCAATTCCAACACCGACTCCAAAT
>NZ_JAKJHX010000013.1:0-57697 GCF_021648855.1 Tychonema litorale BBK16 | reverse complement strand
CAATTCCAACACCGACTCCAAATCCAACTCCAACTCCAATTCCAACACCGACTCCGACTCCAACTCCAACGCCAACTCCGACTCCAACTCCAACACCGACTCCAACGCCAACTCCAACACCGACTCCAACTCCAACGCCAAATACAGCACCAAAAGATTTGCAATTTGAGAGTTCAAGTACATATACGGTGGGAGACAAAATTAGTTTTACGGGTGGTAAAGTTTATGATGCTGATGGTGTTGATAACCTGAAACGTGTAGAGTTTTCGGTGCAAAAGGAAGGTGGTGCATTGATTAAGGTTGATAATGCTGAAACTTTCGTGGCTGATGGCCTTGGATGGGGAAGTTTCAGCTATTCTTTGCCAGATTTGGGTGCTGGGAAGTATGAGGTAAATGCGATCGCCTATGATAAAGCAGATGCTCCCAGCAATACAGTAGTCAAAAGCTTGACTGTCAAGGAAGCTATCCTTCCACCAACACCAACTCCGACACCAACTCCGACTCCAACTCCAACTCCAACTCCGACTCCAACTCCGACACCGATACCAACACCAACTCCGATTCCAACTCCGACGCCAATACCAACTCCAACACCGAGGAATACAGCGCCAAAAGATTTACAATTTAGAACTTTACCTCTCTATACTAAGGGTGAAAAAATCAGCTTTAGTGGCGCTAAGGTTTCTGACGATCAAGGAGTCAGCGATATTGCTAAAGTCGATTTTTGGTTCCAAAAAGAAGGTGGTGAGAAAATTGAAATCGCTAATGATGTTACTGAATTCACCAGTGATAGCGATGGGGTTGGCCGATTTGATTTCAGTGATGATTTGAGCAGTTTAGCACCGGGTCGTTATCAATTATCTGCGATCGCCTATGATAAGTCCGGTAGTGCTAGTGCAGTATCGAGTCAAAAGTTTGCGCTGATTAGCGATCCGGGTGAAGATGGATTGTCTGATGAAGTTCGATTGGCGATCGTTGGTTCAGCTAACCTAGAAAAATACGATCCAGAAATACTGGCTAATACGCGAGAATGGTTGGTTTGGCTAACCCCCGGTAGTTCATCTTCACAGTTGGCTAGCAGTTTAGATGCCGTAGATTTAGGCATAGCCGGACACATTCCCAACACCTACCGCTGGAAATTTCCAGAAGATGCCGATCCATTACAGGTTCAGCAGTCTTTACTATCACTAAGTCGAGTGGAATTTGCTTATCCTCTTGTTCCCATACAGCCAAGATTGCTGTCGGAACCGAAGGATGAACCTTTGGTAAAAGATGGAACTCAATGGCACTTGCAAACAGGCATTAACCCAAATGCTAATGTGATTTCCGCTTGGGAGTTAGCGCGAGGGAAGGGTGTAGTTATTGGCATTGTTGATGACGGATTTGAATACACACACCCAGAATTGAGCACTCAGTATCGATCGGATCTGAGTTGGGATTTCAACCAAGATGATGCCAATCCCTCACCGACTTATCAGAGAACGGTGATTAATGAATATTCTCCGAACAGTTCCCTGAACAGTAGAATTAAAGATTTTCAGCAGACGATGTTCCCTATAAGAGTGCCTCTGACAGGAGTGGTAACGGACGTGAACATTCAACTGAATATCCAGCACCCCAAAATCTCTGACTTGGAAGGGTATTTGGTAAGTCCCAACGAACCGATATTCGACCCCCTAGTCTTCTGGTCTTCGTGGCGTAATTGGAGACCCAGACCAGGCGATCCGCCTGATGCACCCCCAGAAGTTGAACTTTTCCGAAATATTGGCGGTCGTGGTAGTAATTTTTCTGGCACAACATTTGACGATCAAGTAACAACACCAATCTTGACGGCCTTTGCGCCTTTCACTGGCAGTTTCCAACCCCAGGGGAATTTAGCCGGTGCTAATAACCAGTGGGCACCGGGTTATTGGCACCTAAGAATTAACGATGAAGCACCTTTAAACACTGGAAAACTCAATCAGTTTGCTTTGGATTTCAGTACCTACAATCCTCATGGAACATCGGTAGCAGGAGTTGCGCTTGCTAATGGTTCTAATGGCTATCAAGGCAGTGGAGTTGCTCCGGGAGCTTCCTTCGCTGGACTGCGCCTAATTGCTGATGAATTTAACGATGTAATTTTAGCGAATGCCCTGTACGACGTGTCTGATAAAAATCGCAATAAGTCCATTGATATCTACAACAATAGTTGGAAGGAAGGGAATTGGCTGAGGGACTCCGGCCCTGGTGTGAAAGCAATGGAAAAGGGAGTCAAAGAGGGGCGTAGCGGACGTGGTAATATCTATGTCTTTGGTGCTGGTAATGACGCCTTAGATGGCTGGAATGTCAACTATAACGGATTGGCTAATTCTCGCTATGCGATCGCCGTAGGTGCGATCGACAATCTGGGTTACAAATCACCTTATAGCGAATCAGGAGCGTCTTTATTAGTATCTGCATATTCGAGTAGCAAAGGAATTGGTATTACCACACCCGATCTGCAAGGTATCAGGGGATACGACGAGAAAGACTATACCACTGGCTTTGGTGGAACTTCAGCAGCCGCGCCTTTCGTATCAGGGGTTGTTGCCTTAATGTTAGAAAAAAATCCCTCTTTAAATTGGCGGGATGTGCAGCATATCTTAGTAGAAACTGCTCAGAAAAATGATGCTTTCGATCCAGGTTGGTCTCAAAATGGAGTGGGGGCTTGGGTTAACCACAAATACGGATTTGGGGCTGTCGATCCGGTCGCAGCGGTGAAAAAAGCCATTAATTGGACATCTGTTGCTCAGGAATTCGAGGTGAATTCTAAACTTCAAAATGTCATGGCAAGTATCCCTGATAGTACAGAAAAAGGTTTGTCTTCAAAGGTAACGATGGATGAAGATATTAACGTCGAAAAGGTTGAAGTTGTGTTTCATACCCAGCACAGAAATTGGGGAGATTTAACGGTAAAACTCAAATCGCCAGATGGTACAAATTCCTTTTTAGCACAGGGATTACCTGAAGAAAAAAATCCCGACAATAACGATCGAATAATTCCTGAATCAAAGACACCTTGGCTATTCACTTCTAACTACAACTGGGGAGAATCTTCTAAGGGAGAATGGACATTAGAAGTTATTGATGAAAACGGAAAAGACATAAAAGGTATCTGGAATAGTTGGAAGCTGAATATTTACGGAACTAAGCCCACTGTATCTATAGATGCGACAGATTCGAGCGCTTCAGAAAATGGCGACCCAGGTACGATGACGATTTCTCGGAAGGGTCAAACAAAATATGATTTGAAGGTCGATTATTTGGTGGGAGGAACAGCTAGTGCAGCTCTAGATTATCAGAGATTAAGTGGGAGTGTCACGATTCCTGCGGGCCAGTCGAGTGTCGCGATTCCGATCGTTCCAGTTGATGACAATTTAGTGGAAGGAGAGGAGACGGTAGCGCTCACGTTATCAGTCGGTCAAAGTTACAATATTGGGAAAGATGGCAGTGCAACAGTTGCGATTGCTGATAACGATCAGCCATCGAATGTTGTTACCAATACGAAAGACAACGGGGCTGGGAGTCTACGGGCAGTCTTAAATTGGGCTAATAGCACTCCTGGGAAGGATACGGTTCTCTTTAAGATTCCGAGTACCGATCCGGGCTACAACACCAGCACCAATGCTTTTACTATTCGACCACTATCACCACTGCCACAGATTACCGATTCAGCCGTTATTGATGGTACAACTCAGCCTGGATTTTTAGACCGTCCAGTGATTGAATTAGATGGCAGTAATGTATCAGTGGATGGTTTATATATCTCTGCTGGTAACAGTACAGTCAGAGGATTAACCATCAATCGTTTTGGTGTTGATGCTATCAAATTGCGTGATAATGGCGGCAACATCATTGAAGGAAACTTCATCGGTACTGATGTAACTGGCACTCAAGATTTAGGTAACGGCTATAGTGGCATATCAGCTTGGACACCTAATAATATTATTGGCGGTCAAACGGTTAAAGCACGAAACATCATATCTGGCAACGAGCGATATGGCATTTACATTAAAGACTTAAATGCTAATAATAACCTCATTCAAGGCAACTATATTGGCAGCGATATCACCGGCACTAAAGATTTGGGCAATACACATAGTGGTATTGCTATTTTGGATGATGCAAGTAACAATACCGTTGGTGGGACAACGATTGATGCTGGAAACTTGATATTCGGTAACGGTAAACATGGTGTCTTTATTAATGGTTCCGGTTCCACTGGAAATGCTATTTTATCTAATTCCATTTCGGGGAATGATGACTTTGGCATCGGTTTTGGATATAATGGACTAACTGTAAATGATTTAGGAGATCGCGACACAGGTATTAATAATTTTCAGAATTTCCCTGAGTTGAGTTCAGCTATCTCTAGCAGTGGGAATACGAGTATTAAAGGGAAGATAAATAGCACTCCCAATACTACATTCAGAGTAGAGTTCTTCTCTAACAAGGTTTTAGATGACTCTGGTTTTGGCAGTGGTGGTTTTGGGAATGGTGGTTTTGGCGGTGGCGGTTATGGAGAAGGAGAGAAGTTCCTGGGATTCCAGACTGTAAAGACAGATGCTAGTGGTAATGCGAATGTTGAGATTAAGTTGCCAGTGGCTGTGCCCATTGGTCAATTTATTACTGCTACGGCTACTGACCCGAATAATAACACTTCGGAGTTTTCTCAAGGAATTGCGATCGCAGCTAATCCAGCACCCACGGAACTATTTACCGACATTAATGCTAATTTGGAAGGCTCTTTTTACAGTTCAGCAGCCTGGGGAGATTACGATAACGATCGCGATCTAGATATTCTGGTGACAGGCACAAACGGTCCGAATTCCGTAGCCAAAGTTTACCGAAATGATAGCGGCAACTTCACGGATATTAATGCTGGTTTGAGTGGAGTTAAGAATAGTTCGATCGATTGGGGAGATTATGACAAAGATGGCGATCTCGATATTCTGCTAACAGGTTTGGATAATACCTCAAATCCAGTCTCGAAAGTTTATCGGAATGATGGGGGTAATTTTACGGATATTAGTGCTAACTTGCAAGGAGTTTGGAATAGTTCAGCAAATTGGGGAGATTACGATAATGATGGCGATCTCGATATACTTCTGACAGGTGGTGCTATTATTTCTGGTTCCTCAGTTAAGATTGCGAAAGTCTACCGTAATGATAGTGGTAGTTTTACAGATATAGCAGCTAATTTACAAGGAGTTTGGAATAGTTCAACAGATTGGGGAGACTACGACAAAGACGGAGACCTTGATATTCTCATAACTGGTAATTCTGATGGTTCAGTTTCATCAGATATTTCTAAGATTTATCGTAATGATAGTGGCAGTTTCACTGATATAGGCGCATCATTAACAGGTGTTAATTCCGGTGACGCAGCTTGGGGAGACTATGACAATGACGGCGATTTAGATGTACTTTTGACAGGTTTAACGCCGAACAATTCATCTCCTATTGCTAAGATTTATCGCAATGATGCTGGTGGTAGTTTCACAGAGATTCAAGCAGGATTGCAGGGAGCTTTTTATAGCTCTGTAGATTGGGGCGATTACGATAATGATGGGGACTTAGATATTCTTTTGACAGGTGCCTCGCCATCCAGGATCTCAAAACTCTACCGCAATGATGGTGGAAACTTTACCGATATTAGTACCAAATTACAAGGAGTGTTTGGTAGTTCAGTAAGTTGGGGAGACTATGACAATGATAGCGACCTAGATATTCTTTTGGTGGGTAATCAATTGGGGGTTCCATCTAGTAGCGCCAAAGTTTATAGAAACAACATTTTCACTTTAAATACAGCACCCACACCACCCCTAGGGCTGATTTCTTCAGTTAATGGCAATTCCGTTACCCTAAGCTGGAACCCTTCTACTGATACTGAAACACCGCAAGCAAGTTTGACTTATAATCTGCGGGTAGGAACAACTCCTGGAGGTTCAGATATTATGTCTCCGATGGCTAATAGTAATGGCACGCGCAAAGTAGTTCAGATGGGGAATGTCAATCAAAATAAAAATTGGCAACTTAAAAATCTAAAACCGGGTACTTATTATTGGAGCGCTCAAGCAGTTGATACTTCTTTTGAAGGTTCGACCTTTGCTACTGAAGGCAGTTTTACAGTAGGTGTAGGTGCAATTGGAAATATAGGCACTACAATTACACCTATTCCTTAGTAAGATCCGTAGGTTCGGTTGAACGAAGAGAAACCTAACGTCAACTAGAAGCAAGTGTTGGGCAGGGCTGTTTCATTCTCTTGTAGGGGCAGCCCCCCGTGGCTGCCCCAATCTCTGAAATCTGAAATCTGAAACACCTACAAAATTGTGGACGGGGAGGGTAGGCACGGGGGCACTACCCCTACAAATAAATAATTTGTCATAATTAATTCGGTGATGATGATATCTTCAGCTCGTTGTATTGTAAGATTATTAAGACTTGCCTATAAATACTAAAGAAACCGGGTTTTTGATCAGTATTCAAGGTTGGGCATACCGTATTTTTGTACAAAAAACCGGTTTCTGCCTCCAGGATTAATCATCTTAATATTTACATTAACAACCTTTTTACATCCTGAATTTCTATGAGCAATAAAACAACAGCAAAAATATTCTGTATTCTATTTTATGTTTGTGGCTTTCCCACTTTGGTAACTGCCCAAATTGTCCCGGATGCCACTCTACCGCTCAACTCCACCGTCACGCCAAACGACAACACCTTCACCATTGAAGGTGGCACAGCAGCGGGCCGCAACCTATTCCATAGCTTTCGCGAATTTTCCGTCCCCACTGGCGACACGGCATTTTTCAACAACGTTGATACCATTCAAAATATCTTCACTCGCGTCACAGGCGGGTCAATTTCTAACATTGATGGCATCCTCCAAACCAACGGTAACGCGAACCTATTTCTCCTCAATCCCAACGGCATTATTTTTGGCCCGAATGCCAGCCTGAATATCGGCGGCTCGTTTCTAGGCACTACAGCCGATCGCGTCAATTTCGCTGACGGTACATCATTCAGTGCTACCAATCCCCAAACAACTCCTCTGCTAACTATCAGCATTCCAACTAGCTTGCAATTTACAGGAACTCCCGCAGAGATCCGCATTGAGGGGAATGGTCACAACTTCAGCTTAGGTAATGATGACAAAGTAGATAGGAGCGATCGCGCTGCTGGCCTTGAAGTAACAGCCGGGAACACCTTAGCGCTCATTGGGGGCAATGTTACCCTAGACGGCGGAAACCTCATTGCTGAAGGAGGGCGGATTGAGCTTTGGTCTGTGAGAAACGGTCAACTTACTTTGGATAGTAACGGATCGATCGGAATCGGAAATACCCAACCTGCCCCGGAATATGGCGACATCCAATTCACCAACGCAGCATCCGCCGACGCTAGTGGTCCCGGAGGTGGAACCATTCAAGTACAGGGCCGAAATGTCTCCCTAACTGGCGGTTCGGTAATATTAAGTATCACTGAAGGATCGCAGCCAGGAGGCTCTTTAACTGTAAACGCCTCCGACTCTCTAGAACTAATTGGCACTACAACCGAAGAACGCCCCTTTTTCCGTAGTGGCTTGCTGGCAGAAACTCAGGGTGATGGTAATGGTAGCAATCTAAACATTGACACAGGGCGGTTGACTGTTCGAGAAGGGGCAACCGCAAGAACTATTACCTTTGCGACTGGCAATGCTGGAAATTTAACCGTCCGAGCTAGGGAAATTGTGGAACTGATCGGCAGTACCACAGATTCTGAAGTCACTCTGAAGGTTGGCGGTTTGTTTTCAGGAGTCGGTTCAGGGGTAACAGGAAACGGAGGTAATCTAACGGTTGAAACCAGACAGTTGTTTCTGCAAGGTCAAACTGACGTTTCCAGCACTACTAGGGGTGTTGGTCGATCGGGAGATTTAACAGTAAACGCCACCGATTTGGTGCAATTGTCAGGAATTAATGGTTTATTTGCAAATGCACAAGCAAATGGAAATGGAGGAAATTTAACGGTTAATACCAGACAGTTAATCGTCGAGGAAGGAGCTGAAATATCAACATCTACTTTTGGCTCTGGCAATGCAGGAAATTTAATAATTCGTGCTTCTGACTCAGTGCAGGTAAGGAGTGACGGTGGCATATTCGCTCAAGTCAACGGTCTACAGACAGAACAGGGAGAAATTTTGCCAGCAACGGGAAACGGAGGTAATTTGACAGTAGAAACCAGAAGGTTGACAGTGGAGGGTGGCGGCTTAATCTCCGCAACAACTTTCGGCGAAGGACCAGGAGGAACCTTGACGGTTCGAGGTATTGGGTCAGCAGAAACACCAGCGGTGACTCCTGCGGAATTGGTGGAAGCGATCGGAACCTCGACTGATGGGAGTCCCAGCGCTTTATTTGCCAGTACAGAAGGAAACGGTGCTGGGGGCGATGTCACAATTAACGCGAGGCGGGTGGTTGCTCGGGACGGCGGACAGATAACAGCATCTACTCTGGGTGCAGGGCCGGGAGGCAGTATCGACGTGAGAGCTTCCGACTCGGTAGAATTGAGCGGCATTGCCAGGACAGAAACAGGCGAATCAGTGCGGACAGAAGAAGGCGAGCTAGTCCGCAGCGGTTTGTTAGCTCGGACGCGGGGAGGTTCTGGCAATGCTGGCAGTTTGAACGTCATCACTGAAAGATTGACGGTTGAGGTAGGAGCAACACTGACAGTTAGCAGTCGGTTGGGAACAGGGACACCAGCAGCCGGCAACCTGAAGGTAACAGCCAGCGACATCCGACTAGACAGAGGAACCATTACCGCAGAAACTAGATCCGGTACCGAGGGCAACATCAATCTCAAAGCCTCCAACTTCCTACAGATGCGTAACAACAGCAATATTACCGTTACAGCCACCGGCGATGCCAGAGGTGGCAATATCGAGATTGATACCAGAGCCTTAATCGCTGGCACCAATAGCGACATCACCGCCAACGCAGTCAACCGCGAAGCTGGCCGCGTTGAAATTACCGCCCCGGAAGGAATCTTCGGTGCCCGATCGCGCCGCCTCACAGATCCCGACTCTAACCTCACCAGCGACATCACCGCCACCTCCCTAGCAGGCCCGCAACTCGATGGCCAAGTGCTGCTCAACACTCCCGATATTGACCCCACCCAAGGCGTGGTTCAATTACCAAAAGTAATCGCCAATCCCGATGCGATCGCCCAAATTTGCCCCGATCGACGACAGCAAGGCACCGACAAAACCTTCACCAGAATCGGGCGCGGCTTGCCAGCAAATCCAGCAGAAACACCCGGTAATGGCTCCACCGCTGTCGGTTTAGCCGATGCTGTAGCCCCTGTACAACAACGCACCAGAACTGCTCCACCCCAACAAGTCGGAGCCCCTAATCGACCCATGCTATCAGCCCAAGGTTGGGCAATTAACACCAAAGGAGAAGTGATTTTCACTGCTAATCCTCGTACTGTTACCCTTCAGAGTCCCGTTCAACCTATCGGTGGTTGCTATGGCCAATAAAGGAAACCAGAAAAAGAGCGATCGCCTCCTACAAATAGCTGTGGGAGTATTAGCAAGTAATTGGATTGTTTTGCCACTGAAAGCGCAAAGTGTTCCGGTATTGCCAGGAGAATTTACAGCACAGATATCTACGGAAGCTCAAACTCCTAACCTCTCAGAACCTTTAGCACCGCAAACAGTCCCTTCCGAGCCAAATATACCCCAGTCTCAACCAACTCCTAGTTTGCAGCAACAAAGGAAAACTGAACCTAATTCCGATACCAGTGAGGTTTATGAATGTCCGATCGCGCGATCGGTCCAGCCCCAACCTCCCACAACCCAAACACCAGAAGATAACAAAACCGATGAAGTAATCGAAGCAATCTCCGTTACTAATTTTCGCTTCATTGGCAATACAGTTTTCAGTCAAAAAACCCTAGAACAAGAAATTATTAAGAAAATCCTCAAATTAGATAGCAATACTAACCGAGTCACATTTGCCCAATTGCAGCAACTGATTTCCGAAGTAACAAAACTCTATAACGATAAAGGATATATAAATTCTTTTGCCTACATTCCCACCACTAGCGAAGAACCAAATCAAAGGTTACAAAGCCGAGGCATTGGTGGAGAAGTGATCGTTAAAATAGTCGAAGGTGGCTTAGAATCAATTCGAGTTAGAAGAAAGACGGGAAAACAGCGACTCAATCTCAATTATATATGTAGCCGTTTGGCGATCGCCTCCCAGCCCTTACAAGTATCTCGCCTACTAGATGCCCTGCGATTGCTCGAACTCGATCCCCTAATTAAAAATATTTCTGCTGCATTAATACCCGGTTCCGATTTCCACAGAAGTGCCCTAGAAGTTAAATTCGAGGAGGAAAAAACCTTTAGTGCTGCATTGCTGTTAGATAATCGACGAGCTCCCAGCGTCGGCAGTTTCCGCCGCCAACTCCAACTAACCGAAGCCAACCTATTAGGAAAAGGAGATGGTTTAAGTGTTGCTTACACCAATACTGACGGCAGTAATGCCTTTGACCTTAGCTATAGTTTGCCCTTAAATCCTCACAATGGCACAATTAATTTATCAGCCGGTATTACCGGAAATCGTATTATAGAAAAACCTTTTGAAAAAGTTGATATCAGAGCAGCAGCCCAATATTTTGACCTAACTTTGCGCCAACCTGTATTCAGAAATCCCCGACAAGAATTAGCCCTAGGAGTGACAGCAACTAGGCGAGAAAGTGGCACTTCCATTTTAGGGGAAGATTTCCCCTTGTCTGCGGGTGCGGATGCCAAAGGGCGCACGGGAATATCAGCAGTCAGGTTTTTTCAAGATTGGACTGTGCGGAATAATGATGAATTGTTGGCTTTGCGCTCTCAATTTAGTTTAGGATTGGGAGCATTTAATGCTACTGTGAATAGCGAAGCTCCTGACAGCCGTTTTTTGGCATGGCGGGGTCAGGGACAGTGGATTCGCCGCTTCAGGAGAGACACTTTTTTGGTGGCAAAAACTGATGTACAATTGGCGAATAGGACGCTTTTACCTCTGGAACAATTTGGGATTGGGGGTGGGAATAGTGTCAGAGGTTATCGCCAAGATTTACTGTTGGGTGATAATGGGATTTCTGCATCGGCGGAGTTGAGGTTTCCGATTGTCGGTAGGTCCGATCGAGGGTTGGGAGTTTTACAAATTGCCCCTTTTGTTGATGCTGGCAGGGTTTGGAATAGTTCGGGTGTGGAGAATTCTGAGCGTCAATTTTTGATTTCTGTTGGTACGGGTTTGCGGTGGGAATTGGGTGATACTATGTCGGCCAATTTTTACTGGGGTATTCCTTTAGTTGATGTGAATTCGAGGGGGAGAACATGGCAAGAAAAAGGTTTACATTTTTCGATTTTATCCAGGTTCTCTTTTTGAAACCAGTTCGTCAGAGATTCCGCCGAAGTTTGAGGCTATTTACTATCCTATTTGTTGTTGGATTAACAGCATTTTTTGCGGTAAATGTCAAGGCTCAATCTATAGCAGTCAACAGTCAACAGTCAACAGTTAACAGTCAACATCATTCCGGTTTTACCGGAATTGGTAATGAGTCCCGATCGCCCCAAATCTGGCAAAATTTAGCTAGAACCAGTTATGCCACCGGGGAGTTTGCAGAGGCTGCGAAGTATTGGCGGCAAGCTGTTGCTGGTTTTGAAGTAGGGGGAGATTGGTTGAATCAGGCGATCGCCCTGAGTAATCTTTCCTTAACTTATCAACAGTTGGGGGATTGGAAAGAGGCTAATAGTGCGATCGCACAGAGTCGCAGTTTGTTACCGGAGGAGTCGAAAGTGCAGTCGCCGGGGGAATTAAATGCGATCGGCCAAATTCTCGATATTCAAGCCAATGGGCAATGGGAACAAGGACAAATCAATCTTGCTTTGCAAACCGGGAAACAAGCAACTAATATTTATGTTAAATTAAAGGATGATTTAGGCTGGAAACGTAGCCTAATTGCTCAAGTTAAAACCCTGCAAGAATTAGGTTTATATCAGCAAGCTTGCCAAACACTTATCCCAGTTGTCGAATCAAACAATTCCGAAAACTTCGTCATTCCTAGTCAGGATTGTCAGCAGTTAATTACTAAAATATTAGAACCAACTAAAGGAAGTATTAAATCCCAATCAACCTCAAATTCAAAAAATATTCCAATTGCCGAGGTGCGTTTAGTTGAAAATATTTCAGCCGAATCAAACCCAACTTTAAAAACTATTCAAATTGCCGGGGCGCGTCTTCTTGGTGATGTATGGAGACAGCTTGGCTATTTGAATGAGTCAAAGCAGTGGCTGGCAGAAGTAGAACGAGTCATTACTCAAGGGGAATATTCTCAAGAAAAAGCTTTGGTTTTACTCAGTTTAGGTAATACTTACCAATCTCTGGGAAATAGAAACAAATTTCTGTCTGATTTCAATAATAACAATCCCGATAAAAATTACCAGACTGGTATCGATTATTATCGAAAAGGGGTGAATTTAGCTCCAAATAATTCTTTTGTGAAAGTCCAGGGACAACTGAATTTATTAAGCCTTTTAGTTGAGTCTAAAATTGAATTGGCGTTAAAGGCAAGGGAAATTCAACAATTGCGGTTAGAAATTCTGTCTCAATTGAGTAAGTTGCCACCAAGTCACAAGCTAGTGTATGCAGAAGTTAGTTTGATGAATAGTTTAGTTGAGTTCAAAAATAAGCTAGAAAATCCTAATAATGTTTCAAATTCGTCTAACGCAAATTCAGAAAAGATATTGAATTACTGTTTGCCAAATTCTGCAATGGTGGCTGAAAATGTGTTGGGAAATATTGAGTCTGTGTCTTGGGGAGAGGTTGGCAAATTGGGTGCAAAGGCGATCGCATTGGCTAAGGATTTGGGCGATTTTAGGGCAACAGCCTATGCTTTGGGCAATTTGGGTACTGTGTATCAAAAAAATCAGCAGTGGCTGGAGGCTCAACAGTGTACGGAACAAGCTTTGTTGTTGTCGCAGAATGTTCGGTTAAATGCGCCGGATCTTACCTATCAGTGGCAGTGGCAATTGGGGCGGATTCGTTGGCTTGGGGAGGCGAAGGATGTTAAAGGTGCGATCGGGGCTTATACGGCTGCTTTTAATACGTTGCAGTCGCTACGCAACGATTTGGTGCCGATTAGTCGGGATGGACAGTTCGATTTTCGCGATCGGGTAGAGCCTTTTTATCGCGAATTGGTGGATTTGTTGTTGCAGGGAGAGAACCCTATTCAGGAGAAGTTGAAGCAAGCTAGGAATGTGATTGAGGCGCTTCAGGTGGCTGAGTTGGATAACTTTTTTAGGGAAGCTTGTATACAGCCACGAGAAGTAAACATTGATAATATAGACAAAGAAAGTGCTGTTATTTACCCGATTATTTTAAATGAAAGCTTAGAAGTTATCATCAAGTTCTCTGGTTTAGGGGAACTCAAACATTACCGAACGAAGATAGACTCCCAGATAGTAAAAAAAGTCCTCATGGAAGTACAGGAAAAAATAGTAAATGCAAATCAAAATAACATACAAGAATTAAAGACTTCATTGTATACTATTTATAGTTGGCTACTAAAAACAGCTAAGATAGACTTAGATAAAAACAACATTAAAACCTTAGTATTTGTGCTAGACGGTGAGTTACGAAATCTTCCTATGGCTGCTCTTTATGACGGATCGCGTTATCTAATAGAGTCCTATAGTTTAGTTTTAGCACCAGGACTAAATTTAACAGATGCCAAACAATTGAAATTGGGAAATATCAAAATTTTAGCAGCAGGAATAAGCGAAGCACGTCCAGGTTTTTCTGCCCTACCTAATGTCAAACAAGAGCTGAAGGAAATTCAATCCCAAGTATCGAGTATTGTCTTGTTGAATTCTGAGTTTATTGATTCGTCTCTACGGGCAAAGATCAACTCGAATGAAAGTCGTATAGTTCATCTGGCTACTCATGGAAAATTCAGTTCCAACGCTGAAAATACATACATTATCAATTGGGATAAACGCATCAATATAAATGAGCTAAATCAGTTACTCAAAAGCAGAAACGAAAAGCAATCTAAGCCTATTGAATTACTGGTTTTGAGTGCCTGTCAAACAGCAGCCGGAGACAATCGGGCAACCTTGGGACTTGCGGGAGTAGCTGTGAGAGCGGGGGCGCGCAGCACCTTAGCTTCTTTATGGAATATTCCTGATGATTCAACCTCTGTTTTAATGAAGCAATTTTACAAAGAGTTACTTACCAATAAGCGTACCAAAGCTGAAGCTTTGCGCCAAGCCCAGCTATTTCTATTAAAGAATCCTAGCTACAACAATCCCAAAATTTGGTCGCCGTATATCTTAGTAGGGAATTGGTTATAAGTTTACCTTTTGTCAATTTTCTGTTTTGCAACATTCCACTATTGGCTCTGAAGCAATGTTAGATAGGCCAATTTGTCGTAAAAGAGATGGCCAATGACCATCATTGGGAGCGGTTTGGCGAAGTTCTCCGGCTGCTGTTAGTGCATCATACCAAATACCATTAGCGGCTAGAATACTAATGCGATCGCTTACTGTAGCTTTTTCTAGCTGACTCTTGAGAGCTGGATTGGAAAAATTGACTCTTCTGATGTTACCACTAACAGATATAGCTGGTTGTCTCGGTTCGCAATAAATATTAAAGTACCACTGATATTGTCGATCTATTTGCAAGGAAACTGATGATGGCAATGATATTTGAACAACTCCTGGTTTTCCACTTAGTTTAAAGGGAACTTCATATACTGGTTTACTTCCCCCATCATAAAGAACAAAATTACCAGAAGATGTAGACTGATAAGGCACATAAAACCAAAGAGTAGGATTAGCAGAAACCGTTAATCCAAAAACTGAGGTTGAATCTTTGATCTGATAAACTGGAACCAACGCCGTCAGAAGCTTTTGTTCAGATCCTGTAGACTGATTGGCAACATCCTCACAGCCTCTTGGTAATCCACTACTTCGATTACCCGATTTATCTACATCAGATGGTGGTGGTGGTGGCGCATTGAACAATGGTTCCTTAAATTGTGGGCTTGAGTTGGTAGTGGGGCGTTGTCCAATAATTACAGCCCTAGCTGGCTGCATCTCTAGTTTAACCAAGCCTAGCGTTAGAAAATTTATAGCCAACAATCCGGTCAGTTGTTTAAGCAATGAGTAAATTTTAGCCAACATCCACACTCTTAAATTTAGTTTGCTGTCTTTTGAGACCGATTATATACTAGGACAGCAAAACTTGTACCAACTAAAGCTAAACCCGAAGGGATCAATGGCACCCAACCACTTTGGGTAAAGAAAATCCAGCAAACGCCATATAATATAGCAATGCTTGTACCTGTGACAATTATTAAATATTGTTTGGACTGATAGCGCCAAGCGATCGCACCACCGACAACACCCCATCCCCAAATCCACAACCCATCTACCCAAAAATCCCACCACCAAATTAAAGGCCTTCCATCTAAAGCAGCACTGATAAGCTGACTAACCATTTGAGCTTGAATAATGACATCAGGTAATTTTTGGTAGCTTTCTTGATATGTACTATAAGGAGTGGAATTATAATCTCCAGAACTTTCAGCCGTAGTACCAATCAAAACAATTTTATCTTTCACATCATCAGATTTAAGCTGACCCTTAAGAACTTGTGCCAAGGTGACTCTTGAAATCACTTCTGAAGGTGAACGATAGGCTCGGTAGTTGAGCAATATTTCGTAGGATCTATCATCTAATTTGTGATAACCACCCATATGTTCGCGCAACCGTTTTAAATTTGCCTTCCCTAATTGCAACTCTCCTTTGTTATATTTAGGAGAGATACCATTTGTTAGAGCCAAATATCGAAATGCTAATTGAGAACTGAAGGCATATTCTGCGTTACAAATGCTAGCTGCATCTGGTCTTAAAGTAATAATATGGCGGCGGAGAATGCCATCAAAATCTAGAGAAAAATCGCTAAAACCTATTCGTTCTTTATACTCTGTTTCTGGAATATTAAGGGGTGGTTTATTACCTAAATTTTCTTGGCTGCGATCGGGAGATTTACAAGATGCAATTAAGTTTTTTTGATTTTTTATTTTAGCCATTAAGCTAGGCAACTTTGGGTTAATAGGAAAATCGTAATAAATTCCTAAACCAATTACTTTAGGTTGATGTTTTTGCAATTGCTCTAAGGTTAAATTTAGCGCTAGCTCTGATAAAGAACCTTTTCTATCTCTTTGCTCAGGTAAGTCAAGATCTGGTTCAGTAACATCAATCAATAAGATTCGGTTTTCTTTTAGTTCCCTTGGGCGAATTTGCAACATTTTGTCATAACTTTGCAGTTCCAATGTTTGTAAAATTCCCAGCCACCGCACTCCCATCACAGCGCCAGTGACTAATACACTAGCCACCAACACAGTCTGAAGATTGCGCCAAATCGAAACACGTTGCCGCTCTTCCTCATTCCCCTTGAGCAAATCATCCCAAGTGGGAGGCTCCACACCTAGATGCTCATAAATCATCGGTAGCCAACTAGCACAGGGATATTCAACATTCATTCCATGCAGCCTTTCTCGCGCCTTCCTAACTGATTCGCGCAAAGACTTCTTTTCTCCAGCAAATGCCTCTAGAAAATACTCCAAAAACTTCTGAGCAACTTCATCGGGCACTCGCTCTCGCATGGCAATTACCGCTGGAATTTGTAGCGAAGCTAGTTCCTTGACTAATCCCATGCCATCACAAGAATTAAAAATTGCTAATTTCAAACCGTGCTTAATCGCATTTTCTAAACCATATTTTAAATCTTTAATCGCGATGGTTTCAGTTTCACTCAGAGCAAGCTTACCTTGACTGTAATCATCTTCACTGGAACTATGACCTGCGAAAAATAAAATATCCCAATTCTGCTTCCATAACTCGTCATTAAGCTTGCTGCTGTTAGTAGCTACTAAGGATATAATCTCTGCATCATTCTGGGCAATAGATTCTTGAAGTAGTTTTAAATCTGCCTCGATATCTATGTCTGAACTATCTCCTAAGATAACTAAAATCCTAATTTTATTTTTAGATTTTATTTGTTTTAATTCAGGATCAATATTAGTAGTTAAAAGACCAAAAGTAGGCTCAATTTTAAATTCTTGAAAAATATTCCACAAATGCCAAGGAAAACTCCACAAACTAATATTATCTGTTTGGATGATGACCCTCACATCATTCTTATGAGCACTCAATACTTGTAAAAGTAAGTCCCTGATTTCCTGAAAATAAGTGTCTGGAAAATTCAGCCAATTATTTACACTTGTCTCTACCGAATTCACTAATTCTTGCACTGAAATATTGGTAATTTGCGCTTTTTTGAGTTTTTCTAATTTGCGATAAGAACCCAAGCCACGATCCATCCGATTTCGCCTTAAATTATCATAGCTTTCTTTTAAATCTTTAACTGGTGGGAATTTACCGCTAATGGTACTTTGAAAATTCCGATAATTAAGGCTATCACAAATTCTGAGGGTGACAGCATAGCGGTGCTCGTTGTCAGCATCGCGTATTTCCAAAATGATAACTTTGCTCATCGCTTTTAACCTCCCGATCCTAATTGAGTTAAATAGTAAAATTTTCTGTGATACTAACTTCGCCACAAGCAATTTTTACTTGGAAACAGTCGCCGATCGCACCCTGAAATTCATACATTAAGCTATTGGTAAAATTGTGTGCTTGTTCTTCCCAAAAAACTTCGCTATCTTCATCTAGGATAATTAGTTCGAGATTTGGTGGTAGAGTTTTCGATCGCACTGGCAATACTCGCAAGAAAATATTGGTTTTATCACTTCCTTCAGGTAATAGGGTGATTTCTAGCACAACGCGATCGCTATCCAGTTCCATTTTTAATTCAATCATCTTACCAATTCTCACCCCCGCAGCGGAATTGTTGGGGTCAAGTTTTCCTAAACTCACAGCAGCTTGGCGCTTCAAGATATCATCTTGGGTCGTTTGCAGCAACTGTGCCAGTGCGGAAATTGCCTCCTGATTTCCAGGTTCAAAACGACCTAAGAATTCAGCAGCCCGCCATTGATTCCCTTGATTGCGATCGCGCAATAAGTCAATCAATGTCGGAATTCCTTTATGATTGCTAGAACCGCCATCTCGATAGCTTCCACCTTCCACTGCATAAATGAAACCAGGTTCTACAATCTCCAACTTTTCCATCATTTTGTCAGCCATTTCCCACCCTGCTTGAATATAAGTCTTGAGCCGCTCAACTAAACCTGTTCCACTTTTAATCACCACAGAAGGCGCAGCAACTAATACTGGTTCCTCAATAATTCCTAAACGTTGATTATACAATTTTTGTCTGCATCCATCATTAGTCAAAAAAGATGCCCACTGTGCAAACGGAACTAGCAGTCGGGGAGAATACACCGATGAATTACCCAAAGTATGTAATAATTCAGTCGATTCCACCTCGGATAAACTTGGCAATGGTGGGACTTCCTGCTGCAAATTCAACCCCAGAGTTATGTCCATCACAAGCAGAGATTTGGTTAATTCCTGTGTTGACAAAGCATAAGTGCGATCGCGCATATTATACTTACCTTCATGCTTCAGTTGGCGGTGCGTCGCAAACCCCAAAACTTCCATCCAGGACTCCCCATCATCACCATTCAAATTCATCTGCACCGGCAGGTAATAATCAGCAGTCCAATGAGGCATATCCACCCATTCCTGTGGTACACAAAATTCCTCCAAATCTCCCTCATCACTAGGGATTAAAACTAATCTAGTATCACCAATTTCAATTGCAGTACCATTGACAAATTCCCAAATACTAGCAAGAACCTGATGTTTCCAGACTGAAGGTTGAGGCAATCCTTCTTCTGCCAGCAACTCTGTAATCCACTGCATAAAGGTCTTTAAACAAACGCCATTGAGATAGGCATTGTAACGAGAAATTGGATTAGAATGGTCTTGAGCTTGATACCAGGCAGCGTCTTGGTCTGCTTGGTCAATTTTCAACCGCACGAGGCAAGAATCACTAGAATCAACAAGTTGTAATTTGGTTAAGTCAAACATTGGTTTATTCTCCTTTTTCAGTAACTATCAAATTTTGCAAGTATCCTTCGACAATCCTATCAATTATTTGGCTGGTGTCTTCACCCTCTAAAGATAGATTGAGAGTTTGACAAACCAGCGAAGTCTTAGACTTATAAAACTCCTTCAACCACTCTTCCACATACTCTTTTTCCCAACGAGGTATTTCTTCGATCAAATAAGCCTCCAATTTGTGCTTAGACCTGTCAATTATGGCATTCAACTCTGATAAACTAATCCCAAGTTGACTGACAATTTTCTGTTCATTTACCTGCTCGCCATAGCGCAGAAACAAAACCTGTCTCTCTGAAGGGTGAAGTTCTTTGATTGCTTCAACTAAAGCTGCTTCAAGTAACTCCGAGTATCGGGGTGAGCAAAAACTTTTATGTAGCCATTCAATCACATAATTTCTCACCCATTTATCAGATTGTGATTGTTGAGTTAAAGTCGTCATTAGTCGCTTCTTGATATCACTAATACGACGAGAAATCGCAGACTGATTCACTTTTAATTGGATTTCTATTTGCTTTTGGTTAAGACCAACACCATAATAGAGTAGGAGAATTTGGTGTTGATCGAGTCTGAGGTGATCGAGTTCTTGGTGGAAAGCATATTTAGTTTCCTTAAACCGTTGATTTAGTTCTGAATCAGATTCTTCAGCTTCGAGACTAATGTCTTCTGTATCTGAGTCATCCGAGCATCCATCACTGTCTTGCGGCTTATTTTTTTTGCGTCTTTGATGAATATCTTCAGAGCTATAAACAGTAAGATTCTCGTATTTTTGTAAGGCATCAATACAGGTTTTCATCCAATCTTGCATTTGTTCTCCGCTAATATTTGAGCCTGCGGAGACTTCATGGGGAGCTGAAGAAAGAGATTTTTCTGCATTGTAAGATTCAGCGGCAGCTTGAAAGTCTTCGCTGTCAGGATCTAGCCATTTATCCCCCGATTTTCTGAGAGCAGGATTAAGAACTTTGTTGAGTTTATAAACTGGCTCGAAGCATTTGCGCCCAAAGACAAATCGAGAGATGTTAGCTTCTGGAATTCCATATCTTTCTAGCGCTTCCCAGAGCTTTATTTCGGATTTTTCAACTACCAGTCGCCAGGGTGAGTATTTACAAATATCTTCTTGATTTTTTATCTCCTTAATCAAGATATTCTGAATGTAAGTGTCTAGAAAAGCTTGACTAGAATCATAGGATCTTAATAATTTGACAATCTTGTCAGAATTGTGAATAAAAATGCGAGCTGATGATAAATAATCGTCCCAAGACCGAATTTTTGATGTCGAAAATACTTGTTTAGCTGCGTGATAGCAGCTTGTTTCAAGATAACTCCTTACATGACCTAATGCTAATTGCCTCCTATCTGGGCGTTCCCATTGTTGCACAGTAGGTGAAGCATCAATCACTAGGTCTCTCCAAAATTCTAGTATATTTCTGATGTCATTAGACTGGAGACAAAACTGTGCGAACACCTCATTATTTTTTTTGTATAACTCAAAGTTGCGCTTGAGACGACGATCATTTTTCCACTCAAAAAATTCATGATAATTATCAGTGTTCAAGATAAAATAGGTGTAAAAAACGTCGCTGTTATTTGGACGTTTTGGTAATTTGGGAATGTTTTCCTGGTTAGAGGATTTGGACATCTTGGGTGATTCTCCAATAATGATCGTAAAGAAAGAATTCAAGGCTGATGCAGTATTAACGGTTAAGTGTTAAGTGTTAACTGTTAATTCGATTTTACCAGGAGAATGAAACACGGATTTGAGATTTTGTACTGGGAACCAAAAACCCGGTTTCTGTGTGAATGTTTGTCGAAAAAATCGATGATTTTGGAAGAAACCGGGTTTTTTGACCTTAGTCAGGTGTGAGTTATCGATAAACTGCGAGATTAGCTCGATCATAGTGGCTGCGGTGCTGTGCGTGTGTACTATTTACTTATTGGGATCACCGATCGCAATTTATGACGCCTCCTCTCAGTTTTGCCCCTAACATTCTTTCTAAGGAAGCAGTATTTAGTGCATCACTCGGTTGCCACCAGTGGCTGAAACTCCCTGGGAACAAGACTTTCAAGATATGAATGATTCAAACTAATTTTCAATAAGCGTGAATTATTGAAAATAAATAATATTTTTTTAATTTCAAAACTCGTCAAATCCTACCCGATTATCCCCTGATCCCCCCAGGGCAGTTTTATGCTTTTTTGATGGGGTGATAGGGTGATGGGGTGATAGGGTGATGGGGTGATGGGGTGATAGGGTGATGATGAGATAGGGTGATGTCATACCTACAAAACTCTGGAATAAAATTTAATGAAATTTGATAAAGTTTAATATAAAGTCACACCTAAATCAAAATCGTAAATCCAATTAATCAAACATCAAAGCTTAAGTTTTTGGTCGGGATTTGCGATCGAGGCTAAGCTTGAACAAATAGGACAATCTAGCCCATATCAAAAAATGCTTTATTCATTTAAACCAAACTCACAAACGAAAGTCCGCGTTTTCAAACAATTAGCAGCTACTGTTTCAGCCGCCCTAGCTTTGGGCGCAACAACCAGTTTAAAACCCTCGCCGGTATTAGCTGCTAGCGATATCCCCCCTGCAAGTCAAATTTCGACTCAGCTAGCCGCCAAACCTCAGATACTGTTGCAACAGCTACCTCAAACCACTGTTGTTGTGCAGACAGTGCGGATGGACTTGTTCGGCTCAATTGTACCAATTGCGATCGGCGGTGCGATTATTATTTGTATACCGCTATTTTTTGGTGGATTGGTCGTAATTGGCGATCGCGAAGTTGGCATTGTTAGTAAAAAGTTTAGTTTCGGTGGCAAGTCTTTACCGCCCGGTGATTTAATTGCCCTAAACGGAGAAGCTGGATATCAAGCTGATACGTTACCTCCCGGTTGGCATTGGGGTTATTGGCCTTTGCAATACAATGTTCGCAAAGAGTCTCTAACTGTCGTTCCCCAAGGTGAAATTGCCTTAATTATCGCAGCAGGTGGTCAATCTATTCCCCCCCAGCGCATTCTTGGTAAAGTTACAGAATCCGACAATTTTCAAGATGCTCGTAAATTCCTGAAAAGCGGCGGCGAAAAAGGTCGGCAACTAGGAATTTTAACTGGAGGTAGTTATCGAATTAATACAGCATTATTTACGGTAATCACAGCAGCCAATGCTGCAAAACATGGGATGGTTCCAGAAAATTTAAAGCTGTACAAAATAGCGCCAGACAAAGTGGGAATTGTCACAACCTATGACGGTGTTCCCATTCAAGATGGCGAAATTGCCGGTCCGATTATTCCTAATCATGATAACTTCCAAAACGCACAGAAATTCATCACAGGTGGCGGGCGGCGCGGCTTGCAGGAACAGGTTTTGCTTTCCGGTTCATGGAACTTGAATCCCTGGTTTGTGGGGGTAGAACAAGCTGCGATGACCGAAATCCCGATCGGCTATGTAGGCGCAGTTATTTCCTATGTCGGTCAAACCTCAGAAGATGTGAGTGGCGCTGCTTTCACTCATGGCAATTTAGTAAATGTCGGGAATAAAGGGGTTTGGGTAACACCTCTTTATCCGGGAAAACATCCGCTGAATACTCGCATTTTGAAAGTGGAGTTAGTACCAACTACTAATATTGTTTTGAATTGGTCTGGTAAAACAGAACGCCACAGTTATGATTCTCAACTTTCGTCTTTGACAGTGCGCTCTCAAGATGGTTTTGCCTTTGATTTGGAAGTAGCTCAAATCATTCATGTTGGAGCTTTGGATGCGCCGAAAGTCATCTCTCGCGTGGGTTCGATGCAGAATTTAGTTGACCATGTTTTGCAGCCAACAATTGGCAATTATTTCCGCAATTCAGCTCAAGCTTATTCTGTATTAGATTTTCTCTCTGCAAGAAGCGGCAGACAAGCAGAAGCGGCGGAGTATATCAAAGCAGCTTTGCGTACCTATGATGTGCAAGCAATTGATACTTTGATTGGGGATATTTTACCACCAGCAGAGTTGATGCAAACTCAAACCGATCGCAAAATTGCGGAAGAACAATGTAAGACTTATGAGGTGCAGCAAATAGCGCAAACTCAGCGGCAACAATTGGTGCGAGAAACGGCGCTGGCTGAGATTCAGCAAGAAATGGTGAAATCGGAACAAGGTGTGAAGATTTCGGAGTTAAAAGCGAATTCTCAGGTGAAACAAGCTCAAGGTGAAGCTGAGTCGATTCGAGTGAAGGGAAATGCTCAAGCTTCGGCTTATCACGCGGGTGTTGTGGCTTTGGGGGGTTCTGGTTATACGGCTTTGCAGTTAATGCAAATTATAGGCGATCGCAATGTGCGAGTTGTACCGGATGTGGCAGTTAGCGGCAATGGTAGCGGTGGTGGTTTGGTGGATGGTTTGCTGGGAATGATGATGTGGAATCAAACTAGCAAAAATGGTGAGAATGGTGGGGAATTACCTGTAGTTAAGTTACAGAAATCTGAGCCTGCTGTTTTGGAACCTGCGGCGAATGTACCAGTAGCAAAAGTGCCTGCGGTGAAGTCTCCAAAGTCGGCGACTCCTCCACCAGTTGCTAAACCTGAGACTGAGGAGCATAATGATATTGATTCGCTGTTTGATGAATTGCCCTTTGACGATCGATCTTTTAGTTAACCCGTATAATTGGCACTCATAATTGCAGTAGTAGGTTGGGTAGAGCGAAGCGAAACCCAACTTGAAGCAAGTCACTTTCGTTGGGTTTCATGCTTCAACCCAACCTACTAACTTTTTAAAGAACTCAGGGTATCTAAAATCTATTTTTGAGCTATAATCAAATAAAGTTGCCCTAAGTATTCCACAAGATAAGCAGCAGGAGGGCTTGCTATGTTAACTACTGTTCGAGAAGTTTATGATCGCGTTCTATCTACCCTTTCACCAAAGGATAGACTGCGCTTGGCAACTCTTATTCTCAACGATTTGGTGCAGCAAAATCTGTCTGTTGTCGATGAAAGCGAGACTTGGACTGAAGAAGATAAACTCGATGTGACGGCATTTTCTTTACAGTACGCTGCCTTCATTTTAGAGTAGATCCTCTTTGAGGAGTTGAGCTTTGACATCCTCTAGGCTAATGCCTTTTCCCTCTCGAAATTGCTGGCGAGATTTCCTGACTCTTTCCTTAAATAGGGGATGATTTTCTAAGTCATAATCAAAGGCATCCTCTTCGTCGGAAAAACCCCGCAATACACCGATTGGTTTTCCTTCTTTCAAGATGATGATGTCTTCTAATTCCGCAAGTTCGAGGTATTTTGGGACATCTGTTTGTAAGTCGCTCAAAGTAACTGTTTTCATTATCTATTCCTCCGTTGGTTCTGTAGTTTTTCCTTGACTTGACAACCATTCAGCCGCTTGTGATTTAGGAACAATTGCGATAATTTCTACAATATCCTCCCGAATGTCATAGAAAATACGAATTTCCTCTACCCGCAGGCGATATTGCGGTTTATCCATCTCCCGCAAGCGTTTAATTCTGCTTTTACTTTCTTGGGTAGGGTTATGTATCAGATGGGTTTCAATGGCATCGATTACTTTGCTGCGATCGATAGGTCTGAGAAGTTTTAGGTCTGCTAAAGATTCAGTTGTAAATTCTATTTCATAGGGCATATCTAAGCTGTATATATTTTAATAGGATTGGTGCATTACTGTTCGCTAATTAACCCTATGTTCGTAAAAAAGGTTCGAGAATAAATACTTAACAAGGGGCTGAAATTGCTATAGATTACAGCTTACAGCTCTTGATGCGAGAGAAGAGAGAACCACACAACCAACCCCAACCACCCCAACACCCCAACAACCCAACCCAATCCTTCTCCCCCCAACGCAAACACACGCGCACACGACGGGAGGTGTCCCCGTGATGCTTGCTTTGGATTAAACGTCAGGTCATCGTACTCCAACCAACCTTTCCTCCCCTTTCTCCTCTTTCTCCAACCCACACGATCGCCTAGCTTGCATTCAGTGTCATAATTAACTTTTCCGCCCAGTTCCAACCAGATTTTTTTCTGGACGCTAAAGCCAAAGTGACCCTGACTGTATTTTACCCACAACTGGTCGATCGTCCGCAAATCATCGCCAGGAAAATTCTCGATCGATTCCTTTGTGAACCAACCTTCCTTCTCCCGTCTAGCAGCTTTCAGCATCATCTTGAGTGTTTCCCCATCCGCCTCTTTCCACTTCCCCGCCGCCAATAAATCCCGCAAACGAGTATAGTCAACACCCCGCGCCGATTTAAGCTGTACCGAAACATCGGCAACTGTTGGCGGAATCGGTTCCCGGAGATAAATCAACCAATCTTGCATCGACTGCGGCCGCTTTTGCGCTTCGGATGCCATCCCTTTTTCTATTGCTAAACTCACCCAATCTTTTACCCCAAAATCCTTTGCAGGTGGCAACGATTCATTTTGAAACTGTCGCTTGACGGAAGGTGTTGGCGTTTGTCCGGTTACTGCATAATATAAAGATGCAGCCAAAGCATAAATATCAACCGTTGGTTTACCACTACCTTCAATATATTGTTCCCAAGGAGCAAAAGCAGGGTTATAAGGATGTTTGCTGCTAATAACAGTTGGCATTAATTCACTTGCAAGACCAAAATCAATTAACACTGCTTGCCCGTTGGGACGCAACATAATATTACCCGGATGAGCATCTCGATGGACAATTCCTGCTTGGTGAACATCACTTAATGCTTCTCCAATTTGGCGGATAATTGCCACTGCTTCTGTATCCGGGAATCGCCCATGTTGCTGTACGGCATTAAATAAACTTTGCCCGACTATTAAATCCATTACCAAACAGTGAAGGCCTTTTTCCTCAAACAAATCGCTAATGCGGACAATTCCAGGATGGGCGTTTTGGCAAAATTTGGCTAAGATTTGCCCTTCGCGGATAAATCTGCGGACAAAGTTGGGATATTCCGGGTCATTTTGCAAACTCAGATTCGGCGTTTTGAGGACAACTTGATAGTTAAGTTGCAAGTGTGTGGCTTTGTAAGTCATGCCAAATCCCCCCATTCCGAGGATAGTGTCGATGCGGAAAGGGCGAGTTTCGAGGATTTGTCCGGGCGTCCACAGCATGGCAGGTTGCTTAATTTTTTTCAATTGCTAATTATCATAAACTGTCTCGCCTTTAAAAAGCAATGAAAAGGAAGCATTCTCAGGATTTACCGACTCCGACAAAGAAACCGGGTTTTTACGGAATTTGTCGGTTTTGATGCGGTATTTTCGACAAAAACCCGGTTTCTAGACTAAATTCCTTACTACAAACAAAAATATCGTTTTAAATTCAAGCAGTTGTTTTAACTGGATGCAGCGGAAAAAAGACTGCCGGGGAAACACTGAAAAACTCTGCAAGTTTTTGTATGTGTTCGGTTGTAAGTTGGCGCTTTTCACGGAGGATATCTGAGACAATAGACTCTGTTTTAAAAATAGGAACTAGGTCTTTTTGTCTCAGTTCAAATTCTTCAATTAAAGCCTTTAATAGTTCTACTCCATAAATGTCAGGTATGGGTTCTAAAGTTTGCTCGTACTCATAAACAAGCATTCCGAGTACATGGAGGTAGTCGCGTTCGTCACGAGTCAGTTCGCCTTTATCTAATAAAGAGTCTATCGTTGCTTGAGTTGCTGCTAATTCCTCCTCAGCATTTATGGGCCGTGGGGGAAATGCTTGTAGTAATTCGATATAAGCACTAGAGTTGTTCATCTGAGTATCCAATATAAGAAAGTAAAAAATTATCATTCATACCACGGGTCTTTTTTCCATTTATCTTCATCATATTCTTCGTGGGTAAGTACAGCTCTAATAAAAACTTTTTTAGGTCGATATTCATAATCTATGAAAGTAATTAGTCTATAGTTGTTACCTCTTATGTTAAAGACTGTAAAATTGCCAACTCGATCTGCTGAGGAAAAAACTGCTTTCACTTCAGCTAGATTTGACCACTCTGCGGTTGTTGCTATTTTGTACCAAGAGCGTAGACTTGTTTCAGCGTCAGGATACTTTTCCCAGAATTTCCTGAGCGCTGATTGAGAGATAACGTGCATACAGTTCCTCGATCACAAACAAATTTACGCATTAATGAAACTCTTATTAGAATACTTTTGGTGCTATCTTAGCAAATTGCGAAGTGACTTGTCAACCACGATTCGCAGTACAATTGATTAATATTGCATAGGAAGGACTCCACTGATGTCAGAACAGTTTTCGATTGAGGTTAGCGATCGCATCTGCACCCACATGAATGAAGACCATGCTAGCGCTGTAGTGATTTATGCTCAAGCATTTGGTGACAAACCAGATGCTACATCAGCTCAAATGCTGGCGATTGATGCGAATGGCATGGATTTAACCGCCGAAGTCAATGGCGAAACTTTGCCAGTCAGAGTAAATTTCGAGCACACTTTGAAAGATGCTGAAGATGCTCACCACACTTTGATTGAAATGCTCAAACAAGCTCGAAAAGCTGCAAAATAGCCAATAGTCTATTATTCTGTTATACTTTAAAAGTTCGTAGTAGAAACTTTAGTCTTTTTAACATAGTTTTGAATGACTAAAGTCCTGGCTACGAACTGTATTTTTAATCTAACTTAAATTCTTAAACTCACTCTAAAATATCAAATAAAATGACAGAAAATCACCTCGAACTTAAAGCCGATGATGATATTAGGATCGATCGCAATAATCCTTTCGAGGCACTGATCAAACGACTAGATTTGATGATTCGCGCCCACTACTCGCTGCTGTACATTGTGGGTACAGAAGAGGAACCTGTGGAAGCCGTAATTGCCCAAGTAGCGCTACAAGTAACTCCGGCGCGGCGGGTGTTGTTCTGGGATATCGTGCGCGGCTGGGAAGATAATGGTTCTGGGAAAGGTTCGGTGATGGCGGCGCTCGATCGCATCGGCAAAACTGCTGTTGAAGAATATACCATATTTGTGTTACGGGATTTACACCCAATTTTGAAATATCCCTACACCGAAAAAAATGTGCCAGTCATCCGAGAATTACGCAATTTAACACGGGAATTGAAACACAGCAAGAAAACTATTGTTCTGACTTCTAACGTACTGGAATTACCAGCAGAATTGAAAGAAGAAGTGACTGTAATTGATTTCCCTTTGCCCAATGTTCAGGAAATCGAACATTTAATTTCCCAAGTTTTGACCAATCCAGAACAGTTGCAAGTTACGGGTTTAGCAAAGGAACAGTTAGTTAAAGCTTTCCAAGGTTTAAGTCGTGCCAAAATCGGACGAATTTTAGCTACAGCTTTAGCGGCTAAAGAACAGATTAATGAGTCAGATATTGATAAGATTTTGGAAGAGAAACAGCAAGCTATTTGTGAGACAGGGATTTTGGATTTTTTCAATTATCAAGAATCTCTGAAAAGTATGGGCGGATTGGAGAATTTGAAGCTGTGGATTAAGATGCGACAAGATGCTTTTACGGATGAAGCCCGATGCTATGGGCTACCGAATCCCAAGGGTATTTTATTGGTGGGAGTTCAAGGTACTGGCAAATCTTTGTCAGCAAAAATCATTGCCTCAGAATGGCGCTTGCCCCTGCTCAGATTGGACATTGGCAGGTTGTTTGGTGGAGTTGTTGGGGAAAGCGAAAGTCGGGTCAGACAGATGATAGAATTGGCAGAGGCGATCGCACCTTGCGTCTTGTGGATCGATCAAATAGATCAAGTTTTCGCTAATACTGTTACTGGTGCTGATGGCGATTCGGGAACGTCGTGTCCGGTATTCGGTAGCTTGATTACTTGGATGCAGGAAAAAACCAGTCCGGTGTTTATTGTCGCAACGGCAAATAATTTACAGGGTTTGCCCGCCCAGTTGTTACGAAAGGGTAGATTTGATGAGATTTTCTTTTTGGATTTGCCTTCAGAATTGGAACGACAAGATATTTTTCAAGTGCATTTGCAGCGATTGCGATCGGCTATTTGGCAACAGTTTGATTTGGGGATTTTGGCGCAGCGAACTGAAAATTTCAGCGGTGCAGAAATTGAGCAGGTGGTAATTGATGGATTGTATCGAGCTTTTGGAACGCTTGTCAACGGTCAACGACGAGATTTGACAACGGAGGATATTTTGAGGTCGATCGAGGATACAGTGCCTTTAGCTGCGATCGCGCGATCGCAAATTGAAGATTTGAAACGCTGGGCAACGCAAGCAGGTGCAAAAACAGCTTCTAAGTAAAAAGAAGAAGTTCGGCAGCGGATTTTGTAACGGATTTAGCGGATGTAACGGATGGATGTTGAGGAAAATGTTGGGTAATGGATTTTGTAACGGATTTAATTGATGTTACCCGAAATCAGGAGACGATAATACCGTTTCCTTCTCTAAAATCTATCAACCGAACCAACCCAGGCGGATACCACCCTAATTGAAGTATTAACATCCTCGTTACATTTCGTTACGATAAGGAAACAGAGAAAAAAAACTTTCCCCCATAATATCAGAGGTAGCGATTATGAATGGTACATTTCGCGTCGGCAACCTGTTTGGAATTCCTTTTTATATCAACGCATCTTGGTTTTTAGTCCTAGGCTTGGTAACGTGGCAATACGGCGGCGCACTAGCTGCTCTATTTCCCACATTAGGCCCCGTGGCACCGTGGATGTTAGGATTATTCACAGCATTGCTGTTATTTGCTTCCGTTATCGCCCACGAATTGGGACACAGTTGGGTTGCTATCAAACAGGGAATTGGCGTGAAATCGATATCGCTATTTCTGTTTGGCGGATTGGCTAATTTGGAAAGAGAATCTAAAACTCCGGCTGAGGCTTTTTGGGTGGCGATCGCAGGGCCGTTAGTTAGTCTATTATTATCTGGTTTGTTAACCGCGATCGGTATCGGCGCTAGTCTCACAGGCCCAGCAGCGGCTATCGTCCAACTTTTAGCCTCGATTAACTTAGCTTTAGCCTTGTTTAATCTGATTCCTGGTTTGCCTCTAGATGGTGGTAACATCCTCAAAGCGATCGTCTGGAAAGTTACAGGGAATCCTTACAAAGGCATCATTTTTGCTAGTCGGGTCGGTCAAATCATTGGTTGGATTGCTATTGCTACAGGCATATTTGGTAGCACCTGGAATCTGATCATCGGTTGGTTTCTGTTGCAAAATGCTGGTCAATCTGCACAATCTGCCAAAATCCAAAATCAACTGGCTGGGCTGACAGCCGCAGATGCAGTGACTCCTGGAAGTCCCATCGTTTCGCAAGACTTGTCCTTGAGAGAATTTGCTAACAACTACGTGATTGGTAACACTCAGAACTGGCGTCGGTATCTGGTGACAGATGATGCAGGACAATTGGTAGGTGCGATCGAGACTGATGACCTTAAATCAATTCCTACGGGTAACTGGCCGTCTGTTCAAGTGAAAGAACTCCTAAAGGCGATCGAATTTTCCGCCACTGTCGAACCAGAATTATCCCTCCTAGAAGTCGTCACTCTGTTTGAACAACTAAAAGTCCAAGAACTCCCCGTGATTCGCGACAACGGTGTCCTCCTCGGACTGGTAGAAAAAACTGAAATTGCCCGACTATTAGAAAAACGAGCTCTTGGAAACCCCGCTTAATCAATATCAGTGACGAACGGCTCAAAAAAAGATAGCACACACATCCCCGACTTTTCTAAGAAGTCGGGGATTTAATCAATATATATTTTGTTTGAAGTTAATGCTTGAACTTCAATGAACCAGTTTAAGCAAGTCCAAGCAAGTCCAAGCAAAAATTTAAGTGCTTAGGCTACTTCTTCTTCTTGATCGATTTGGCGCAGATGAATGTGCTTGCGTCCCAGAGAGATTTCAAACTCATCTCCAGGCTGGAGTTCCATCTGTTTGGTGTAAGCGGCTCCAATCAGCAAGTTGCCGTTAGATTGAACGCTAATCCGATAGCTAGCTGAGCGTCCGCCCCGTCCGTTGCCGTTTTGTTTACCGTCTAGCTGAATGCCTTCTGCATCAATCAGAGCATTCAGGAATTTCATCATGTTGACCCGTTCTACTCCATTTTTGGTAACGGTGTAGTAGCCACAGGCTCTTGCTTTCTCTTCTTTGGTAAGGTTCTCTAGGTCTTTAACCTTTTTGATCAGACCTTCGCCTTCAAGGGGTTCAATGCTTTTCTTTTTAACCATCTACTGAGTCCTGAAATATTCAACTGGTGTACAGGTTTTTTCTTGGTTGCTTTTGGCTTGGCCAAGAAACTTTAGCTTTATAGCTGCTTGTAAAACTATATTACACCTATCGGCTGGATTATTAACCACTATTATTTAAATATTTTTAACAATGTGCACTTTTTTTTGAGAAGTAGCTGTCGATTGCGAGCAATCTCTAAACTCTGTAGCATAAGCTATCAGCTATCAGCTAGCTGAATATTTGCCCCAAATTTTAAAATCCCATGAAGTTAACTGCACGCGGACACTACAGTGTCAAAGCTCTACTGGATCTAAGTTTGCAACCTCGGTTCGAGCCGACATCGGTAAAATCGATCGCGAAACGACAGGAGTTACCGGCTCCATATCTCGAAAAATTGCTGATTGAAATGCGACGTGCGGGTTTAGTCCAATCAGTTCGAGGTGCACAGGGAGGCTATAAATTGGCTCGTGAACCCGCTCAAATCTCTCTAGGACAAATCTTAGAGGCTGTAGGTGAAACTATTGAACCTTTGGCTCGACACTCTCCTGATGCTTCTCTTGCAGAGGACTGGGTAACTTTCAGTTTGTGGAACCAACTTCACAAAAAACTGGTGTTGGCGCTCTACAGTATTTCTCTGGAAGACTTATACTATGATGTCCGAAGTTGGCAAGCTGCTCTGGGTGAAGAAACCAGCTTTATTATTTAGATAGTAAGTTCAAAAATTAGATCGCCTATCAATATGGATCGCACACTTGTTATGCACGAAGGTGGCTGTCACTGTGGCGCTGTCCGGTTCCGAGTCACCGTTGACAAACACGAAGCCGCTGATTGCAATTGCTCTATCTGTCAAAAGAAGGGATTTTTGCACCTGATTGTGCCACCAGAAAATTTTACTTTGGTAAGCGGGGAAGATGTTTTGACAACCTATACGTTTAATACAGGCATTGCCAAACATACTTTCTGCCGGATTTGCGGTATTCACCCGTTTTATCGCCCCCGATCGCATCCAGATCAATTTGATGTGAATGTCCGATGTCTAGACTCGGATGCAATTGCTCAATTTCGGATCATACCCTTTGATGGTGTTAATTGGGAGCAGAACGTACACCTGCTGCGGGACGAAAACAATCTGTGAACTTAAAACTGTATCTATATAATGTCGGATGAATTTGCTGTTTTGATTTTAGCTGCTGTATTAGATTACTCGATCGGCGATCCTTGGGGTTGGCCACATCCGGTACAGGCGATGGGTTGGGCGATCGATCGCTATACTAGACTTGTCTTTAATCTCTGGAATAATCCCCCTGGTAAAAGACCGAACTTGGCCGATAGTCTCCCAGGCGATCGACCTAAACTGCTGCTTCGCGGTGCTGGTATAATCCTGGCGGTCGGGCTGATTCTAGGCAGTTATACTGTCAGTTGGTCGATCGTGCAAGCTGCTAGTTGGGTACATCCTCTGTTCGGTATTGCGATCGAGACCATTTTACTAGCAAGCTGTTTCGCCGCGCGAAGTTTGAGGGCTGCTGCTGAGGATGTGCTGACGCCTCTAAATGTGGGAGATTTAGTCAAGGCACGAAAACGGTTGAGTCTTTATGTCGGTCGGGATACTGAAAACTTATCTCAGTCAGAAATTCTCCGAGCATTGTTAGAAACTGTAACAGAGAATGCCGTCGATGGTGTGACAGCTCCGCTATTTTATAGCTTAGTTGGGTTCGCTCTCCCACATCTATATCTATTATTAAGTGTGAGAAATTTGCCGATCGCCGATTACTCTATGTCAATGAGTGCGATCGTCCCCTTGGCGATCGCCTATAAAGCAGCCAGTACCTTAGATTCTACAGTCGGCTACAAAGAAGCACCTTACACCGATTTAGGATGGTTTAGCGCCAAACTAGAAGATGTATTGACTTGGCTTCCTTGCCGATTAACAGTAATTACTTTAGCGATCGTATCGGGGAAACCGCTATACATTTGGAGGATGTGTCAGAGAGATGCGGTGAAAGATGCCAGTCCCAATTCCGGTTGGAGTGAATGCGCCTACGCCGCCATCTTAGGAGTGCAACTAGGAGGTACAAGTTCCTATCGGGGAGTTGTTAAACACAAACCGCTGTTAGCCGAGCCAAATAAACCTATCACAGTTCACCACATTGACCAAGCAATGCAATTAACTCGGTATTGCTTTCTAATTTGGTTGGGATTATCATTTCTATTTTATGCTTGTTTCAATTTTGTCCGCTAACTGTCCATCCGCCCACAGCCAAGACTTAGCAAGAGCAACCAATGACTAAAATTATTGAAATTTTATCCCCGGATGAAGTGCGCCGAACTCTCACCCGAATCGCTTCCCAGATTGTGGAAAGATCTGGTGATCCAGGAGAGTTGGTTTTGTTAGGTATTCATACTAGAGGAGTGCCTTTAGCTAAAATTCTCGCCGCTCAAATTGAAGTCCTCGAACAAGTCAAAGTATCGGTGGGTGCTTTAGATATTACATTTTATCGAGATGATTTGGATCGAGTTGCGCTGCGGACACCTGCTAAAACAGAAATTCCCTTCGATTTGACAGGGAAAACGGTTGTGTTGATAGATGACGTTATATATAAAGGTAGAACGATTCGAGCGGCGTTGAATGCAGTAAATGATTATGGGCGACCGGAGAAAATTTGGTTGGCAGTTTTAGTCGATCGCGGACACCGAGAAGTACCGATTCAGCCAGATTTCACAGGAAAAAAGTTGCCGACGGCGAAGGAAGAGCAAGTTAAGGTTTATGTTTTCGATGTTGACGGGCGCGACGGAGTGGAGTTGATTAAGTAGGGAAACGGCACTGCCGTGTCCCTACCCCAAAACAACATTGTAGGGAAACGGCACTGCCGTGTCCTAATTTCTTACTGACGTGTCCTAATTTCTTACTGCCGTGTCCTAATTTCTCACCGAGTATTTTTATGAAATATTTTTTCTCAAAATCGGCAGTGCAGGAGTTGAACCTGCCTGGGGCGAATTATGAGTTCGCTGCCTAAACCGCTCGGCCAACTGCCGTTAAATCGCTAAACGCGATCGAACTTGAAACAAGTATAACATAATTTCCCAGTCCGTGCTAAAACTAAATAACTTAAATCAAAATTTTTGATCTGCTAAAAACCGATCGCCACTCGCCTACAAAAGCTAGAGTCGATCGGGCAAACAAAGCAGTTTCTAGAACTGGGCATAAAACTTACAGGCAATGGTACTGAATTCGACGGTAGTGCTGACTTTGATTCTGCTGACTCTGATGTTTGGAGCCGGTGTGACGAGTTCTGTTTGGGGATTTACTTTAGGTCGCGAAGCTTTGAAAGGAACGACTCAACCAGACGTTCGCCCCAGTAGCAATGCTGGCGGCAAGCAGGGAACTCCCGCTAACAAAGACCAAGTGAGCATTTTGAAAGAAAAAGACATTCTCAAAATAGTCAAAGCACGGATAGAAGGTCGTGACCCTGAGAAACTAGCCACTCAAAATGCCAAAGACAAGGCTAGCTCTAAACCAGCTACAGCCAAAAAACCAGCCACTGGACAAAATGCCAGCGCTAAATTTCCCATGAACAGTCGCGACGGGGGAATCACCCTGGAAGTGAGTGCAGCCAATCAGCGAGGCAACTCAATGCTTCTAGACGTGAGCATGAAAAACGAAGGCTCCCAAGCTGTAAGATTTCTCTACAGTTTCTTAAACGTCACTGACAATCAGGGCCGGCCCCTGAGTGCCACGGCCGAAGATTTGCCAGCGGAACTGCCCCCCAACGGGCAAGTATTTTACGGTACGGTTAGTATTCCCACAGCTTTGCTGGAAGATGCCAAAGAACTTTCGCTGACACTCACAGATTATCCTGGTCAGAAACTCCAGTTGCAAATAGCTGGCATTCCAGTGCCAAAGTGAATTAAAAGCGTCTTTCAACTAATATTGAGAAAATATTTGCAGATTCTTGCCCCTGTTGTATTCGTGTTAGGGGGATTGTCAACAATTTTAGCTTGCTACGGGGTCGGCCAAACCGACCAACTGGTTCTCAGGTTCTGCCAAGAAAGTTATTCTAGGCAGAGCTGTTTCACTCCCAGGGGTCTTCACCCGGAGAGTGCAGAAGATGGCTGACTTGCCTCCAATGACTTGGACAGAGGTGCTGTCACGGTTGCTGTCAGTGCTGCTGCTGATTGCGATCAATGCTTTTTTTGTGACGGCTGAGTTTTCCATGGTGACGGTGCGCCGATCGCGAATTAATCAGTTAGTAGAAGCTGGCGATGTTCCGGCTCTAACTGTTCAATCCTTGCTGCAAAGTATCGATCGACTGCTCTCGACAATGCAGTTGGGGATCACTCTTTCTAGTTTAGCTCTGGGCTGGATTGGGGAAGACACGATCGCTGTGCTAATCCGAGTGTCGATCGGCTGTTTGCCTTTCCCAACTTACATCCAGGAGCCGATCGCCCATTCCTTCAGCATATCCATAGTAACTTTTTTCCTGCTAGCTTATCTACAAATCGTACTCGGCGAACTCCTTCCGAAATCTGTAGCTTTCCTTTATTCGGAAAAATTAGCCAGAGGTTTAAGCACTCCCAGTTTACTGATTGCTCGTTTATTCAATCCATTTGTTTCATTGCTCAATCAATCAACTCGATCCCTCTTGTGGCTGGCGGGCATTGAATACGACGTCACCCATCGGCCAGTTACCCCCGAAGAACTACAATTAATTATCGCTACTTCCAGCGAATCCAGTGGCTTACAAGCTGATGAGCGAGAATTGCTCAACAACGTGTTTGAATTTGGCGAAGTGCTGGTAGAAGAAGTAATGGTGCCGAGGCCAAGCATTGTCGTGCTTTCCAAAACAGCTACATTTCAATGTTTGCTATCAGAAATTGCGATTTCCAACCATTCTCGCTATCCGATTACCGGAGATTCTTTTGACGATATCATCGGGATTATTGACTTCAAACGACTCGCTAAACCCCTAGCTGAAGGCTTGTTATCAGCCGACACACCAATTATAAATTGGATACGTCCGGTGAGGTTTGTACCAGAAATGATGTTGCTAGGGGAATTGCTACCTTTGATGCAGCGTTCATCGGAAGAAATTGCGATCGTCGTCGATGAATTTGGCGGTATTTCCGGGTTAGTTACATTGCGGGATTTGATAGCGGAAATTATCGGCCGCAGCTACGAGTCACGCGACAGCAAAGAAATAGCTTTGCAAGTATTGGACGATCGCACTTTTTTAGTCCAAGCCCAGTTAAATTTAGATGATGTGAATCAAATATTGAATTTGGATTTGCCAGTAACTGACGAATATCAAACCATTGGAGGTTTTTTGAGCTATCAGTTGCAAAGAATGCCAGCAGTGGGGGAAGTGTGGCGCAGCGAAAATGTGGAACTCGCGGTCATTTCTGTTTGCGGGCCACGGTTAGAGCAAATTCAAATTCAGTTGTTGGAAGGGGATTCGGGCGATCGAGCTTTAAGCCAAGTTGCAGTACCCGATGGGGAAATTGCGGGAAAAGGGCGATCGAATAGCCGGTTGAAAGGTGTGGCGAAATTTTCTAGTTAAACATATTTTAGCTTGTGATACGTCGGAGACTGCACGTACAGTATCCCTACCGCAAATAATACTGTAGGGACACGACACTGTCGTGTCCTAATTTCAGCCACTAACAATTACGATACTAACTGAGATCTTGCACCATTCTCAATTAGCCTTTTATAGACGGGCAGGATGCCCATCCCACAAGAAAATTCACTCTTTGTGGAACGGACTTCTAGACCGTTGCTGACACTGGTGCAAGATGTGAGATACTAACTGATTTGATATAATCTACTCGCTCAAAGTCGCTGCTAAGCTAAATCATAAAAACCAGGTTTCTCGGCCGCCGCGCGCCGACCATATTTAAGCGTAAGGAACAGGATCTTTCAATCCCAATTCCTCAAAAGCCGCCAGCCGCAGCCGACAAGAATCGCAAACACCGCACGCAGTTTCGCCGCCAGCATAGCAAGACCAAGTTTGCTCCCAAGGTACTCCCAACTTATTGCCTAATTGAATAATTTCGGTTTTTTTAAGTTCAATCAAAGGTGTTACAATATTAATCTGTTCTCCTTCTCTTCCCTGCTTAGTTCCCAACCGAAAAACTTCCTGCATGGCTTGGATGTAATCGAGGCGACAGTCGGGATAGCCCGAATAATCTAGAGCGTTGACACCAATGTAAATTCGCTGAGCTCCTAGAGTTTCGGCGTAGGCTAGGGCAAAGCTGAGAAAAATGGTATTTCTAGCTGGAACGTAGGTAGTGGGGATGTTTTGGGACATTTCTGTGAGACTGCGATCGATCGGCAAATCAATCCGATCATCCGTCAAAGCCGAACCGCCCCACAGTGTCAAATCAAAGTTGACTATCTGATGTGCCTTAACACCGGCCGAAAATGCGATCGCCTTTGCTGACTCCAACTCCCGCCGATGTCTTTGCTGGTAGTCAAAGGAAATGCTATAACACTCGCAACCATCCGCCTTAGCTTGATACAAAACTGTTGAGGAATCTAGCCCTCCTGATAATAAAATAACTGCTTTCACTTAAAACAACCTCAATGGAATTAACTTTTATACTTATATCAAATCCAAGGCAAAAAAAACTGTGTCAAAATCTAAGCCTATATTTTTAAGCTGTTCTTCCCCTCTCCCTACCCTCTCTAATACCATAGGCAATCAATCTAGATGGAACACAGCTTAAAATCCCAACCCGACAGATCCGGCACAAAACATATTCCCATTCACTGGGGAGAAATCGATCCCCTGAAACGGGGGCCTGTGATTGGTAGTCTCAGTAAATCATCTCACCGCAATGCGATCGGCACTCATTCTGGTTCCTACTCTGTATATCGAGCGTTAGCAGTAGCGAACGGCACACTCCAAGCAGATCACCTGCCAGATTTTACCAACACATCTCCCGCTGAACAAATCGGGCCGCACCCCAGTTGGGGTGATGCCAACTTAATTGTTTCTCTCGATCCCTTTGGCGCTTTGGTCAGCGAAATTTACACCTCATTTTATCAGCAGGGATACGATATTCGACCGACAATTGCTGTGACCAAAGCTCACATCAATATGCCGGAAATTCAAGATGCTATTGCCCAAAAACGACTGCTAATAGATGGCGAAATCGTCAAAGCCGGAGGCAATTTAGCGGTAACAAAAATTGCGATCGATCCAGTGTGGTATTTGCCGGGAATTGCCAATCGGATTGGTGTTGAAGAAAGCATTCTCCGCCTTGCGCTTTTTCAGCAAACAGGCGGAATGTTTTCCGACTTGGTGAGGCGGCCAGACTTGCAGGTTTTCTTGCCACCAATTGGCGGAACTACAGTCTATATTATTGGGGATGTCGCGCATATTTCTGACCCACAAAAGCAGTTGGCGGTGAGGGTACACGACGAATGCAACGGTTCAGATGTTTTCGGTTCTGATATTTGTACCTGTCGTCCTTATTTGGTTCACGGGATTGAAATTTGTATCCAAACCGCACAAGCAGGGGGATCTGGGGTAATTCTTTACTTTCGTAAGGAAGGGAGGGCTTTGGGCGAAGTGACTAAGTTTTTGGTGTATAATGCTAGAAAAAGGCAAGCTGGAGGCGATCGCGCCGATGCGTATTTTACTCGCACTGAATGTGTTGCGGGAGTTCCAGATATGCGGTTTCAAGAACTAATGCCAGATGTGTTACACTGGTTGGGAATTTCTCGCATTGACCGTTTAGTTTCAATGAGCGATCTGAAATACAATGCGATTATCAATTCTGGCATTAAAGTGTGCGATCGCATTCCAATTCCAGAAGATCGAATTCCCGCAGACGCACAAGTCGAAATCATCGCCAAAAAAGCTGCTGGCTACTACACACCAGACCGAGTGCCAGATGCTACAATCCTTGAAGAAACTCAAGGACAGGATTTAGGAGATTGAAGTGACAAAAGCACGATTTATCGCGTCTTTGTGAAATAACATTCATTGCTGTTTTTTTATCAATCAAGGCAGGTTATGGCTAATTTGCGTTCTACTGTGATCGTAAAAACAGATATTTGCGGATATACCGTCAGGGTTAAAAAATTATCTCAGTCGGAGTTAAGTAGCTTGTTAAACGAGCATAAAACTTTTATTTCAGATATTAGTATCAGAAATGAAGGCAGTCTGATTAAAGGAGAAGGAGATTCATTTTGGCTAATTTTTCCCAGCGTCACAGCCGCAGCTATGGCCGCCCTGGAAATGCAGCAGGAATTGAGAGCACAACAATCCAGCAAATCTAATGATGAACGATTGGCTATTCGCGTCTCGATTACATTAGGAGATGTTTTACACCAAGATAAAGATATCTTTGGTGATACAGTTAATTTAACAGCTCGCATAGAATCTGTTACTCCCCAGGACGAAATATATTTATCCCAAGCAGCTTGGCTAGCGCTCAACAAAGCAGAAGTGCAAACATCCTTCGTCAATGAGTTTTCCTTGAAGGGGATGAGTGAACCTGAAAAAGTTTATAAAGTTGACCAAAGTCATAAAACGCGAATTATTGAAAATCAAGCAATAGTTAAAGCAGATTTGAGAGGATTTATTGCTTATCAAGAATCTAATTCTATCAAAGATGTGGAATATTTACTCACCAATTTCGATGCTTTTGAAAAAATAGTTTGTGAAGAATACGGTGGCACAATTCGGAGTATAGTTGGCGATTCGCACCTGTTAACTTTTGCCGAAGCTCACTCAGCCTTAGCAGCGATGGAAAGTTTGTGCAAAAATTGGAAGATTTTTATCGACAACCATAAAATACCTTGTGGTTTGTCTGTGGGAGTTACTAAAGGAAATTTGTATATATTTCGGTCTTGTACTTACGGCAAAGATATTAACATAGCTGATAGATTGGAAGATTTAAGTAAAATAGTATCTCCGGCTACCGAAAAAAATTCAGTGATAGTTTCCGATCAAATTAAACGCGAAGTCAGCAGCTCGAAGTGGGAGTATCAGTTGATTAAAATAGATAAAAATGCAATCTTAGATAATATTTTAGATTACAGTCAGTTTGACTTTTTTAAGGAAAATGATGTTTACCGCTGCTTAGTTATATGAATCAGCCTAGTATTGAGCTTGAGACTGTGGAATATCTGAGGAGTCCCGCTGCGATTCGTCAAAAGTGCGATCGCATTTTTAATTTAGCCTACGAAAATAAACTCCGCTACTTCCGCATCGATTTAACCCAACTCGACAAAGCCGCAAATTATGTAATTGATACAACACGGGAAAACTATCCCGATTTCAACATACCCTTTCACAGTCGCTGGCGGCATTTTGAAATCGGAAACCAGCCACGACTCGCTGAATTAGATGCAGATTTAGCACAATTTACACTCCTTGAAAAAGCTAAAATCAAATTTGATTTAGCAATTATCAGTGTTTTGCTCGATGCTGGTGCTGGTGCAGATTGGCAGTATTGCGAACCAGAAACCGGACAGATTTATCGCCGTTCTGAAGGATTAGCAATAGCCAGTTTTCGGATGTTTTGTCAAGGTATTTTTTCCAGTAATCCTGATTTTCCTTGCCAAGCTGATTCTCTGCAACTTTCTCAATTAACCCTAGAAACGTTAGCGCTAGGATTTCAAGTTAGTCCAGAAAATTCGTTAGTTGGTTTAGTAGGAAGATTACAATTATTGCAGTGTTTGGGAAGTGCGATGCACCAACATCCATTATTGTTTGGTTGCGAAAACCCGCGCCCCGGCAATTTGGCAAAATACTTACTTGATACTCACTCTTCTGGACTCAAAACAATCAAGGCTGCGACAGTATTGAGTGCGGTTTTGACAGGATTCGGGGAAATTTGGCCAGGGAGATATGCCATTGGGGGCATTAATTTAGGGGATGTTTGGCGGCATCCGGCGTTGCAAGGAGAAGATTTGGAGTCTGAATTAGTGCCGTTTCATAAACTATCACAGTGGTTAACTTATTCGCTGTTGGAACCGCTGCAAGAACTTGGTTTGGAAGTCGTAGAGTTGGATGAGTTAACGGGATTAGCTGAATACCGTAACGGCGGTTTTTGTTTGGATATCGGGCTGTTGCAGGCCAAAGATTTAGTGGTTTTTGAAGACAGTTATTTACCAGGTTCGGAAGTTATAGTAGAATGGCGATCGCTGACGGTGAATCTTTTAGATAAAATTGCCACAGCTATGCGAGAAAAGCTGGATGTGAGTACCGCAGATTTGCCATTAGTGAAGATTTTGCAAGGAGGAACTTGGGCGGCGGGGAGGAAAATTGCAGGGGAATTGAGGGCTGGTGGAGTGCCGCCAATTCAGATAAAAAGTGATGGTACGGTGTTTTGAATAATGCTAGATAAGGCAGCTATCATTTCTATTATTCGGCGGTTGAAACCTGTTAACCTCAAATTCAAATGTGGCGAAGCGCCCGTCATTTGAATTCGAGGCTAAACTACACAAACGTAGGCGTTAGCCTTCCCGAAGGGTAGTCCGCCTCCGCAGACTAAGAGAAGGTATATCTTGGAATTTGGATTTTTTAACTACATTTCTAATTCTCTCAGAATAGTCCGAACTGGCAGAAATAGAGAACGCTGAGTCTTTCTAGAAGGCACAAAACCCTGTTTTAACCAAAATGCTTTTGCCTCCTCATTTCTAGTATCAATCCTAATCGCCTGAAATCCAATAATTTCTTGTTCAAATAGCAAACAAATTCGACGATAAGCATCTGCCAACAGTAGGCGACTTATTCCTTGTCCTTGCCACACTTTATCAATTGCAAACTGTCCTACCAAAATAGCAGGAATCGAGAAAGGGAGGGGTTGCTTGTATTCATCGGGCAATTCTTTAACAGGAATTGTCGATGCGCTGAGAGTATAAAATCCGCAAACCTTTGCCTCTCCCGATTCCAAAACCATCAACAAAGTTCTAGAAAAACCAGCTTCATCAGCCGTTTCCACTAGAGTTTTCAGATAGTTATTAATTTCCTCAACTCTACAATCAAACTCCTCTCTTGGTAGATTGGGAAAATTTTTTAGGCTGCAAAATCTCCATCCCACGGTTCACTCCTGTCATACTTATCTTTAAATTCGGTAACAGTCAACTTTAGTTCTTCTGATGCTGGTGGCGGATTATCCCATAAATTTTTTGAACTTGTGCTTGGTTTATGGGCTGTTGGTTTTGAAAGTTGAGAGTATTCCCGAACACTTAAACTTTCTGGCAACCACTGATACTCGCGCTGTAGAATTAAAAAGATTAGTACGAGCTGCAAAATAATTACGATTGTTAACAGCAAAGTTTCCATATTGCTTTTCTTCTGAGAGTGTCTGGATGATTTATACTGAGAATTCAATCATTTTTGTATTCGTAGCTAAAAATATCGGGTGATATTTTATTTTACTTCAACAAGGCAACCTTCAATTGCTTCATAGAGATTTTGGAGCAATTCCTCGAAGGTTTCTCCCTCAGTTGCACAGCCAGGAATAGCGGGAACTTCTGCCCAAAATCCGCCTTCTTCTGCTTCGTGGATGATAATTTTGATTTTCAATTTATTCTCCTAATTTATTTTCAAAACTTATCTCTTCATTACTTTACCAGACTTTACTCTTCCAAGTCCACCTGCTTAACCTGCTCTAAAGGTATATGTAGCGCTTCTGCAATTTGCTCATCGCTCAAGCCAAACTGCCGTAATTTATCAATTGTTTCAATCTTAGTTTTATTTTTGCTTTCTTCCTGCAAGTCGGGAGTTTCCGGCTGACTTTCATCTGGGGTAGGAGTAGAGGGTTCAGCGCAATTATTTATGCAGCCAATACCAATAAGATTTTTATTAATGTTGTTTTCATTGCCAAAAGTTATATTCAGATTTATATGCCTTTCTAGGACAGATTCAAGATTACTTTTCTTAACTTGTTCGCCAAACACCTCAGATAACATTTGCAAAAGCTCGTGACTAGCCTTTTTAACGTGCTGGGAGCTATAACCATAAGTTTCTGCAAGATCAGCATATTTTTGACGGTTTAGTATTCCCAAAATAATCCCCCGCTGCAAGTTATTTAGATGTTTGCCTGTCTTAGCCCAGACAGCTTTATCGACAAATTGCCATATTTTAGGACTGTCCATAGGTGGGATGGTGGGATAATTTTAGTTACTATAGCAAACTTTTTCCCACTTTTTCCCACTTTTTTGGCTTCGGATCGGATTTTGAGGAAGTTCCCACTTTTTCCAACTTTTTTTTCCTTGACAGTTTTTGTGCGATCGGTCTACTGTAGGAACAGTGTTTTAATATTCAATCTCAAAGTGTAACTCTGTAAGTCGCCTAAAAATCTGCTACTTCACCATTTTGTAGGATTTGGGTAGAGTCTGTGAGCAATATACATTTAGCGAGTAAACAGTATTGATGCAACCAAATTTTTTGACTGACTCACCTCTAAGCCAACAGCCATTATTTGAGTTAAAAAATGTTACATTTAGCTATGCTAACAGCCCGAATCAGCTTTTAGATAATGTTTCATTAAGCTTGTTTCCTGGTGAGAATATTGGTCTGATTGGAGAAAATGGCTGCGGTAAATCTACAATTATTAAACTATTGCTAGGATTATGCTTTCCTAACAACGGAACAGTAAATTTATTTGGAAGTAAAATTTTATGGGGCAATAATTACCCCCAGCTAGGCTACATAGGAGATCCTTCTTATTACCCTGGAGAGTTAGGCTTACCAGCGGGGATTTTAGTTAAAGAGCTTGTGCAAATTTTTAAATCTCTATGTCAGCAGCAAAAGGAGCTAAAAGACTTATCTTACCTTGAAATTGAGCAACGGCTACAAATTCCTAGCTTTTATGAATCTGATGTTAGCAAGCTATCCAAAGGACAACGGATTAGACTGATGGCATTTTTAGCTTTGGCTAAGAAACCACAGTTACTAATTGCCGATGAAGCAACAGAAGGATTAGACAAAGAAGGAAAAAAAATTGTATTGTCAGAAGTTCAACGACTTGCTAATTGTCATCAAGCAGGGATTTTATGGATTTCTCACCGGCGGGATGAAGTCGCTAGGTTAACCGATAAAGTTTATGAGCTATTTCAAGGTAAACTACATGAGCAAGAGCGTCAAGGTTTTGATTGTCAAATAGAGACTGATTCTATTAACGCTGAGGCTAAGAAATATTTGAATCTCTCCAAAGATGGGGCTTTTCAAGCTTTGGAAGAAATCTTTACAGATTCATCAATCCATAAATTCCAAATGACAGGGGTTATCCAAAAGAGGGAAAGCGTATGATCAATTTAAACAAAGCTTGGGTAATTGTTGCGCCTGAAATTATCAAATTGTTCAAGTCATATCATTTGCTAATTTTATTAGTAGTAGGAATAATTAGTGCAACATTGCCTTTTAGTTGGGATGGAGAACAACTAACATTTTTTAATATCCCTTTTGAGGGATATCAGGGAGCCAGAGAAACAGTCTATATAAATCTTCTCCATGAATTGTTTTCATGGGCTTGGATTTATATAGCCGTTTATGTACTTCTTCGGTTACTGCTACCTTTAGGGGATAGTTTTTCAGTAAGCCAGTTACTCTGGCTGCGGCTTACTCCTTGCTCTCCTTGGGAAATTGCTGCTGCTAGAGCAATCTGGGTAATTGCTTATGGAGTTTGGCTGGGTTTTTTAGGGCTAATTTGGGTATTAGTAACTTCCCTCTATCATCATATTTACCCTACCAATGTGCTTTTAGATGTTTTGGGTTTAGTTAGTTATATCATCTTCGCAGGAGGTACGATTGCAGTCTTAGATTTTGACCTAGCATTTGATTACGCTTCAAAAAGGGTAATCGCCGTTGTTGCTTTATTTTTACCATTGTTGCTAGGGTTAGTAAAATTAGGTATAGGTAACTTACTAGACGGCCAATATGCCAGATTTTTTCCTTACACCCATCCCTTTGCTAGAGTTACGTCAGAGAATTTGTATCATTTCGGAGTAGCAGGTCTTTTAGGCTTGTTTTTCCTCAGTTTCCATATATTCAGTAAACTGAAATATCGAACAGTAAAAAACTAGGCTATTGAGATAATCACAGTACAAGGAGCTAATTATCATGCAATACAAAAAACAGAGAAAAACAAGTGGGTGGCTCATCCTTCTATTTATCCCTCTGCTAGTTGGGTGTAACCCTGTTACTACTGAACTGTTCTTAAAATTAGAGGTTTATGTAGGAGATGCTTTACTTAGAACAGTAGTTGCACCAACGATAGAAATTATTTTTGACAAAGTAATCTCTTATATATCACCTCATGTCAAACCTTATCCTGATAATCCCTTGAGAGGACGCTATACTGGTGATTTAATCTTCAAAAAAGAGAGTCCAAATTGTAAAGATTCCCATACAGAAAAACAACCTGAAATGGTGAGAGAATCACTTAAGGATCAATGGAAGACGATACCACAAGTTCAAGATAGAACGAAGCATTTTTTTGAGGATAATTGTTAAAACCCACAAATTAATGACACTTTCTATCCAATTCCACATAATTTAATCAAACAGGAGGCAATAAACATGAAAAAGAGGCTTTTAAAAATTCTGAGTGTAGGAGTTATAGTTTTGAGTGTCTTGTTCTTAGCATTTGGCTTGATGAAGTTAGCTCGTGCTCAAGAACCACCAAAAGCTCCAACTATAGTAAGTGGGATTCCTGGTGTTGAAGTCATAGTACCTTCGCCAATCAATACTAACCAAGCTCAATATATTATTGGTAGTTCTCTAGCAATGCTAGGGTTAGGAGTTGCAGGGTTTGTAGTTTCTTCGAGAATAACTGAAGTAAGTCACAATAATCAAAGCAAGAAGAATAGAGAAACGACTCCTGACACAGTTACTGTTAATCTTAGCCCCGACGCCTCAGCAAAACCAGTGCAAGAAACTGCCAGACAGGAAAAAGATGTTCCTATAGTTGCTGTGGAAGGCAATCCTGGGACTGTTACCATAAATCTTAGCCCCGAAGACTCAGCAAAAATTTTTGAAAAAGCTGCCAACCAAGGAAAAGATATTTCTATTCTTCCTGATGTTTCTATTGTTACTGGGGAAGGCAATCTTGGTACTATTACTGTCAATCTTAGCCCCAAAGACTCAGCAAAAATTTTTCAAAAAGCGACAAACCAAGGAAAAGATATTTCTATTCTTGCTTATGAATTATTAGCCAAAATCTTGGACGGGGAAGCAGAAGACTAGGCTAAGTTTCTAAGCATCATTATTATAGCAATTTTTGGGCTTTGTATGTTTTTAGCGATCGCCATAACCAAAAAACCAAAGCCCGATCGCTACTAAAATGCGATCGCGCTTATTTTTGTGAAACTCCCCTAGAAGTTGCAATTACTGCGTTGACCTGCTAGCCTTAACATAGACGCATCGTAGGAAAAGAACCGATGACACTAACAGAATTACTCCCTACCATTAGACAACTGTCTGCGATCGACAAACGAGAGTTAATCCGCATTCTCGTGGCGGAAGAGGATATCAGTGAGGATATTTTTCCTTTGGAACCTTACAAGATTTACTACCTACCAACGCCCTACGATAGTTTTGGTGCTGGTGCAGCTTTAATGGAGGCAATGAATCTGGCTAACCACGCAAACTGATTATTATGCGATTTCAATACTCTACCAATGACCCCTCCCAAGATGAGTTTGACAGCCTACCGCGCATTCCCTTGATTCTGCACCATAATAACCAGAGAGTCGAAGTTGTTGGGTTAGTAGATAGCGGTGCAACTGTGAATGTATTGCCTTACCAAATAGGCATTCAGCTTGGCTTAGTTTGGGATGATAGCAAAGCCATCATTCGACTGGCAGGCAATATTGGTAATCAACCAGCGATGCCAGTATTTTTAATCGCTGAAATAGGAGACTTTGCTCCTGTAAGATTAGCATTTGCTTGGACAAAAAGTGACAGCGTATCATTGATTCTGGGACAGACGAATTTCTTTTTAGAATTTGATGTTCATTTTTATCGTTCTCGGCTTGAGTTCGATATTGAGCCGAAGCGTTAATTTCCCCTATAATTTATTTGCGATCGCGCATCCCATAAATCTGGCATCGGCTCATCAAAATCCTCAGCAATTACCAACGGCATCCCGCGCAGAGGATAATGCTTTTGCGCTGTCAATCCAGCACTTGAAATATCAGCCAAATCGATCGACCTAGAAGGCTCAGACTGCGACAACCGCGTCTGACGCAAAAAACTTAATAGCACCTGAAGTACATCATCTGATGCTTGCTTAATCTCATGGATTAGTTCTTCCCGGACTGTCATAATTGAGCATTTTCCTTGCTAGACTTCATTACCATTATATCCAAGAGCAATTTTATGCCATGCGATCGCACAAACAGAATTACTCCCTACCATTAGACAACTTTCTGCGATCGTTCTCATTCCATCACATCATCTGTTGCAGGTTCACCAGGATAAAAGCGATCGCTAAAAATGTCTTCTAGCTCATATGGACAATTCTCTGGAAAGGTTTTTCGTGGCAAGTTGGTTTCTCCTGCAGCCAAATCTCTACCGCTTTCATATATCTTTTGCAATGCTTCCTGAATATAGGGTTTAAGACTAGGGTTTTCTGACAGCAATTCTTGAGTATCGCGACGCTGTATGCGAATCGTCATTAACCAGCTACGGCTGCGTCGTTCTACTTGATATTCCCATTTTAATAAATGCCCAAGTAACACCTTTAAGCGATTTCTTAGTTCAGCACGTTGTTGTTTTCCCAATGACTCAATCTCCTCGATTAAATTCGGTAAATCTAGTTGATTCCATTCTCGATGTTTGAGGAGTTGTGCTTGTTCCTGAGTCCAAGCAAAAAAATCTGTTTCATACAGACTTTCTCTCAAATCTCCCGGTATTGGTTCGACTTGTGGTGCTTGCATAAATATATCAAAATTTAGGGTTTCTTTATTGTATAACATGGACAATTATCTGGAAATTGGTAATCCTAACTTATGACGTAGATAGAGGACACGGCAGTGCCGTTTCCCTACGCCAGATTGATAGGGACGCTGCCGTTTCCCTACGCCAGATTGATTGTAGGGACACGGCAGTGCCGTGTCCCCTAGGAGGTTGAATGCACCTCATAAACCTGGAATACGCCATACCACTTCCCGCAGCATCGGAATCATATCATAGCGATTACGATTGCTTCGCTAAGAGTTCGCAATGACATATTTGTATCAAGACAAAATCTCTTCAAGTGCAGATTTCAAGTTCGGATATTCATATTGAAAACCACTAGCTAAAGTCTGTTTTGGCAACACTTGCTGACCTTCCAAAACAACTTTTGCCCCATCTCCCAATAGCAATTCTAAAGCAAAACTTGGTACTGGCAACCAAGAAGGCCGCTGCAAAACTTCTCCTAAAGTTTCGCACAATTCATTCATCCGCACTGGATTAGGTGCTGTCGCATTCAAAACACCTTCAATTTGCGGATTTTGTAAGGCGAACAAGATTAAATTAACCACATCATCTCGGTGAATCCAAGAAAACCACTGTTTCCCTGTACCGATCGGACCACCAGCAAATAATTTAAAAGGTGGTAGCATTTTTGCGAGTGCTCCTCCCATTCCCAAAACTATCCCCAGTCGCAAAATTGTCAGCCGTGTGCCCACATTTTTAACGGGTTGCGCCGCACTTTCCCAGTCTTTGCAAACCGTTGCTAAAAAATCATCCCCAGCAGGGCTATTTTCGTCAAACTCGGCGGTTTCGCTGGTTCCGTAATAGCCGATCGCACTTGCACTCACCAACACAGATGGTTTAGGATCGGCATTAGCGATCGCCTCGACCAATTTAGCGGTTGTTAATTTACGACTATCGAGAATTGCTTGCTGTCTCGCCGCTGTCCATCTTTCCTCGGCGATGGGCACTCCTGCTAAATTTACAACCCCGTCGCAGCCCGCGATCGAATTTTGCCAATCACCAGACTCCGCCGGAGTGTAGGCTACAACTTCCAGATTTGGATAAGCTGAAGCGGGAAAAATTCGCCGAGCTCGCTCGGAGTCGCGGGCTAAAACCAGCACGCTATGTCCTTCCGAATGCAGCCTCTCTACCAAACGGCTACCTACAAATCCCGTTGCACCCGCGATCGCTACTTTCATTTTTTACCCATGATTCACATTTTTAGTAGTTTAGACGATCGCCCAAACTTGTGTCTTAGATTATTTGAAACTAGGGCCTCCCCACCAGCTATCTATAATTTTGACTAAACTAATAGGAGACGCGAAAATCACAAACAATGTCTGCAACAAAATCAAAACTTCTAATTGCTGCCGCTATCCTCGTCGCAGCGGGTAGCGCCGGGGGCTACTTTTACATCCAGAGTTTGACCAACAAAGTATCAAACCCTCAAGAAAGTGCCAAAGTTGTACCCGATGAAGCAATGATGGCCGCGTTCATCTCCCCCAATCCCCAAGCACTGTCTCAGTTGCAGCTATTTGGCACCCCAGGCGCTCAAAAGTTGGTCGCCGAGAATTTGAAGACTTTTCAAGATCAGAGCTTGGCGGGTACTCAAATTGACTTTGAGAAGGACTTAAAGCCTTGGCTAGGCGGTGCGATGGTGGCTTTGCTTCCCCCTGATGGTGAGGCGAAGACGAAGCCCCCACAACTGCTACTGGTGGTGAGTGTGAAAAATAAAATTAGCGCTTGGAATTTTGCCAATAGATTAAAATCTCAGCCCGGTACAAAAACTCAGGAAAGCGAGTATCAAGGGGTGAAAATTGCTGAGATTGTAGAAACAAGTGGTAAGGCTTATAGTGTAGCTTTGTTGGACGATCAATTAGCGATCGCTCCTTTGAAAAAAACTGTGGAATTGGCGATCGATACTTTCAAGGGACAGCCTTCTCTCGCCACACAACCGAATGCAAGTAAGTTTTTATCTGAAAGTGCAGGGGTATCAAATCCGATCGCTACTGTTTATATTCCTGATTATCCGGCGGCGATGGAACAACTTCAAGCTAATTTGCAGCCAGATGTGAAGTTGTCTTCAACGGTGATTTCACAGTTCAAACAAGTTAAGTCAATGGTTGCCGGAATTGGGGTGGATGCTGCGGGATTGAGGGTGAAAACTGTTGCTCAATTAGACCCGAAATTCGCTCAGCAAAATCCACAAGTCGCATCGAAATTGTTACCGAGATTTCCTGGTGAAACTCTGGCTTTAGTTGGCGGGAAGGGTATTGATAAAGTGTGGTCGGAAGCAACCGCCGAGGCGAAAAATAGCCCGGAACTTACTACCAGCATGAAGCAGATTCGAGATGGTTTGAAGGGAGTGAATCTGGATGCGGATCGAGATGTTTTTGGTTGGATGAATGGAGAATTTGCGATCGGGGCAATCGCTTCAAATCAAGGTATTCTGTCTCAGTTTGGCATGGGTGCGACGATGATTTTTGAAACAAGCGATCGCCCCGCAGCGGAAGCAGCCCTGAAAAAACTCGATGCGATCGCCAAAAGTAATCCTACAGTCAGCATCGCCCCCCGACAAGTTCAGGGAAAGGAGGTGACTGAATGGACAATACCCCAGCAAGGCACTTTATTCGGGCATGGCTGGCTGGATAAAAATACGATGTTTGTAGCTTTTGGCGGGCCTTTAGTGGATGTGATTAGTACCACTCCACCACAGCCGTTAAGTAGCAGTTCAAATTTTAAGGCGATCGCAACTTCTGTCTCACCAGGCGATCGGGGTTACTTTTATTTGGATATGGACAAAACCATGTCTTGGGCTAACCAATACCTGCTTAAAGCAGCACCAACTTTAGTTTCCCCACCCACCGCTGAAGTCCTCAATTCTATTCGAGGAGTTAGCGTTGTTACAACTTCCCCAGATCCCTCAATTGCCCAAGTGGAAATGCTATTTTCCTTCAAATCAAATTAGAAATTAGGACACGGCAGTGCCGTTTCCCTACGGTATTATTTGGGTAGGGACATGGCATTGCCCATTAGTGTCAACTTAAGCCTGCAATGCCCGCCAAGTCCGCTAGTGGCAAGGCTGGTTTTGGCTTTGTAGAAAATGCTATGTGCTTTCACAAGGGAACTCGGCCGACAGAGAAACCGCGCTTGATGCTGCAAATAGAGTATGCCATTAACGACTACGGCAATATTCACGAGAAATGGGGTGCCTAGCAAGTAAACCTCGCAACTCAATGAGTCTTGTCTGTCTATCGAGACTTCACAAATAAAATTCCTGTTCTAACTCTGTCGATTTACTTTCCAAAACGCTGTTTAATGCGATCGACAAACATATCAACTTCTGGCAATTTCATCTGACTCACAAACACCGCAAAAACTGCTAACCCGACAAAACTTGACACACCCAACTCCATTAATTGAATTAGCAAACCTTCAGTACCAAAAACTCTTTGACATCCTTGCAGAGTAGCCAAAGCCACAAAAGCAGTGAGAGAACTCCCAGAAGCCAACCCCAGAAATGGCAAACTCCACTCCCGCCAAGGTAAACCGCCCAGCTTTTTATCTAATAAGTACAAAAACATAATCATCGAAACAATATTCACTCCCACCGTCGCCAAAACCAATCCGGGCGCACCAAAAGCCCCTACTAACAAATAGTCCAGCAATCCATTCAGAAAAATATTGATAATACTGACGCGAAAAGGCGTTTCTCCATCTCCCAAAGCATAAAACACCCTCACCAAAACATCGCGTCCTAAATACACAAACATTCCAATACTGTAAGCCATCAATATCGGCGCGACAAAATCAGAAGCTGACTGGCTAAAAGCACCGCGTTCATAAACAATTCGCACGATCGGCTTAGCCAGTGTCACCATTAAAGCACTCAATGGCAGCATCGTCAGCCCCGTCAAAATCAAAGCTTGACGAATTCTATCTTTTAATTCCGGCCAGTCTTGCGGGTCAGTGAGACGAGAAAATATCGGCAAAAATGGCACTAGAATTACATTAGAAATGATGCCTAAAGGTGTCATTACTAACAACCCTGCATAACCCATTGCAGATGCAGCTTGAGGTATATAGGATGCGAAAAATAGATCAGTATAGACATTAATTTGTAGCATTCCTGATGATAAAGTAGCAGGAACCATCACCTTCACTACTTCTTGCACTCCAGGGCGTTTAAAATTAAATCGCAAACGCAATTTTCCTAAGCCTGCGCGCCACTGTGCTGCTAGTTGCACTAACCATTGCAAAATTGCTCCCGCCAGAGTTCCCCAAGCTAAAACCAAACCGCCCATTAGTGCGTATTCTGGCTGAGTGATTTTATCTCCGAGTTGGAATGCGAGAATGCCTAAACCTCCGATGAGTGCAACACTGGAAAATAAGGGGCTGATGGAAGGAAGCCAGTACATATCGGCGGCGTTGAGAGTGCCAAAACCGATGCCGATTAAACCTGAAAGTAATGCCATCGGTGCCATAATCCGAAATTGCTGAATGGCGATGGCTTTGATTTGTAAACCTTCTGGTGTTCTACTTAATCCCGGTGCTACCAAATCGATCATTGAATCGGCAAAAACAATTAAACCGACTGTTACTAATAGTAGCAAACCACCGACTAAAGTAGTGATTGTTTCGACTAGAGGTGCTGCTTCTTTTTTGTCTATGCGGGCTAAAACACTAACGATGGCGCTGTGAAATGGGCCGTTGATGCCTCCGAGTAAGATAAATAAGAAACCGGGGATGACATAGGCGTAGTTGTAAGCATCGACGGCGACACCGACTCCAAAGGCTGCGGCGATCGCAATTTGGCGTACTAAGCCGAAGACTTTGCTAATCAGAGTGGCGACTGCGACAATGCCAGCAATGCCTGCTAGGGAACGAGAGGGCTTCTGTAATTCAGGCACAAATGGTTAAAAATGCTAACGTTGAAAGGTTTCACTAAGTTTAATCGCAAATCTGGACTATCGTAACATAAATTCAGAAAATTTCTATGAATATAGCGGTTCTCAATTAAGTGAAATCCCAAATTCGTGCTATAATGCCCCAATATAAAATCCAAAATCTAAAATCTAAAATCTAAAATTGAATGACTGATTTTATTTACAAATATCCGCCTCTGTTGCCAGGTATTTTAGTTAAGCGATACAAGCGATTTTTCGCCGACATCGAACTGGCTTCGGGAGAAATCATCACCGCACACTGTCCGAATACTGGTCCGATGACTGATGTTTATCTTCCTGGTAATCCCGTGTTTGTATCTCCCAGCGATAATCCTAAACGTAAGTTGGCTTATACTTGGGAATTAATTCAAGTTTGCGATACTGTGCCAACATGGGTGGGAGTGAATACGGGATTGCCAAATCGAGTAATTAAGTTAGCTTTGGAATCGCGCTTGTTTCCTGAGTTGGGCAATTATAGTGAGTTCAAACCGGAAGTTGTTTATGGTAAGGACAAAAAAAGTCGAGTTGATTTTTGGCTAGTAGGTGATACTAAACCGATTTTTCTGGAAGTTAAAAATACAACTTGGGCGAAGGAGCAATTAGCTCTATTTCCTGATACAGTGACTGAGAGGGGACAGAAACATTTGAGGGAATTAATTGATGTGGTGCGGGATGGTTCGAGGGCTGTAATGCTGTATTTTATTAATCGTGGAGATTGTACGAGTTTTGCACCTGGGGATAGTGCCGATCGCACTTACGGACAATTATTCCGACAGGCGATCGATGTAGGTGTGGAAATTTTGCCTTGTCGGTTTGATGTGACACCAGAAGGTGTTTGTTATTTGGGATTGGCGAAATTGGATCTAGTACCGGAATGAAAGAGGAGACGGCAATGCCGTGTCCCTACGCAAAATAACATTGTAGGGACACGGCACTGCCGTCTCCTAATTTCGACTAATGATTAGCGATGCCCAATTCCCAATTCCCAATTCCCCATGCCCAATTCCCAATTCCCAATATTCTAACGACTTTCCCGTGAAAAATCTACCAAATCTTTAGTTCTTTGTTCAGTCATCCGAATTAAAGAAAGTTGAGTGCTACCATTAGGTAAAGAACTTTCAAACTTACTATTAGCATCGCGGAAAACAATCCAGGCTCTTTGTGCTATCTTGAGTTGAGATTGACGAGATGCAGCAAGAGTACCTATCGTATTTTGATATACTTGATTTAATTTGCGATCGACTGTTTGATAGTTGCTACTATTCGGCTGCGGCATCTGGTCTTGTAGATAACTGTTCAATTCCAAGGTACGCTTTTTAGTCATTTCTTGGAGACAGTTATTGAAAATTAACGGTGCCATTGTGCCACCTTCAACTTCACTTCTGGCAAATTTGCAATTGCCATCGCGAAAGGAAATCCACGCTCTTTGTGCTACAATCAATTGTTGGCGACGATTAGCCGAAAGTTGGTCGCGAACTTGATTGTAAACTTGGTTGAGTTGTTTGTCTTCCCGCTGATAGTCTACTCCCGAACAAATGTTTAACTCGGTTTGAGTTTGGGGATTTTTGCAGTTAGGTTGCTGGGCTAGATAGGTTTCAGGAAAATTGGTGTGATTAGTGGCGATCGCACTTGCACTCAAACCAATAAATGTTGCTAAACTGAGGCTGGTTCCCAATAACAATTTTGGCAAGTTCATATAAAATCCTCTAATTTAAGAGATAAGCGACACTACACAGGCATCTACACTCAAACCGGATACTTGCTATTTATTTAACTTGTATCCTCGGTAACATGGAATGTTTCGCTTACAATTACACATATGTAGCATCTAACAAAAAAGGCGATCGCACTATGGGAATGACTCTCACCGAAAAAATCTTAGCCAAAGCATCAGGGCGCACCAAAGTTGAACCCGGAGAAAACATTTGGGTGGAAACAGATGTGTTGATGACCCACGATGTCTGCGGCCCTGGTACCATTGGAGTTTTCAAGAAGGAATTCGGCGACGACGCTAAAGTCTGGAATCCAGACAAAATCGTGTTAATTCCCGACCACTATATTTTCACCAACGATGAACGCGCTAACCGCAACGTCGATATTCTGCGCGATTTTGCACAGGAACAAGGGATAAAATACTTTTACGACATCACGGATCGATCGAACTTTAAAGCAAATCCCGACTACAAAGGCGTTTGTCACATCGCCCTAGCACAAGAAGGCCACACACGACCAGGCGAAGTGCTTTTCGGTACAGATTCTCACACTTGTAATGCCGGCGCTTTCGGACAATTTGCCACCGGAATCGGCAATACAGACGCAGCTTTCATCTTGGGAACCGGTAAACTGTTAATCAAAGTTCCGGCCACCATGCGGTTTATCTTCAATGGTGAACTACCAGATTATCTGTTAGCAAAAGACCTGATTTTACAAATTATTGGTGATATCGGTGTTGCCGGTGCTAACTATCGGGCGATGGAATTTGCCGGCGATACAGTTGACCGTTTGACAATGGAAGAACGGATGACACTGTGCAATATGGTGATTGAAGCTGGGGGCAAAAACGGCACTGTAGCTGCGGACAAAACTACCTTTGATTACGTGACTTCTCGGACTGATGTGCCGTTTGAGTCATTTTACACCGATGAGGATGCGAAATTTTATAGCGATCGCACCTACGATGTCAGCCAACTAGAACCAGTCGTCGCCAAACCGCACTCTCCCGACAATCGAGACCTAGCACGGAATTGTCGTGATGTCAAGATCGATCGAGTTTACATCGGTTCCTGCACCGGCGGCAAAACATCCGATTTTCTGAATGCAGCCAGAATTATCAAAGGAAATAAAGTCAAAGTTCCAACTTATTTAGTGCCGGCAACTCAGAAAGTTTACGAAGATATGTTTACCACAAAATACGATGGTCAAACTCTGTCGGAAATCTTTTTAGCCGCCGGTTGTATCGAACCAGCCGCACCTTCTTGCGCCGCTTGTTTGGGTGGACCAAAAGACACCTTTGGGCGGATGAATCAACCCGAAATTTGCGTGTCTACAACTAACCGAAATTTCCCTGGCCGAATGGGGAACAAGGAAGCTCAAGTTTATCTGGCTTCACCTTATACAGCCGCAGCCTCTGCTTTGACTGGATATGTCACTGATCCGCGCGAATTCTTGTGTTAGAAAATTGATGTCAGTGAAATCCAAAATATGTAGGTTGGGTTGAGGCTTTGCGAAACCCAACTCTTCATCTACAGCGGTTCCCACTTTTATGAAGCACAACAACAACAATTAACAAACTAATTTCTTAAATGTTGACGATTCATTGAGTGTGTCATAATACAGCGGGAACCGCTCTAAAATCCAGTGTTGGGTTTCACAAAGCTTCAACCCAACCTACTTTATCTTCTTCCTTCTTCCTTCTTCCTTCTTCCTTCTAGCCACGTTTAGCATCGGAAGGAGGGTTTGTGAAGCGTAACCAAGTTGCTAAAGCTGCGACGGCACAGGTTGAAGCTAAGCTAAAAGTCAAGAAAGTTTCTAAAGCTGACATAGGGCTGCTCCAATTTTGTCTAATGAGTAAAGCAAGTGTTGCTATTTATGTTTATATCAAGCCCGATCGAGCTTTTCAAGCGATCGCGTACAAAATTCTCACTACTTAACATTCTGCAATATTCCGAAAACTAGCGTTACACTACTCCCAGTTATCGATCAATTCTATCAATTGCTGGGGACGTTCAATCAAAAAATCGGGATAATGCGCCGCCAAAGCTGACTGAGAATTAAAACCCCAACTTACAGCAATGACCTTAATTCCGGTTCTTTTAGCCGCCTCTATATCTCTAACTTCATCTCCCACATAAACCACTTGTTCAGGATTAAAATTTTCTCGTCTTAGCCACCGATAAATAATTTTATGTTTACCAAAGGTTGTCGCAGAATCAATAAAATCAAAAACACCTTCTAAACCGTTATTTTTCATTGAAATCAGGACATTTTCTCTAGAATTAGATGTGATAATACCCAGTGTGAAACCTTGGCTTTCCAATTCTAATAAAACTTCTTTGATTCCCGCAAACAATTGGATATTTGGAATCTCATTGCGTAACTCTGCTTTTAACTTTCTAATCAGCAGTGGTAATTTGAAGATAGAAATGCCAGAATATTTAAGGATTTGCCAAGGAGTTAAATTGCTCAATTGAGCGAGTTCCTCTTTGGTGGCAGACTTAAAGCCAAATTCTGCTGACAAACGGTTGGTGATGCTCAGAAGAATATCGATTGTATCTGCTAAAGTACCGTCAAAATCAAAAATAATTACTTTGAGCATTTAAACTATGTTGTGGGCATAGGGCATCGGGCATTGGGCATCGGGCATCGGGCATCGGGCATGGGGCATCGAGCATCAGGCATTGGTATTGTATAGCAAGCAGTCGTCAATTGGTTGACTGAGCGTAGTCGAAGTGCCAATTAGCAATTCCCAATTCCCAATTAGCAATTCCCAATTAGCAATTCCCAATTCCCAATTCCCAATTCCCAATTCCCAATTCCCAATTCCCAATTC